>NZ_CAACVB010000003.1 GCF_900659635.1 Actinomadura roseirufa | reverse complement strand
CCACCGAGCCCGAGGGCGCCCGCGGCGCGACGATCTGCGTCGTCGGCGCCCGCGGCGGGGCCGGCGCCAGCGTCCTCGCCGCGGCCCTCGGCCTCGGCGCCGCGCGGACGGGCCTGTGCACCCTCCTCGTCGACGCCGACCCGCTCGGCGGCGGCGTCGACCTGATGCTCGGCCTGGAGGAGCGCGAAGGCGTCCGCTGGCACGACCTCGCCGAGCGCAAGGGCCGACTGAGCCCCGCGACCCTCCGCGAGTCTCTTCCCCGCTGCGGCGACCTGTCGGTGCTGTCCTGGCGGCGGGGCGAGCCGGTCCCCGTCCCCCAGGAGGCGTCCCTGTCCCTGCTCGACGCCGCCGTCCGCGGCTTCGACCTCGTCGTCGTCGACGTCCCCCGCTATCCGGGCGAGACGGGCCGGGCGGCCCTGCGCGCCGCCGACGTCACCTTCCTGCTCGTCCCCGCCGAGGTCCGCGCGACGGTCGCCGCGGACGGCCTGGCCGCCGCGCTGCGCCGGGAGACCGCCGACCTCCGCCTGGTCGTCCAGGGCCCCGCGCCCGGCGGGCTGACGGCCGAGACGGTCGCGCGGTCCCTCGACCTCCCCGTCACCGGCGTGTTCGAACGCGATCGGCGCCTCCCCACCGCCGTCGACGAGGGCGACCTCGCCCGGGTCTGCCGCCGCGGTCCCCTCGCCGAGTTCTGCGACCGGATCCTCGCCGACCTCGCCCTCCAGCCCTACGAGTACCGGGAGGCCGCGTGACCAGGCTCGCCGACGTCGTCCGCGACCGGCTCGCCGGCACCGGCGACGAACCCACCGCCGGCCGGGTCGCCGCCGCGCTGCGCGCCGAGGAGCGCCTCCTCGGCGACCGCGAGGTCCTGACCCTGGCCGACGAACTGCGCGCCGACCTCGTCGGAGCCGGTCCCCTCGAACCGCTGTTACGCTCGCCCGACGTCACGGACGTCCTCGTGAACGGCCCGGACGAGGTCTGGGTCGACGCCGGCCGCGGCCTCGTCCGCACCGCCGTCCGCTTCCCCGACGAGACCGCCCTGCGCCGCCTCGCCCAGCGCCTCACCGCCGCGGCGGGCCGCCGCCTCGACGACGCCTCCCCCTACGCCGACGCGCGCCTCCCCGGAGGCGTCCGGCTGCACGCCGTGCTCCCACCGATCGCCCCGAACGGCACCTGCCTCTCCCTGCGGCTTCCGCGCCGCCGCGCCTTCACCCTCGACGAGCTGATCGGCTCCGGCACCGTCCCGGCCGAAGGCGCCGCCCTGCTCGCCGCCCTCATCGAGACCCGAGCCGCCTTCTTGATCTCCGGTGGGACCGGGACGGGCAAGACGACGCTGCTCAGCTGCCTGCTGGGCCTTGCCGATCCGGGCGAACGCCTCCTCCTGGTGGAGGACTCCGCCGAGCTCAGACCGGACCACCCGCACGTCGTCCGGCTGGAGGCCCGCCCCCCGAACATGGAGGGCGCCGGTGGCGTGACCCTGAACGACCTGGTCCGCCAAGCGCTCCGCATGCGCCCCGACCGCCTCGTCGTCGGCGAGGTCCGAAGTCACGAGGTCGTTGTCCTCCTGCAGGCCCTGAACACCGGGCACGAGGGCGGGTGCGGCACCCTTCACGCCAACACGGCCGCGGACGTCCCGGCCCGTCTCGAAGCGCTCGCCTGTGCGGCGGGCCTCAGCCGCGAAGCGGTGCACAGCCAGCTCGCCGCCGCCCTGGACATCGTCGTCCACCTGGTCCGCGACCCGTCCGGCGGCCGCCGCCGGGTAGCCGAGATCTGCCTTCTGCGGCGTGCGGCCGACGGCTTCGTCGGCGTGGTCCCCGCCGTCTCCTTCACCCCCGAGGGGCAGACCGTCGCGGCTTCCGGCGCCGCCGACCTCAAGGCCCGCCTGGAGTCACCATGATCGGCTCCATGGGTCTCGCCGCCCTTTTCTCCGCCGCCGCGCTGTGGGCATTGCTCGCCTCGTCGCCCGCCGCTCAACGGCTCGACCGCCTGTTCACGCCACCACCGGAGCCGGTGGCCTCCCTCAGGAGCAGGATCGAGGCCGTCCGGGAGCGCCGTGGCCGCCCGCGACGATGGCGCACCGCGGTCATCGAGCTCTGCGACGGGATGGCCGCCGAGCTCGCCGCGGGCCGCACCCCGGACGAGGCGTTCGCGGTCACCGCCGCCGTCCTCGACCCCCACGTCGCCGAGACGCTCCTTACACCGGGTGCCCCGGGCCCGATGGCGAACTCCCCACCGGAAGTCCCCGACCACCTTGAGCGACTCGCGCGGATCCCGGGCGCCGAGGGTCTCCGCCTCCTGTCCGCCTGCTGGCGCGTCGGCTCGGAACGCGGCGGCACCCTCGCCACCGTGCTGGACGGCCTGGCCGCCGCCCTCCGGGACGAAGAGGCCCAACGCCAGGACATCACCGTCCAGTTGGCCGGTCCCCGTGCCACGGCTCGCCTCCTGGCCGCGCTCCCGATCCTGGGGATCGCCATGGCCGGGGCCCTGGGCGCTCACCCATTGGCCTTCCTCTGCGGCTCGCTGCCCGGCCTGGCCTGCCTGATCACCGGCACGGCCCTCAACGCCACCGGACTCTGGTGGACCCGCCGCCTGGCCCAAGCCGCCGAATGCCCCACTCCCTAGCCCGAGCACCAAAAGCCCACCCCACATCGTCGGCCACTCGCACCTCTCGGCAATCCACTCGGCCAGCCTCTAGACCGCCATCGCCCCCCACGAACAGACGGAAGACCGCCAAGGTCACATCAATAGCAGCCCCGGCCCCCGCCCCTTCATCTGCAAGACCGGCACCCACAAGAACAACTCGCTCCCCCCACACATCAGGCCATTTCTCGCACATCGCAGCCCCTTACCGCGCATCCCAAACAAACCACCCAGATTCCCACAAGACGCACAACAAGTGCCTCTGACGGAGCCGCATCGCCGTATGAAGTCGGAACCGAACGGCTGTATGCACGCGCCGCCGGAGAGTTGACGAACGGAGGAGAACGGTGTTTCTGGCCATCCTCTGCGCGGCGGTGGCAGGCTTTCTCTCCCCGCGCGGCGTCAACGCCGCGACCCGACGGCTCGTCCGGCGGCTGCCAGAGCCCACGACCTCAAGGCGGCTTCGGCCGACGCCGGAACACGCTGAGCGATCAGCCCGGCCGATGACCTCGGCGGATCCTGAGAAGCGCACGCGGACCCAGAACCCGAGCCGCAAGCGCAGCGGCCACGGCCCGCAGGCCACCGAGACCGGGCGGAGGGACGTGATCCTGCGGCGAGCGGCATCGACCGCGACCGGCCTGTTGTGCTTCGTGGTGGTGGGCGGACCGGTCGGCGGCGTGATGGGCCTTCTCGCCGGCCTGGCCGTCCGGTACTCGTTCACCCGCCTGGGCAGCGCGGAGCGTCAACGCCGCCGGGCGCGCCTGGTGGCCGACCTCCCGGTGGCCATCGATCTCCTTGCCGCCTGTCTGCGCGGAGGCGCGCCATGGCGCGGGGCCGTCGAGGCGGTAGCGGAGGCGGTCGGTGGCCCCTTAGGTGACGAACTGCACGCGGTGGCCGTCCAGATCCGGCTCGGCGCCGATCCGACCGAGGCGTGGCTGGCCCTGGCGAAAGAGCCGACGCTCGCGCCGCTGGCGCGCACCGCCGTCCGGGCGGCCTCCACGGGCGCGGCCCTGGCCCCTTCCCTGGGCCGCCTGGCCCGAGACCAGCGACGTGTCGCCCGGACGGCCGCCGCGACCAGGGCCAGATCCGCGGGCATACGCGCACTCGCCCCCCTGGGCCTGTGCTTCCTCCCCGCCTTCGTCCTGCTCGGGATCGTCCCCGCCATCGCCGGCATCGCCTCGACACTCCTCCTCCCCGGATGAGCATGGCGCTGGTCGTCGGGCTGGACGTAGCCCGAGCACGCGGACAGCACCGCCGTGCACACCGCGGCGACGGCACGTTCCCGGGCCGAGGCCAGCCGCAAAGGGGTGGTCCCGGTCATCGCCGGGTCGCCTCGACGATCCGCCCGCCCGGATGACGACGCCCCTGGTCTTCGAATTGCGCATGGTCGGAGAGCGCGGACATCACCGGCGCCCGCACTGTGACGGCGGCATGATCCCGGTGCCGAGGCCAGCCGCGAGGGGTGGTCCCGGTCATCGTCGGGGTCGCCTCGACGATCCACCTGCCCGGATGAGGATGGCGCTGGTCGTTGGGGTCGGACGTAGCGCGGGAGTGCGGACATCACCGCCGCGCACACTGTGACGACGCACGATCTCGGTGCCGAGACCAGTCCAAAAGGGGTCGTCTCTGCCATTGCTGGAATCGCTTCGACGGCCCCCTTCCCCCGGATGAGCATGGCGCTGGTCGTCGGGCTGGACGTAGCCCGAGCACGCGGACAGCACCGCCGTGCACACCGCGGCGACGGCACGTTCCCGGGCCGAGGCCAGCCGCAAAGGGGTGGTCCCGGTCATCGCCGGGTCGCCTCGACGATCCGCCCGCCCGGATGACGACGCCCCTGGTCGGCCCGACAGCCGCATCACCGCTCGTCCACACTGCAGCGGTGGCACAACCCTGTTGGTGAGGCCGGCCCGAAGCCGAGGTAAGGCCCAGCCGCTGACCGTGCTCGCTCAGCAGCCCCGCCACCACCGGCCTGCACCGTGGCGACGGCACGACCACGTGACGACGTCGATGCGAAGCCGAGGTGCAGACCGCGTCGCCGAGCGTGCTCGCCCAACAATCTCGCCATCAATCAGCGACTGCCCTCGGACCGCTCGACTGCCTACGGACCGCTCCCAGAGTGCAGTGACAACCGTCGGGCCGGCGAACAGGGAGCGATGCCAGCATCAGTGGGCACCCCACCGACGGCCGGCCACGTAATCCCAGTACTCACGTGCGTTCGTCGCCTAGGTTCAGCTTCCGGCCGCGACATCGGACGACGTCACCGAGGGTGGGGGGTTAGTCGCGGGCGCGGAGGTGGGAGTCGTAGACCTGCCGGAGCAGGCGGTTGAGGCTTTCTCGCTGACGGTGGCTCAGGGCGCCGAGGAACCGATCCTGTTCGGCATCGGCGGCTGCCGCGATGGCGTCGATGACGTTGAGTCCGGCGGTGGTGAGGGCGATGATGCGCCGGCGGTGGTCGGTGTCGTCGATCCGCCGGTCGACGAGCCCCCTGGCAGCCAGGGCGTCAAGGACCGGCACGATGTTGCGGGTGTCCACGGCGACCAGTCCGGCCAGGCGTCGCTGGCCGACCGGGCCCTGCTCCTTCAGGGCCACAAGGACCGTGTACTGGCTCTGAGTCAGATCGTGTCCGGTCAGGAAGGCCGTCCATGACCGTGACGCCAGCGACCCCAGTCGCGCCAGGAGAAAGCCCGTTCCCTGCTCGAACGCGAGATCGTCGCCACCGTCATCCATGCCCGCGATGCTAGTAGATAGACATGATTCATGTCCTCTGATAGACATAAAACATGTCTAGTGAGTGGCGTCACGCCCACCTGCCGGTCGGCGACCTGTCTCTGCACGTGGTCGAAGCGGGGGATCCGCGGGGCAGGCCGTACCTGCTCCTCCACGGTTGGCCGGAGTCATGGCGGACCTGGGAAGGCGTGATGGACGCCGCCACCGACGCTCGGGTCATCGCCATCGACCTGCCCGGGATCGGCGAATCCGTCGGAGCCGTCACCGGCGGAACGAAGCTGCGGCTGGCGGAGGCGATCCATGGACTGGTCCAGCGCCTGGCGCTCACCGATCTCACGCTGATCGGTCACGATGCCGGCGGGATGGTCACCTACGCCTATCTCCGGCAGTATGGCGACCTGGCCCGGGCGGTCATCATGAACACGGTGATCCCCGGTGTGGACCCGTGGACCGAGGTCCTGGCCAATCCCTACATTTGGCACTTCGGATTCCACGCTGTGGCGGCGCTGCCCGAGGCCCTTGTCCAGGGGCATCAGGCCGAATACTTCGACTACTTCTATCGCGTGCTCTCGGTGGACCCGGAGAGGATCTCCTCGCGTTCGCGGGCCGCCCACGCCGCCGCCTACGGCAGCGCCACCGCGCTCGCCGCCGGGTTCGATCTCTACCGGGCGTTCCCCCAAGACGTCCGAGACAACATCGCCCTCGCTGAGGCCGCACCGGTCGACACGCCGCTGCTCTATGTGCGAGGGGACGGCGAAGGCGGCGATATCACCCGCTACGCACAGGGTTTTCGCGACGCGGGAGTCCGCAATCTGAGGACCGCGCTGGTGCCCGACGCGGGTCATTTCGCTCAAGAAGAAGACCCCATCGGCGTCTGGGAACTCATTCGCGGCTTCGCCGCCGGCCCCCAAGTCGCTAACGAGGCCTGACCTTCCCGTTCGTTCGGATGACGCCTCCAGCCGATCACCTGGCCGGGTACCGCGCGCCGTGCCTTACGGCTTGGTGCTGGCCTCGGGGTGGCATGCACGGCGCGCTAGGTCGGCGACCTGGGGACCCCTCCCGCCCCCACCTGGGTTGTGGGCGTTCTGGTGCCGGGGACACCCAGTCACGAACCTCGCCGCGTTTGTCGGTGGTCAACGTCCCGGCCATTCGGCCTTCTCCGCTTTGCGAGGCATGCACCCGGACGTCCTCCTCACGGCGGACAAGACCCCCAAACCAGGTCGGAGCGGGTAGCGAGCCGGAGTTATCCACAGGTTGTCGTTCGTGCATCGCTGAGAGTGATGGCGCCACATGCTTGGACAGGACGCAGACAGGCGTTCATGGGCGAGGGAAGGAGCCTTCATGCAGGTGATACGGGCTGTGGTGCGGCGATGGCGAACCGAGGCCAGGGACCAGGGCATGTCCACCGCCGAGTACGCGGTCGGCACCATCGCGGCGGCGGCGTTCGCCGGGCTGCTCTTCAAGATCGTTACCAGTTCGGAGGTCAAGACCCTCCTTTTAGGCATCATCCGTCGGGCGCTTCAGCTCGCCGGGTGAGTGCTCGGGGCGTGCGTGAGCGGGGCATGGCCACGGCGGAGATCGCCGTGGCACTGCCCAGCCTCGTGCTGGTCACGGCGATCGCGCTGTGGGGGGTGTTGGCCGCCTCCGCACAGCTCGCCTGTGCGGACGCGGCGCGGACGGGCGCGCGGGCGGCGGCGCGGGGCGAGTCCCTTGCCGCCGTGCGTGCCCTGGTCGTGAAGGCGGTTCCGGCGGGCGCGTCGGTGAGGCTGCGTCGTGACGGAGCCACTGTGGAGGTCGACGTTTCCACGCCGGTCAAGGCACCAAAGGCCACGGGGTTGCCGCCGTTGGTCGTCCATGCCCACGCCGTCGCAGAGACCGAGCCGGGCGTTGGGGGAGGCTAAGCCGATCGTCGAGGGGCTGGGCCGGGCGGTGGGAAGACCGAGCCGGGTGTTGGGGAGACTCAGCCGGGAGTTAAGGAGGCTAGGCCGGTGTGTTGAGCGGCTGGGCCGGGTGGTGGGGGGCCGAGCCGGGGGTTGGGGAGACTCGGCCGGGTGTTGGGGAGGCTGGGCCGGGGGTTGGGGAGGCTGGGCCGGTGTGTTGAGCGGCTGGGTCGGGTGGTGGGGGGCCGAGCCGGGGGTTGGGGAGGCTGGGCCGGTGTGTTGAGGAGGCTGGGTCGGGCGGTGGGGAGACCGAGCCAGGCGTTGGGGAGACTCGGCCGGGGGTTGGGGAGGCTGGGCCGGTGTGTTGAGGGGGCTGGGCCGGGTGGTGGGGGGCCGAGCCGGGGGTTGGGGAGACTCAGTCGGCGTTGAGGGGGGTGACGGCCTCGTCGTTGCCTGGTCCTGAGGATGCTGCGCGGGTTGGTGGGCGTTGCCGCAGTCGTGTGGGGATCTGCGGAGCGGCTTGGTCGCGGCGGCGGCGCTGGCGAGCGGCTCGCTGCCGCTGAGGTATTGCACGCGGTGGAGGAGGGCGCGCCGCTTCGGGTTGTTGGTGGGAGGAGGCCGCGGTGGGGCGGTGTGAGCGGGAGCGGGGGGCCGGGACGATCTGGGTAGTCGGGTTCCTGGCCATCATCTGGCTGGTGGGAGGGGCCGCGGTGGCCGTTGGGGGAGTGCGGGGGGTGCGGCATCGGGTGGACGCTGCGGCGGATCTTGCGGCACTGGCCGGGGCGGAGCATGTGCCGGATGGGGGCGGGGTCGCCTGCGCTCGGGTGCGGAGTGTCGCGGCCTCGTCCGGAGTGCGCGTCTCGCGGTGCGTGGTGCGCGGAGAGGTCGTGGACGTCTCGGTCTGGCGTCCGGTGGACGTGCCACTCGGGATCGGTGTCGTCCGGGTGGAGTCTCGCGCCAGAGCGGGTCCAGTGGGCGTGACCTGGGGCGGGACGGTTCGTTGCACAGAATGTCAATGAAGTGCGGAGGTGGAGCGTGTTGGTCCGCGGACTCTTTGTCACCGAGCTGTGACCTTAGTTACCCGTTAGTACGTTACGCTGCCTTGAGCCTGCGGTCATCCTTGGGAAAGGTCGGCCGCACCAGCGGGACCGCGCTGTCGGCGGCTTGTTCGACGAAGGGAATGAGGTCGTGGCCATCATTCGCAGGATCGGTGCAGGCGTGCTCGCGGCCCCCCTTGCGATGAGCGCCCCGATCCTCGGCGCATCGCCCGCGAGGGCCGCCACGACCGGTGTGCTCTCCCCGGCGGCGGGCACGGTCATCACGAGCGGTTCCCAAGTGACCGCTCGGGCCCACTTCGACCTCGCGCTCACCATGCAGCTGCGCTACGACGGGCCGGGCAGGTCCGGTGTGCTCCTCGCGGAGAAGAGCCTGTGGGGCGACCTGTCGGGCTCCATTCCGATCAGCCGGAACGGGCAGTACCGGGTCTTCCTCAAGGGCAAGCAGACCGGACTTTCCTACGGTGAGGTGCACCCCTTCACGGTGCGGATCCCGCCTGCCGCGCCGAGCGGTGTGTCCGCGCGGGTGTCGTCCGGCAAGCTCGTCGTCCGCTGGAAGCGCGGCGGGGAGCAGGACCTGACCGGCTACACGCTGTCCGGGGCCGGTGCCGGCTCGGCGTCCGGTTCGGTGGGGTCCATGTGTTCGGGCGCGAACTGCACCGCGACCTTGTCGCTGACGCGGTCGAGCGGCTCTGTCTCCGTGGGCGTGCGGGCGAAGCGCTCGACGGGCACGGGTGGATCCATCAGTTCGGGGGCGACGACAGCCGGTGCGTTCGTCAGCAGCGGGAAGACGGGGACCGTTCCTCACGGTTCGGCGCCGTCGCTGTCGTCGGGCGCCACGCGGTCGAACTCCAGTGCGCCGCTGACCCCGTTCAACAACGAGTCGCCGGTGACATTGCCGTCCGTTCAGCCCGATGGCGCGACGCCAGGTTTCACCTACCCGACCCCGCAGATCGCCGACGCGCCCAAGGCTCAGAAGGTCGCCGGCACGGACCGGCTGCAATGGGGGAGGAGCGTCGCCATCGCACTCGTGCTGCTGGTGGCCGCGGCTCACCTCGGTACCTGGACGCGTCGCATGCGCGTGCACCAGGCCGGGACGAGCAGCCTCGGCATGGCCGCGCGGATCGCCCGTGGTGGCACCGGACGCACACGAGTCCGCGCGGCACGCGAGCGGATCGCGCGCGCCGAAGCCCTCGCCAAGACAGGGCCCGTGCAAGCGGTGGCCGTCCGGCACGAGGGTGTGCGGTCCCGGCCGGGCGGACGACGGCGCCCGCCCGCCGAGAAGAAGCCCGCCGACGTTGCCGAACCCACCGGCACGAAGGGTCGCGCACGTCGCACGTGACCCTCGCCCGCTCAGAGCCGCGTACTTCGGGGCTCTTCTGTTAGCGGGGCTGGCGACCGTTTTGTGCACGGTCTAGGCTGCCTTGCCAGTCGAATCCCCCGGATCGTCGGCCAAAGAAGGGTGCCTCCGCATGGTCTTCTTGGGGTTGGTCCTCGTGCTCGCCGCGGTGGTGGTGGCCGCGGCGGTCGTGGTCGACAACACGGGGGCGACGAGCCTCACCGTGTTCGGGCACGAGGTGCCGGGGGTCACCGAGCAGTGGCACGTCTTCATGGCGGGTGCCGTCGTCGCCATCGTGTTCATGGCGGGCGCCGCGGTCGCGGTCCTCGGGGTCAGGCACGCGATCGGCCTGCGTCGCGAGCTGAGGGACCTGCGGGAAGAGCACGAGGAGTCCCTGCAAACGCTGGAGATGGAACGGCGGAAGCTACAGCAGGCGCTGGCCCAAGCCCGGCGTGGTCTGGACGAGACTTCCATTCCCGTCCAGCGGATGGCCCCGAACTAGGCCGCGGCGACTGCCATACCGGCCTACGGGCTCGCCTGGCGGCTTGCTGGTTGACTGCAATCTCGGCCCAGGTTGCAACACGATCTGAGTTCGTGGTTCTGGTTCAGATGCCTTGGCTGGCCGCTCGACTTCTGGGCGTTCCACGGGGCGCACGGCTTCCGGTGAGCTGGTGCATTGGGCGCGCGAGAGCGCGACCAACCTGGTGAGGCGAGCTTCATCGGGTTGGGGTTGGTTCTAGGGGGCTTCTGCCAGGAGTTCGGCTAGGAGGGTCAGGGCGCCTTGTTTGTCCAAGGGGTCGTTGCCGTTGCCGCACTTCGGTGACTGGATGCAGGACGGGCAGCCGGATTCGCATTCGCATGAGGCGATCGCGTCGCGGGTCGCGCGGAGCCAGGACGGGGCGTCGGCGTAGCCGCGTTCGGCGAAGCCGGCGCCGCCCTCGTGGCCGTCGTACACGAAGACCGTGAGGAGCCCGGTGTCGGGGTGGAGGGCGGTGGAGACGCCGCCGATGTCCCACCGGTCGCAGGTGGCGAAGAGGGGGAGCAGGCCGATCGAGGCGTGCTCGGCGGCGTGGGCGGAGCCGGCGAGGTCGAGGTCGCCGAGGCGTTCGGTCTGGGATTCGGTGAGCGTCCACCAGACGGCCCGGGTGCGCAGGGTGCGGGGCGGGAGGTCCAGGGGCTTCTCGCCGAGCATCTCGCCGGTCTGCGTGCGGCGCATCTGGTAGGCGACGACCTGGCGGGTGACGTCGACCGTGCCGTAGCAGAGGGTGGCCTCGCCCCAGGAGGTGGAGCGGAGCCGTTCGGCGATGGTGATGTCGGTGACGTCGCGGGCGGTGGTCGAGTAGTCGGGGTCCGCCGGTTCGACGAGGGCGACGGAATCGTCCAGGTCGAAGGTCTGGACGATGAAGGAGTCGCCCTGGTGGAGGTAGACGGCGCCTTCGTGGACGGTGGTGTGCGAGGACGCCTCGTCGACGGTGCCGAGGAGACGTCCGGTCGCCGCTTCCACCACCTGGACGGGGGCGTCACCGGCGCCGCGGATGTCGGCCAGGTCGGCGGCCCTGTCGCGGCGCGTCCAGTACCAGCCCGCGGGGCGGCGGCGCAGCAGGCCGCGGCGGACGAGGTCGGGCAGCAGGCTCGTGGTGGACGGGCCGAAGAGGGCGAGGTCGTCCTCGGTGAGGGGCAGTTCGGACGCGGCGGCGCACAGGTGGGGTTCGAGGACGTAGGGGTTGTCGGGGTCGAGGACGGTCGCCTCGACGGGCGTTCCGAAGATCGCCTCGGGGTGGTGGACGAGGAAGGTGTCCAGCGGGTCGTCGCGGGCGACGAGGACCGACAGCGCGGCCTGGCCGGACCGTCCGGCGCGGCCGGCCTGCTGCCAGAGGGACGCGCGGGTGCCGGGCCAGCCGCAGACGAGGACGGCGTCGAGGCCCGAGACGTCCACGCCCAGTTCGAGGGCGTTGGTGCTGGCCAGGCCCACGAGGGCGCGGGAGCGGAGGTCGGCTTCGAGGGCGCGGCGCTCCTCGGGGAGGTAGCCGGCGCGGTAGGCGGCGACCCGGGTCGTGAGGGCGGGGTCGACCTCGTGGAGGGCGCGCTTGGCGCCGAGCGCGACCGATTCGGCGCCGCGCCGGGAGCGGACGAACGCGAGGGTCTGGACGCCCTCCACGACGAGGTCGGCGAGCAGGTCGGCGGCCTCGGCGGTGGCGGTGCGGCGGACGGGGGCGCCGCGCTCGCCGCGCAGTTCGGTGAGGGGCGGTTCCCAGAGGGCGAAGGTGGCGGGGCCGCGGGGTGAGGCGTCGTCGTCGACCGCGACGACGTCCAGGCCGGTGAGGCGGGACGCGGTGCGCGCGGGGTCGGACGTGGTGGCGGAGGCGAGGACGAAGGTGGGGGACGCGTGGTAGCGGGCACAGATACGGCGCAGGCGGCGCAGGATGTGCGCGACGTGGGAGCCGAAGACGCCGCGATAGCCGTGCGCCTCGTCGACGACGACGTAGCGGAGCCGGCGCAGGAACGAGGACCAGCGGGCGTGCCCGGGGAGGATGGAGCGGTGCAGCATGTCGGGGTTGGTCAGCACGTAGTTGGCGTGCCGGCGGGCCCAGGCGCGGTCGTCGCGCGGAGTGTCGCCGTCGTAGGCCACGGCGCGCACGCGGGTGAGGTGCAGTGAGCGCAGGGAGCGGAGCTGGTCGGCGGCGAGGGCCTTGGTGGGCGACAGGTAGAGCGTCGTGCCCTCGTGGGACTCGTCGGCGTAGATCGCGGCCACGGAGGGCAGCAGGTAGGCCAGGGACTTCCCGGACGCGGTGCCTGTGGCGATGATCACAGACCGGCCGGCGTGGGCGTGCTCGGCGGCGGCGGCCTGGTGTTCCCAGGGGGCGTGGACGCCGGCGGCGGCCAGCCGTTCCAGCAGGGTCGGCGGTGACCATCGGGGCCATTCCGCATGACGGCCCTCACGTGCGGGAACACGTTCGACATGGGTGATGCGGTCGCGTCGCGAGGGCATGGCGAGGAGCCGGTCCAGCGGGGGTGAAGATCTTTGGGCGGCCATCAGGTTTTCAGTTTGCCAGCCTGGGCAAAACAACGGGAACGCCCCGGCGCCGGTGGGCCCGTCCCCCCTGCCCTGACCGCGAGATCAGCAGGTCAGACGGGATGGCGCGAACTTTCGCCCGAGTGGGCGATAACGTGCGTACACGACGCCGGAGCGTGGTTGAATCACGGCGAAGTCTCGCCACCCGTCCGCCGCACAGGGGGGACGGGAAAAGCGAGATCAGATTGTGCTGCACGGCGCTGGAGGATCTGTGGACCTGAAGGTGAACGACTACACCACCGACGATGGCCTCACCGTCATCAACGTGGAGGGCGAGATCGACGTCTACACGGCGCCGAAGCTTCGCGAGAAGCTCATCGACCTGGTCAACAAGGGCAAGTTCCACCTGCTCGTGGACATGGAGAAGGTGGAGTTCCTCGACTCGACGGGGCTCGGCGTCCTGGTCGGCGGGCTCAAGCGGGTGCGCGCCCACGACGGCTCGCTGGAGCTGGTGTGCACCCAGGAGCGCATCCTCAAGATCTTCCGGATCACGGGGTTGACCAAGGTCTTCGGCATTCACGACTCGATCGCCGAGGCCGAGGAGAAGCGCAAGGGCGCCAAGTAGGCGGCCTGTAGCTGAGATGGCGACCGTTGAACTGTCCTTCAGTGCGCTGCCCGTCCACGTCCGGACCGCCCGCCTGATCGTGACCGCCGTGGCACGCCGCTGCGGTGTGGCCGAGGCGTTGCTGGACGAGGTCAGGCTCGCGGTCGGCGAGGCGTGCTCGCGTGCGGTGGAGGCGCATCGCCAGTTCTGCCCGGACGAGCCCGTCCGGCTCGAGCTGACCGGAGCGGACGGACGCTTCGAGGTCATCGTGAGCGACACCGTTCCCGGTGACGACGAGGCGGGCGGCCTCCCGTCGGTCGAGGACGCGGGCGAGTTCGAGTACGGGCTGGGTGAGGGGACCGCCGAGCTGGGGCTGGCCGTCATCGCCGGGCTCGCCGATGACGTGGACATCTCGGCCACGCCCAAGGGGGTCCAGATCCGGATGAGCTGGCCGGCCGAGGCCGAGGCGACCATCTGACCGCGCATTTCTTCCCAGACGCACACGAAGGCCCCGCCTAGGCGGGGCCTTCGCCGTTCAATCCCTTTCTCTGGTCGCCGGGTTTCGGCTGCTTCCGGCGACGGTCGGGGCCTTTTCGAGCTTCTCCGGCGTCGTTCTCTTCGCGGTTCAGGTGCCCCTAGGACGGGTGGCTGAGAACTGTCCCGCTTGTTCGCAGGTGGCGGCTATGCGCAGGAGGCGCGCCTCGGTGAACGGCCGGCCGACGAGCATGACGCCGACGGGCAGGCCGTCCGCCTCGGCGAGCGGCAGCGACAGCGCGGGGTGGCCGGTGAGGTCGGTCGGGACGGTGTTGGCCAGGACCGCCCAGCCGCGCCGCACGCGCTCGGTGTCGGACGGCTCGTCCACCGGGTGCGGCAGCCCGGGGGTGGTGGGCAGGACCAGCGCGTCGAGGCCGTCCAGAGCGCGTTCGTAGGCGGCGACGAGGCGGGGTCTGCCGTTCTGCGCGGTGGCGTACCGTTCGCCGCGGTGGGCGGCGCGCAGGTGGGAACCCGCGATCAGCACCGCCTTGGCCGCCGGGCCGAGGTTCGCGGCCTGGTCGGGCCACGCCGCGTGGATTCGGGCCGCGAGCTCCGGCCAGTACCGTCCGGACCACTGGTACCCGTTGCCGCCTGCTTCGAAGAGCGCGGCCATGCCCTCCACGGTGGTGCCGAAGGCGAGGGGGCCGGCCTCGGCGTGCTCGGGGAGGTCGACCTCGGTGACGGCGGCGCCGAGGTCGCGGAGGTTCCGGACGGTCCGCCGCAGGGCGTCCGCCACCGGTGGCGTCGCGCCGTCCAGGCCCTGCCGGACGACGCCGAGGCGGACGCCCGCCAGGCCGGACGGGGCGGAGCCGACGGCGGCGAGGTAGTCGGACGGGGGCGGGGTCCGCGGTTGGCGGGGATCGTCCGGGTCGCGTCCGGCGATCACCTGGAGGACGGCGGCCAGGTCCTCGACGGTCCTGGCCAGCGGCCCGACGTGGTCCACGGTGTGGTCGATGCCGACGGTGCCGGTGCAGGGGACCAACCCGTGGGTCGGCTTCAGCCCGAGGACGCCGCACCAGGACGCGGGGACGCGGATCGAGCCGCCCTGGTCGGCGCCGATGGCCACGTCCACGCCCGGATAGTGCAGCGCGGCGGCGCATCCGGCGGACGAGCCGCCCGCCGTGCGGGTGGTGTCGAACGGGTTGCGGACGGGGCCGCCGAGCCCGGCGTCGCCGCCGGCGCTCAGACCGAACTCGTCCATCCGGGCGACCGCGACGACGCGGGCGCCCGCGGCGCGCAGCCGGGCGACGGCCGCGGCGTCGGTGGACGGCACGAACCCGGTGAGCAGCGCCGAACCCGCCGACAGGGGCAGGCCCGCGACGGCGACGGAGTCCTTGACCGCGACGCGCATGCCGTTGAGAGGGCCGTCCGTGGTGGGTTCGACGTCAGTCCACAGCGTGACGGCGTTGAGCGGGTCGTCCTCGGGGGTGGGGTCGCGGACCGGCCATCCCGGCTGAGCGGCGGCTGGATCAGAGGGGGCGTCGAGCCCGCCGACGACGTCGAGGATGTCCGTCACGAGCTCCAGCACCGCGGACTCCTCGGCGGCGCCCACCGGCAGGCCGAGGAGCCCGGCCCGCCGGTGGAGGTCGCGCGTCCCGAAGGGCTCGCTCACCGCAGCGCCCGCCCGGCGGAGACGGCGCCGGGGTCGCCGCCGCGGTTCGGCTGCCGGACCCAGCCCGCGTCGAGCGCCGACATCTGCCGCATCTCGATGTCGATCACGGAGAAGTACCAGCGGTCGCCGATCTTGCGGAACTCGTCGGAGTACCAGCCGGACATGACGACGGCCTCGGGGTCGCCGGCGCCGTCGAGCGGGACCATCGTGGCGAACTCCAGCAGGTCCCAGCGGCCGGTCGCGGCGCGGCCGCCGGCGGCGACGTCGATCACGGCGTTGTCCATGAAGTGCGCCGCCCAGGGCATCATGCCGGCCACGCCGCCGAACCAGCGGTGGATCGCGTCGTGGCCGCGGTGCTCGCCGAACACGTTGCTGCGCCAGGTCACCTCGCCTTCGGGCGCGAAGAGGGCGATCAGGGCGTCGGGGTCGGCGCCGAGGTCGCACGCCCGCGCGTAGTCGTACTTCAGCCGGCGGATCTGCTCGATGTCCTCAAGGCGCTGTACCCGGGCCAGAAGTTCGTTCATGCGGGATTCCTTTCCAGTACCGGGGCGGTCTTGCACAGGGACTTGCACTTGCGTTCGGCGGCGCAGCACACGGAGCAGACGGGGCCGCGGTGGAACGGGCAGGTGACGACGTCGGCCGCCGCGTGCTCCTCCCCGCAGACCGTGCACGTCGCCGTCGCGTCCGATGTGACGTCCCCGGCGGTGGACGGGACGGTGTAGTGGCGGCCCCGGGTGGCGAGGGCGATCGCGGGCGCCAGGACGAACGCCGCGGCGGCGGCGACGAAGGACGCGATCGTCTTGCCGAGGGGCCCGGCCGCCCCGAACGCCAGGGGCGTGGACACCGCGAGCGCGCCGGCGATCGCGCCGAGGCCCACGGGGTTGAGGGCGCGCAGCCGCGATCGGCGGTACTCGAACCCGGGCGGCGACAGGCGCAGCAGCCGCTTGTTGATCGTCATGTCGGCGACGACGCAGGCGATCCAGGCGGTGATGAACACGCCGCCGACGGTGAGGACGGCGTTGAGCCGGCCGTACAGGTCGCCGAACATGAGCGCGGTGCCGAGCCCGGCCGTCAGGACGACGAACCAGTGCCGGCCGGGCGTCACCCCGAAGATGCGGCAGAACAGGCCCGCGAACTGGAGCGATCCGGAGTAGACGTTGCTGAGGTTGATCCGCAGCTGGGTGGTGATGACGAAGAGCACGCCGGAGACCCCGAAGACGGCGGGCAGGTAGTGGCCGGGGTCGGTCTCGTCGAAGCGCAGCGACAGCCAGGCACCGAGCAGCGTGGGACCGAGGAACGTGGCGGCCGTGAACACCGGGCCGACGACGAGCGACCCGACGCGGCGGCGCCGCGCAGGGATGAACCGGCCGAAATCGGCGGCGACGGGGATGGTGCCCGCCACTCCGAACGCCGCGGCGAGCAGTTGCAGGACGGGCGGTCCCGCGGCGCCGCCGGCCGGGTGCGCCGGTTCGTAGGACCAGAAGCCGGGCGCCGCCGAGGTGTGCGCCGCGTGCCAGATCGTCAAGGTGATGAAGACGGCGAACACCGGCAGCGTGACCCACATGAGGATGCTCATCAGCCGCATCCCGTACCAGGTCAGCGGGATGAAGACGGCCCCGGTGACGGCGTGGACCAGCCAGGACGGGACGTGCGGCCACTGCGCCATGACGGCGTTGGCCATGATCGAGCCCTCGAAGGCGAAGAACAGCAGCGAGTTGACGGCGAAGATCAGCGAGGTGGCGGTGGAGCCGAGGAAGCCGAAGCCTGCGCCGCGGGTGAGCAGGTCCGAGCCGAGGCCGGTGCGGGACGCCGCGTCCGTCCACAGGTAGGCGAGCGCGCCCACGATCACGGTCGCGAGGAGGAGGCCGATGACGAGGTCGCGGGTGCCGTAGGCGTGGACGAGCGTGCCGCCCCAGGAGAAGAAGAACATCGCGGTGGTGATGCCGAACATCACCCCGAACAGGGAGGACACGCTCCACTGCTGGTAGGTCGGCGGGACCGGGCGCAGCGCGTGGTCCTCACGGTTCTCGGTCCATTCGGCGCCGCTCATGCCGCGTCCTCCGTCCCGGGGCCGCCGCGCAGGGACGCGCGGAGCGTCTCCGGGGTGCGGAGGGCGGCGATCAGGCTGATGAGGGCGCCGGCGCACAGGTACATCGCGGGCGCGTACGCCGAGCCGGTGGCGTCGATGAGCGCGGCGGCGGCGAACGGCCCCGCCCCACCGAAGATCATCACGCCGAGGTTGTAGCCGAGGGACAGGCCGCTGTAGCGGCGGGAGGTGGGGAACAGCTCGCTGAACACGGCGGGCTGGGGCGCCAGCATCAGCGCCTCCCCGACGACGATCACGACGAGGCCGAGGGCGACGACGGCGAGGTTCCCGCTGTGCAGGAGGTAGAAGCCGGGGACGGCCGCCAGCAGCACCCAGGCCGCGCCGCCGATGAGGAACGGCCGCCGGCCGACCCGGTCGCACAGCCGCGCGAGCGGGACGATCAGCACGGCGAGGACGGCCATGGCGGTGAACCCGGCGGCGCGGGCCCGCGAGCCGGACATGTCCATCTCGTCGATCAGGAACGTCGGCCCGTACACGAGCAGGACGTAGGTGCACATCGTGGGGGAGCAGACCAGCGCGGCGCACAGCAGGATCGACCGCCGGTCGGCGCGCAGGGTGGCGCGCAGCGGCGCCCGCTCCACCCGGTCCGCGCTGACGACCTCGCTGAACTCCGGCGACTCCGACAGCCGCAGCCGCAGCCAGAGCCCCGCCAGGCCGAGCGGGACGCTGAGCAGGAACGGGAGGCGCCAGCCCCAGGAGTCGAGGTCCGGGGCCGAGAGGACCGCGCCGAGGATGAGCGAGGTCAGCGCGGCGACCATCATGCCGAGGACGATGGTGACGGTCTGCCAGCTCCCGTAGAACGCGCGCCGGCCGGGCGGGGCGTGCTCGACGACGTAGGACGCGGCGCCCGTCCACTCGCCGCCCGCCGACAGGCCCTGCAGGCAGCGCAGCAGCAGGATGAGCAGCGGCGCGGCGATGCCGATGGTCTCGTAGGAGGGCACGAGCGCGATGAGCGCCGTCGAGAGCGAGATGAGGATGATGATCAGGGAGAGCGCCAGCCGCCGGCCGTGCCGGTCGCCGACGTGACCGAACAGGACGCCGCCCGCGGGCCGGACGAAGAAGCTGACGCCGAACACGGCGAAGGTGAGCAGCAGCGCCGCCGCCTCGTCGCCGGAGGGGAAGTACGCGTGGGCGATGATCGTGGCGAAGTAGCCGTAGAGGACGAAGTCGTACCACTCGATGAAGTTGCCGATCGCGGCGGCGGTGACGGCGCCGCGATGGCGGACGGGGGCGACCGGCGGTCGAGGACGGTCCTGGGCGGGACCGTCCGGGGTGGGGACCGGGTGCATGGCGGGACCTCCGATGCTTCAGGACCAGGTGGGGACGCCGAAGGTGGGGATCTCGGTGACGTGGTCGAGGTAGGTGCCGAAGCCGACGTCGAGCCGCACGCGGCCGAAGCGGGCGGCGACCACGTCGCGGCAGGCGAGCAGGTGGAGGGGGTCGGCGGCGGACGGGCGGAGGGTGACGCGGCCGGTGCCGCGCCACCCGTCCGCCGCGTCGCCGGAGCGGAACGGGACGCGGACGAGCCGGCTCACGTCGTAGCCGTCGCCCTCGGCGCTGGGGATCAGCTTGAGCGTGAAGTGGGCACCGAACCAGGACGGGATCGGGTCGGCGGGGCCCGGGGGACCGGCGGGGTCGTCCGCCGGGCGGGCGTGGACGTCGATCACCTCGATGCCGCCGGCGGTGACGATCCGGCCGCGGACGCCCGAGGCGTCCTCGGTGAGCGCGACCTCGCGGGCCTGCTTCTTGGGCAGCCCGAACAGTTCGCGGCCGAGGGTGCCGTGGTTGAGCCCCTCGATGAAGAAGGTCAGCGGGTAGGCGCCTGTTTCGTCGCCTCTCCTGCACCGCACGCTGACGCCGCCCTGGAAGTAGGGCGGGCGGCGTTCGACGGTGCCGTCCGGCAGGTGGAAGCCCGCGCCGAGGAACTCGGCGACCCAGATCGCGACCAGGGGGTCGCCCGAGGGCTCCAGCGGCGCGGGCAGCAGCCCGGCGATCACCTCGGGGTCGGTGCGGTACTCGACGGTGAGCCAGCGCAGCGCCGTCGACTCGGTGCCCACGCCGTACAGGGGCGCGAACGCGGGCATCGAGACGGCGGGACGCGGACCGGCGGGGGGTGGAACGGCGGTCATGGCGTCCTCTCTCAGGATCGGACGGCCTTGGCGATCGTCTCGGCGATCACGTCGGCGGTGGGGATCACGGCGTCGGCGAGCACGGGCGCGGCGGGCATCCGCGCGGGCGGCGCGCCGATGCGGACGGGCGGCCGGAGCAGCGGCGTGCCGGACTCGGCGACGGCGGCGACGACCTCGCCGCCGACGCCGCCGATGGTGTGCGCCTCGTGCACCACGGCGAGACGGCCCGTCCGGCGGACGCTGCCGAGGACGGCGTCGAGGTCGAAGGGGCGGATCCAGCGGGCGTCGATCACCTCGGTGTCGATGCCCTCGGCGGCGAGCCGGTCGGCGGCCTCGAGCACCCGGTGCTGCATCGCGCCCCAGGTGACGACGGTGATGTCGGTGCCGGGGCGGCGGACGGCGGCGCCTCCGATGGGCTGGACGGCCCCGTCGAGCGTCACCGTGTCCTTGCCCGCGTGGTAGAGGGTACGGTTCTCGATCACGACGACGGGGTCGTCGCACCAGATGGCCGACAGCAGCAGGTCGTAGGCGTCCTGGCGGGTGGCCGGCATGCAGACCCGCAGGCCGGGGACGTGCGCGAAGAACGCCTCCAGGCTCTGCGCGTGCTGGGCGCACGCGCCCGGCGCGCCGCCCTGCTGGGTGCGGACGGTGATCGGCGCGGTGAGCGCGCCGCCGGACACGTAGCGGACGTTGGCGGCCTGGTTGACGAGCTGGTCCAGGGCGACGAGGGAGAAGTCCGCCCACATGATCTCCGCGATCGGGCGGCGGCCGGTCATCGCGGCGCCGACGGCGCCGCCGAGGATCGCCGACTCGGAGATCGGGGTGTCGAAAACGCGTTCTCCGAATCGTTTCCGCAAGTTTTTCGTCACCCCGAACACGCCGCCGGGGAGCGCGACGTCCTCACCGAACAGCAGCGTCTCCGGCCGCTCTTCCAGGGCACGGGCCAATGCCGCGTTGACGGCTTCGGCGTAGGAGAGGTTCTTGTCAGGCATAGAGGTGCTCCAGGACGGTCGAGGGGTCTGCGAGCGGGTCGGCCAGAGCGCGCGCGGAGGCCTGTGCGATCTCGTCCCGCACCCGCTCACTGAGGGCGTCGAGTTCGGACGCGGGAACGCCCTGCTCGGTCAGCGCGGCCACCAGACGGCCGATCGGCTCGGCGGCCTGGGCGCGCTCCAGGTCGCCTGCCGGCCGGTAGTGCTGGACGTCGCCGATGTAGTGGCCGACGATGCGCTGGGTCATGGCCTCCAGCACGACGGGTCCTTCTCCGGCGCGCGCGCGGCGCGCCGCCTCGGCCACGGCGTCCTGCACGATCGACGGGTCGTTGCCGTCGATGCGGGCACCGGGGATCCCATAGGCGGAGGCCCGCTTGTAGAGCCGGTCCACGCGCACCATGTCGGCGATGGGCGTCAGCTCCGAGTAGCTGTTGTTCTCGATGAGGAACACGACCGGCAGGGAACGGACGGCGGCGAAGTTCATCGCCTCGTGGACGGCGCCCTGGTTCATGGCGCCGTCACCGAACGCGGCGAGCGCGACCCGCCCGGAGCCGTCGAACGTCGCGGCCAGCGCGGCGCCCGTCGCGATCGGCGCGCCCGCGCCCACGATCGAGTTCTCGCCGTACATCCCGTACTGCGGCGCGGTGAGGTAGGCGGAGCCGCCGCGGCCGCCGTTCACGCCGGTGGCGCGGCCGAGCAGTTCGGCGAACAGCGCGTGCGGGGGCGCCCCGCACGCCAGCGTCCAGCCGTGGCCGCGGTAGGTGGGGAAGACCGCGTCGCGGGTCAGGTCGAGCGCGGCGCAGGCGCCGACGTAGACGGCCTCCTGCCCGTCGCACAGGTGCACGGAGCCGACGACGTCGCCCGCGGCGCGCAGCCGGGTGACCTCCTCCTCGAAGTATCGAATCCGTTGCATCGCCTCAAGATGAGCGAGTGATACGGCTGTTTCAGGCATGGGGATACCCACGCTCCTCTCCGGTGTGATCGATTCGGGCGTCGTGGCGGCGCTCAGCGGCGCCTCCGCCCTCCCGTGCGGAACCGCGTCCAGGGGCGGCGCGCGATATGGGGGCCGGCCCGCCGGGCCGGCGTGCCGGGCCGGGGCGCTAGGCGCCGCGCGGTGCGGTCACGGCCAGCCGGCCGGTGCGCATGAGGCCGGACGCCATCGCCGCGGCCTCCCGGACCTCCGTCGTCAGCCAGGCCCGCCGCTCGGCGAACCGGGTGGTCGGCACGGACACGGTGAACGCGCCCGCCGGGGCGCAGCCCTCGGCGCCGAAGTACGGGGCGGACACGCAGCACACGCCGGGACTGAACTCCTCGTCGTCCACGGCGTAGCCCTGCCGCCGTACGCGGGCGAGCTCGACGGTGAGCTCGTCGAAGTCGGTGATGGTCTTCGGTGTGACCGCGTCCAGCGGCACGCCCTTGAACATGGCGGCGACCTGTTCCTCCGGCAGGAAGGCCAGCACCGCCTTGCATGAGGCGCGGGCGTGCATCTGGGCCGCGTACCCCACCTCAAGGTTGCCGACGCTCAGGGTGTGGAGGCCGGACAGGTATTGCTGGAGGATCAGCGTGCCGTGGTACCAGCCGGAGATGTAGGACGTCTCGCGGGTCTTGTTGTGCAGGCGCGTGAGGATCACCGCCAGCTCCGGCGACGGCCCGGATCGGCTCTGCAGGAGCCGGCCGAGCGAGGCGGCGCGCGGGCCCACGTCGTAGCGCCCTCCGGGCAGCCGGACGAGATGTCCGCTCGCCACCATCGTCCGCAGCAGGTGGTAGCAGGTACCGATCTTGATGCCGAGCCGGCGGCCGAGCACCTTCGCGGTGGCCGTGCCGTCCGCGGCCGCGACGGCCTCCAGCACCTGGAGCCCGCGCTCCAGCGTGTGCAGGATCGTCGCGCCGTCTCCCGCCCGCTTCTCGTCGATCCTGTCTTCGCCGGTCATCCCGTCACCTCCAGACGGGTCAGGGTCAGCGCCAGCACCTCGGCGGCGTTGATCACGTCCTGTTCCGCGACGGACTCGTCGGGGGCGTGCGCCTGCGCCACGTCCCCGGGCCCGAAGACCGCCGTGGGCACGCCGCGGGCGCCGAAGTACGCGGCGTCCGATCCGGCGGTGAAGCCGGTCATCGCCTCCCGGCCGCCCCGCGCGACCTGCGCCGACCGCAGCGCCTGGACGAGGCCGTGCGTCACGGGCGTCTCCCAGCCGGGCAGGCCCTCGTGATCCCACCGGATGGTGGGCGGATGCCGGCGCAGCCAGTCGTCGGCCGCCGCGACCTCCGCCAGGACGCGCCCGACCTCGCGGCGGACGTCCTCCAGCGACTCGCCGGGCGCGACCCCGATGCGGCCGGACATCGTGGCGTGATCGGGCACGGCCGCCCGCCAGGTCCCCGCCCGGACCGTCCCGACGGCGAACGGGATCGCCGTGGGGACGTCGGTGAACAGCGGGTGCCGGTAGGTTTCGCCGCGCTTGCGGGCGAACTCGGCCAGCGCGTCCCGGACCCAGACGAGCCGCTCGAAGGCGTCCACCCCGCGCCACGGCGCCGACGTGTGCGCGGCGACCCCGGTGACCTCGACGGTGAAGAACAGCAGGCCGGTGCTGACCGGCACGATCGCGCCGCCGGTCGGCTCCAGGACGATCGCCGCGGCCGGGTCCGGCACGAACGGCGCGGCGGCCCGGGTGCCGGCCCCGGAGGTCTCCTCGGCCGTCACGAGCTGCACGGCGACGTCGAACGGCAGGTCGGTGCCGGTGTCCTCCAGCGCGGCGAGCGCGAACAGGGCCGCCGCGATGCCGCCCTTGGTGTCGACGGAGCCGCGCCCGTGCACCCGGCCGCCCTCGCGGGCGCCGGAGTAGGGCGGGCGGGTCCAGGCGGCCTCGTCCCCGGCGGGCACCACGTCCACGTGCCCGTTGATCACGACGCGGGGGAGGCCGCGGTCGCGGGGGAACCAGGCGACGAGGTTCTCGCGCTCGGCCGCCCTCGGCTCGTCCCCGCCCGGGTCCGCCTCGGCGAGGGTCCCGCGCGTCACCGGCCAGCCGCGGTCGGCGAGCCAGTCACCGTACAGGCCGGTGACCCGGTCCTCCCAGCCGCTCTCGCTGGGGCGCCGGACGCTCTGCGCGAGCAGGTCCAGCATCGCCTCGGACCGCTCCCCGATCCGGGCCAGCAGCCGCCTGTCGCCTGGTCGCTCCGGCATGCGAACCTCCTGCTCATGGCCGTACTCGTCGCCGGTGTCTCGGCCCGGCGTGGGCACACTCTGCGCCGGGCCCCGGGTTCCGGACAGTGATCTGAAGCCCTTTTTCTACTATCTGAAATTTAGCCGTCCACGGCGTGAACAGGCACGTTGCCGCTGCCTAGCGTGCGCGTGACGCTCGTGAAGGAGGAAGAACGTGGCACATGCGGAGCTGCTGGAACGGCACCGGAAGGTCATGCCGTCCTGGCTGGGCCTGTACTACGACGAACCCATCGAGCTGGTGCGCGGCACCGGCCGCCGGGTGGTGGACGGCGAGGGCCGGGAGTATCTCGACTTCTTCGGCGGGCTGCTCGCGACGATGGTCGGGCACGACGTCCAGGAGATCACCGAGGCCATCCGGGAGCAGGCGGGCCGCCTCCTGCACTCCTCGACGCTCTACCTGATCCGCTCGCAGATCGAGCTGGCCGAGCGCATCGCGCGGCACTCCCGGATCCCGGACGCGAAGGTCTTCTTCGTCAACTCGGGCACCGAGGCGGTGGAGACGGCGCTCCTGCTCGCCACGCAGCGGCGCGGCTCGAACCAGGTGCTGGCCATGCGCGGCGCCTACCACGGCCGCTCGTTCGGGACGGTCGCCGCCACCGGGATCCGGGGCTGGTCGGCGACCTCGCTGAGCCCGCTCAACGTCACCTACGTGCACAACGGCTACCGCTACCGCAGCCCGTTCGGCGGGCTGGACGACGCGGCGTTCACCGCCGCGTGCGCCGACGAGCTCCGCACGATCATCGAGACCTCGACGGCCGGGGACGTGGCGTGCATGCTCGCCGAGCCGGTGCAGGGCGCGGGCGGCTTCGCGACGCCGCCGCCCGGCTTCTTCACCGCGATGAAGGAGGTCCTGGACGAGTACGGCATCCCGCTCGTCTCGGATGAGGTGCAGTCCGGCTGGGGGCGCACCGGCCGCGCGTTCTTCGCCATGCACGCCTTCGACGTGACGCCGGACGCGATCACCTTCGCCAAGGGGCTCGGCAACGGCGTGGCGATCGGCGGCGTGGTCGCCGGACCGGAGCTGATGGACTGCCTGACCGCGAACTCGATCTCCACGGCCGGGGGCAACCCGCTCGCGACCGCGGCGGGGATCGCCACCCTCGACTACATCCGCGACCACGACCTGCAGCGCAACGCCGACGAGATCGGCCGGCGGCTGGCCGGCGGGCTGCGGGCCATCGCCGCGGACCGGCCGCTCATCGGCGAGGTGCGCGGGATGGGGCTGATGATCGGCGTCGAACTGGTGGTGCCGGGCACCCGGGAGCCGGCGCCCGGCGCGGCGGTGCGGGTCATGGAGGAGGCGCGCGAGCGGGGCCTGCTCATCGGCCGCTGCGGCCTGTACGGCAACGTCCTGCGGATCGTCCCGCCGATGACGGTGACCGCCGAGGAGACCGACGAGGCGCTCGGCGTGCTGCGCGAGGCGCTGGCCGCCGCCGAGAAGGAGGTCGCGCGATGATCCGCCGCTGGGACCCGCCGGAGGCCGCTCCGGCCGTCGGCCAGTACCGCCATCTGGCCCGCGTCCCGTCCGGCCACGACCTGGTGTTCGTGTCCGGGCAGGTCGGCGTCCTGCCGGACGGCACGCTCGCCGGCCCGGACGCGTACGCGCAGACCCGCACCGTGTTCGACAACTTCGAGCGGCTGCTGGAGTCGCTCGGCGTGGGGCCCGAGAACCTGGTGCGGCTCTTCACGATGGTGTCGGGCACCGAGCACGTCGCGGGGTGCCGGGAGGCCCGCGGGGAGTTCTTCGCCCGCTGGTACCCGGACGGCGACTGGCCCGCGCACTCGCTGGCGGTGGTCGCCGCGCTCGCCGCGCCGGAGCTCGTCGTCGAGATCGAGGGAACGGTGGCCGTGCCGTGCCGGTGAGCCGCGCGGTCCCGGCGGGCCCCGGCGCGCCGATGGGCGCCGCCGAGTTCCGCGCGCAGTTCCCCGCGCTGCGCACCCGGGTCTGGCTGGACACGCCGGGTTCCCCGCCGGGCGCGGCGCCGGTGGTGTCGGCGCTGCGGGAGGTGCTGGACGCCTGGTCGTCGGGGGACTTCGACTGGACGGAGTGGGACGGCGCCGCCGCGCGCGCCCGCGGCCTGTTCGCGGACCTGGCCGGGGTGCCGGCCGCGACGGTGTCCACCGTCGGGTCCCTGGCCGAGGCCGCGGCGACGGTCGCGCGGTCCCTTCCCCGGACCCGCGTGGTGGTGCCCGCGGAGGACTTCCGCAGCAACCTCTATCCCTGGCTGGCCGCGCACGAGGTCGTGACCGTCCCGGCCAGGGACGGGGCCACCCGAGCCGAGGACCTGATCGCCGCGCTGGACGACCGCACGGGCCTGCTCGCGGTCAGCGAGGTGACCAGCCGCGAGGGCACCCGCCTGGACCTGGCCGCCTTGCGCGAGGCGACCGACCGGGTGGGGGCGCGGCTGTTCGTCAACCTGACGCAGTCGTTCGGTGCCCTGCGCTTCTCCATGGACGCCGTCCGGCCCGACTACATGGCCGTCCACGGCTACAAGTGGATGCTCTGCCCGCGCGGCGCGGCCTGGCTCGTCACCCGCCCGGACCGGCTGGACGGGGACGCGCCGCTGACCCCGCTCGCTCCGAGCTGGAAGTCCGGACCGCTCCCGCACGGCTACTTCGGCGGCCCGCTGAACCTGGCCGAGGACGCGGCGCGGTGCGACGCGTCCCCCGCCTGGTTCTCCTGGGTCGGCGCGTGCGCCGCGCTGGGCCTGCTCGGGCGGCTGGACGCCGCCGCCGTCGAGCGGCACGTCCTCGGCCTCGCCGCCCGGCTCACCGAGGGCGCCGCGGCGCTCGGCCTGCGGCGGGTGCACGACGGCCCGCCCTCGCACATCGTCGTCCTCGCCGTGGACGGGGCGGAGCGGATCGCCGAGCGGCTGCGCCGGCGGGGCGTCCGCGCGACGGCGCTCGGCGACCGGGTGCGCTTCGGGATCCACTACTTCAACGACGAGTCGGACATCTCCACGGTCCTCGACGTCCTGCGCGGCTAGGCCGACCGGACACGCCGCGGGTGGGGGTGTCGCGGCGGTGTGCGGCAGGTCGGGGCGCATGCGTTCGTTGCCGGTGTTTGTGGGGTGACGCGCCGAGGTTCCTGGGATGGTGGGTGTTTGGGGTGGGGCGGTGTCCTAGGTGAGAGAGGGCATCTGAGATCTTCTACTCGTAGATCACATTTTTGACTGATTGTGGTCTAGACATATTGCAGATTAATGCTTAGCTTAAATAGCGGACGATCGTGCACCGGCACCCGGGTCCGCACGGATCCGGGCTGTCAAGGTATCCACGAGGTAAGAGGATGCTGACCGGCCTTGACCTGCGATGACCTCGATCGAGGGCACTTAAAGGTCAAAGTCCGGCGTAACGTGCATTGCATTTCCATGACAGCCTCATTAAGGAGGTCGCGCCCTTCTCATTCGGATGCGGCGTGCGTAGACTCCCGGCACCCGCGCCTCCGTGCGATGCGTTCGAAATCATCACTCGCGGGGTAACGCGGTAAAGATCGACTTTGCCGGTCGAAAGCGCAACGCCCCTGTCGAGGAGGACGGATGTCTGGGCTTTCCCTGTCGAGCCCGGCCAGCGCAGAGGTAGATCTCGGCGGCGGCGACCTCACCCTGGTCGTCGTCGTCGCCGTGATCGCTCTGCTGGCACTGGCCGTCGCCGCGGGTCTGGTACGCGAGGTACTGGCCGCGGGCCAGGGCACCGAGAAGATGCAGGAGATCGCGCGGGCGGTCCAGGTGGGGGCGAGCGCCTACCTGAAACGCCAGTTCCGCACGGTCGGCGTCTTCGTCGTGCTGATACCGCTGGTGCTGCTGTTCCTGCCCGCCGATTCGACGTCCGAACGGATCGGGCGGTCCGTCTTCTTCGTCATCGGGGCGATCTTCTCCGCGGTCACCGGGTTCACCGGCATGTGGCTGGCCGTCCGGGGGAACGTGCGGGTCGCCGCGGCCGCCCGGGAGGAGGGCGGCGAGCGCAAGGCCATGCGGATCGCCTTCCGGACGGGCGGCGTCGCCGGCATGTTCACCGTCGGGCTGGGCCTGTTCGGCGCCGCGGTGGTGGTGCTCGCCTACAAGGGCGACGCGCCCAAGGTGCTGGAGGGCTTCGGGTTCGGCGCCGCGCTGCTCGCCATGTTCATGCGGGTCGGCGGCGGGATCTTCACCAAGGCCGCCGACGTCGGCGCCGACCTGGTCGGCAAGGTCGAGCAGGGCATCCCCGAGGACGACCCCCGCAACGCCGCGACGATCGCCGACAACGTCGGCGACAACGTGGGCGACTGCGCCGGCATGGCCGCCGACCTCTTCGAGTCCTACGCGGTGATGCTCGTCGCGGCGCTGATCCTCGGCACCGCGGCGTTCGGCACCGAGGGCCTGGTGTTCCCGCTGATCGTGCCGATGATCGGCGTGATCACCGCGGTGATCGGCATCTTCGCGGTGGCGCCGCGCGCCTCCGACCGGTCCGGCATGTCGGCGATCAACCGCGGCTTCTTCATCTCGGCGACCATCTCGGCCGTGCTGGTCGCGATCGCGGCGTTCGCCTACCTGCCGTCCTCGTTCGCCGATCTGTCCGGCGTCACCGACGCCGACATCAAGAACCTGGACGCCGACCCGCGCTGGGTCGCGCTCGGCGCGGTGGTGATCGGGATCGTCCTGGCCAGCGCCATCCAGCTGCTCACCGGGTACTTCACCGAGACCACCCGCAAGCCCGTCCAGGAGGTCACCGGCAGCGCCCGGACGGGCCCGGCGACCGTCATCCTGTCCGGGATCTCGCTCGGACTGGAGTCCGCCGTCTACACCGCGCTGGTGATCGCCGCGGCGGTGTACGGGGCGTTCCTGCTCGGCTTCGGCAACACGACCGTCGCGCTGTTCGCGGTCGCGATGGCCGGCACCGGGCTGCTCACCACCGTCGGCGTGATCGTCTCGATGGACACCTTCGGGCCCGTGTCCGACAACGCCCAGGGCATCGCCGAGATGTCCGGCGACGTCAAGGGCGAGGCCGCGGCGGTGCTGGAGCGGCTGGACGCGGTCGGCAACACCACCAAGGCGATCACCAAGGGCATCGCGATCGCGACGGCGGTGCTGGCGGCGACGGCGCTGTTCGGCTCGTTCCGCACGACGGTGGTGTCGGCGCTGGCCGGCGCGTCCAAGGACGCGCGGGACGCGCTCGGCGACTTCAAGGTCTTCAGCCTGTCGATCGACAACCCGAACGTGCTGATCGGGCTGATCATCGGCGCGGCCGTGGTGTTCCTGTTCTCCGGCCTGGCGATCATGGCGGTCGGCCGGGCCGCGGGCCGGGTCGTGGTGGAGGTGCGCGAGCAGTTCCGCACCAAGCCCGGGATCATGAACTACACCGAGAAGCCCGACTACGACCGGGTCGTGGACATCTGTACCCGGGACGCCCAGCGCGAGCTCGCCACCCCCGGCCTGCTGGCGATCATGACGCCGATCGCGGTGGGCTTCGCGCTCGGGTACGCGCCGCTCGGCGCGTTCCTCGGCGGCGCCATCGCCGCGGGCGTGCTGATGGCGGTGTTCCTGTCCAACTCCGGCGGCGCCTGGGACAACGCCAAGAAGCTCGTCGAGGAGGGACATCTCGGCGGCAAGGGCAGCGAGGCGCACGAGGCGACGGTGATCGGCGACACGGTCGGCGACCCGTTCAAGGACACCGCCGGCCCGGCGATCAACCCGCTGATCAAGGTGATGAACCTCGTCGCGCTGCTCATCGCGGACGCGGTCGTCACCTACGCGGGCAACATTCCGCTGCGGATCGGCGTGACCGCGGTGTCCGTCGCCATCGTGGTAGGGGCCATCGTGGTGTCCAAGCGGCGCGCCGACCCGATCGGCGAGCCCCCGGCCGCGGGCTCCGGCGCGTCCGGCGCCGTCAACGGCGGCGTCGCGGGCGGCGGGAGCGTCGAGCGCGGCGTCCCCGAGCAGCGCGCGGTCTCCACCGAACCGGCCGGCGAGGGATCGGCCGCGAACAAGGCCTGACCGGCGCCGGGGGGCCGGTGGCGCACGCGCCGCCGGCCCCTTGGCATGCCCGGGTGGTGTCGGGGGCGCGCGGGACCGGCCGTACGCTGTACGAGGACGGATTCACCCCCCGGCGGCACCGGGCCCCCTCCCCCGAGGTCGGGCGCGTGCCGGCCGCCGGCGCACAGGAAGGCGGCGCGCGCGATGGCGGGCGAAGGCAAGCCGGCGATGTCCGGGCCCAAGGGCTTCGCGCTCGTGCTCGGCGGAATGCTCGGGATCATGCTGGTCCTCTGGGCCTTGGCGGCGCTCGTCGCCCCGTAGGCGCCGCCCGTATCGGCGTGCCCGTTACTGGGCGCCCGCACGACATCCGGACGATCCGGCTGGTGGCCGCGTTTCACGATGTTCCGGTTCCGGCCGCGGCCACCTCCGACCCTTGAGGTGGCGGCGGCCCGATGGCGATGGTGGCTGCGGCCGTCCCGTCCATGGTTCTGGAGTCCGGATGACGACTTCCCCTGTCAGCCGCCGTACCGTCCTCACCGCCACCGGCGCCACCGGCGTCGCCGCATCGCTGTCGCCGCTTCTGTCCACTCCCGCGAACGCCGCGCCCGCCCCGTCCTCTGGATGGCGCGACGTGACCGCGTCCCTGGGAGCGGACTTCGCCGCAGTCGGCACGCCCGTCTTCCTCGGCCCGCACGAGGGCTGGTTGCCCGTGACCGTCCCAGAGCACGCGAAATTCGTCATGCTGCGGTGGAACGGACGCAGATGGACGCCTTGGGCCCTGCCGGAGGTCATCCAGTCCAACGGTGGTGCCCTGGCGGTCTCCAGCCGCCGCAAGATCTGGTACATCACCCTCGGCGGGCACAACACCAGCTACTTCTACGACGGGACGGAGTGGCGGGCGGCCGAACTCCCCCTGACACCTCCGGTAGCCGCTGAAAAGGTCGCTGCCATCCCGGTGTGGTTCAGTCCCGAGTCACTGTCGGCCGGACGGGACGGGACCGCTTGGGTCGCCCTGGCGGATGCCTACCACGACATGACGGCCGTCATGCACTGGGACGGAAGCGCCTGGGTGGTCGCCAAGGTGCCGTTGCCACTCCCGTACCCCATCGCCACCCGCGTCGCCGTTCGCTCGCATCGTGACATCTGGGTGGCCGGCCACTTTCACCCAGCCGGGCACGACCAGCCGTTCACGCTCCACTGGGACGGGCACTCATGGACGGACGTGGTGATCCCTCCGGTGGAGGGAGGCGCAGTCCAGGTCATCAGGTCCGTCGTCCCGGTCTCGAAGAACCTCGCGTGGGCCTTCCGGAGCAACGCGGCCGTCGGCCAGCACCAGACATTGCTGCGCTGGAGGGGCGGCAAGTCGTGGGAGGAGTTCCTCCTCCCGGAGGCCATCAACTTCACTGGCCCTGCGCTGGTGGAGGACGGCCAAGGCGGAGTGTGGCTCGGGGATGCGGGGCGCGGTTCCACCCAGTACGCGCATTTCCGGGACGGCGCTTGGAAGCTCATGAAGGGGCCGGCGCGAGCCGACGTCGAGCTGGCGTTCGTCACCGGGCTGGCGCGCGTCCCGGGCACCCGGACGATCTTTGCGACCGGGTCGTTGACCTACCGGGGCGCCCCCACACCCGATGGCTATGGCAGCAAGCCGTTCGTGGAACGGCTCCACTGACCCCGGTCCCGGGTGAGCCGCCCGAATCGGTACGCCCGTTTCCCTGGTCGGGGTGCGGCTCCGTGGTGTTCCGTGAGGTGGCGGCGGTCGACCGGGTTTCCGGTTCCGGCCGCCGCCTCTCCGAGGCTTGAGGCGGCGGAGGCTCGGTGGGGATGGTGGCTGCGGCCGTCCCGTCCCTGGTTCTGGAGTCCGGATGACGACTTCCCCTGTCAGCCGCCGTACCGTCCTCGCCGCAGGCGCCGCCACCGGTGTCGCCGCCTCCCTGCCGCCGATCCTGTCCGTCCCCGCGAACGCGGCACCCACCCCGTCCACCCAATGGCGCGATGTGACCGCGTCTCTGGGGCCTGACATCGCCGCAGTCGGCACGCCCGTCTTCCTCGGCCCGCACGAGGGCTGGTTGCCCGTGACCGTCGCAGAGCACGCCAATCGCGGCATCCTGCGGTGGAACGGGCGCAGATGGACGCCATGGGTGCTGCCAGAGGTCGTGCGCGCCAACGGTGGCGCCTTGGCGGTCTCCAGCCACCGCAAGATCTGGTACGTCACCTTGTACGGAGAGCGGTCCAGCTACTTCTACGACGGAGCGGAGTGGCGGGCGGCCGACCTCCCGCTGACGCCCCCGGGGGTCGCCGGGCAGGCCGCTGCGTTCCCTGTGTGGCTCACTCCCCATTCGCTGTCGGCGGGACGGGACGGGACCGCCTGGGTGGCTCTCGCCGACGTCATCAACGACAAGACGGCCGTCATGCACTGGAACGGGACAGCCTGGGTGCCCGCAGAGATACCGCTGCCCTCCCCTTCCCCCGTCGCCACTCGCGTCGCCGTCCGCTCGCGCCGTGATATCTGGGTGGCGGGCTACTTTCGTCCGGCCCCGTCCCACAGCCAGCAGCCGTTCACGCTCCACTGGGATGGGCACTCGTGGACGGACGTGGTGATCCCTCCGGTGGAGGGTGGCGCAGTCCAGGTCATCAGGTCGGTCGTGCCGGTCTCGAAGGACTTTGTGTGGGCCTACCGGAGCAACTCGCACGTGGGCCAGAACCAGACGCTGCTGCGTTGGACGGGCGGCAAAGCGTGGGAGGAGTTCCTGGTCCCGAAGGACGTCAACTTTCCTAGCCCCGCGCTGGGGGAAGACGGCCGGGGCGGCGTTTGGCTTGGCGGATGGGGGCGCGACTCCACGCAGTACGTCCATTTCCGCGACGGTGGGTGGAATCTCGTGCAGGGCCCGGCGCGGACGGGCGTCGAGGAGGTGAACGTGTCCGGGCTGGTGCGGGTCCCGGGCACGCGGACGATCCTGGCGACCGGGTGAAGCGGCTACTGGGGCGCCCCCACACCCACCCGATACGGCTACAAGCCGTTCGTGGAACGGCTCCACTGACGCCGGGTCCGGGAGCCGCCGAATCGGCGCGCCCTTTTCCCTGCTCGGGGCATGGCTTCGTGGTGTTCCGTGAGGTGGCGGCGGTTGGCCGGGTTTCCGGTTGTGGCCGCCGCGCCTCCGGGGCTTGAGACGGGGGAGGGGTGGTGGGGATGGTGGCTGCGGCCGTCCCGTCCATGGTTTGGAGTCCGGATGACGACTTCCCTTCCGAGCCGCCGTACCGTCCTCGTCACAGGCGCCGCCACCGGTGTCGCCGCGTCCCTGCCGCCGCTTCTGTCCGTCCCCGCGAACGCCGCGCCCGCCCCGTCCTCTCCCTGGCGCGACGTGACCGCGTCCCTGGGGCCGGACGTCACCGGAATCGGTAAGCCCTTCTTCCTCGGCCCGCATGAGGGCTGGGCGCTTGGGGCGATCAAGGGGCGGCCGAACCGAGTCCTGCTGCGCTTCAACGGGCGCAGATGGATCCCTGAGGTCTTGCCGGAGTTCGTCCAGCTCTGGACGACGCCGGAGGTCTCCAGCCGCCGCCACATGTGGGCCTTGGGCTTGGGCGGCGGCTACGTCTACGACGGGGAGGAGTGGCGGCGGACCGCGTTCCCGGAGACGCCCCCGGCGGACGCCAGGGGCCTCGCGAACATCCCGGTGGCGCTCAATCCCGAGTCACTGTCGGCCGGACGGGACGGGACCGCCTGGGTGGCCCTCGCGGACACCAACAACGACAAGACCCTCGTCCTGCACTGGGACGGAACCGCCTGGGTGTCCACGAAGGTGCCGTTGCCCAACCAATGGTCCGTCGTCACTCGCCTGGCCGTACGCTCGCGCCGTGACATCTGGGTGGCCGGCAGAACTTCTTCCGGGGGGAGCCGGCCGTTCACTCTCCACTGGGACGGGCACTCGTGGACGGACGTGGCAATCCCTCCGGTGGAAGGCAACTCAGCGCAGGTCATCAGGTCGGTCGTATCGGTCTCGAAGAACCTCGCCTGGGCCTTTCGGAGCAACGCGGCCGTCGGCCAGCACCAGACGTTGCTGCGCTGGACGGGCGGCCCATCATGGGAGGACTTCCGCCTCCCACCGAGCGACACCATCAACATCCCCGATCCGCCTTTGGCCGATGATGGCCGGGGAGGTGCGTGGGTGGGGGCGTACGGTCCCTCCGCCTCGACGTACCTCCATTTCCTGGACGGTACGTGGACGCTCGTGCAGGGCCCGGCGCGGGTGGGTGCGGAGAAGGTGAGCGTCTCCGGGTTGACGCGCATCCCCGGCACGCGGACGGTCCTGGCCGTCGGGTCGAGTTCCTACCAGGACGCCTCGGCGCCCTCGGGCCACAGCTACAAGTCGTTCCTGGAGCGGCTCCACTAGCAGCTCTGGAAACCGGGCCGTATAGGTGCGCCCGTTTTCCTCTGTTCGGTGCAGGTTCGTCGTGTTCGTGGAGGTGGTGGCGACGGCCGGGTTTCCGCATCCGGCCGTCCTGACTCTGGCCCTTGAGGCGGCCGAGGGGCGACGGGGAAGGTGGCGACGACCGTCCCCCGTCCGATGTCAGGAGTCCGGATGACGAGCTCGCCCCTCAGCCGCCGTACCGTCCTCGCCGCAGGCGTCGCCGCGTCTCTGCCATCGTTCCTCTCCAACCCCGCGAACGCTGATCCCGTCCCTGAATGGCAGGACGTGACCCCGTCCTTTGGCCTGGGCGTGACCTGGGTCGGCACGCCGGCCTTCATCGGACCGCACGATGGGTGGGCGCCGGCGACGGCGAACGGCCACCCTTGGGGCGCCCTGCTGCGCTGGCGCGACGGCAATTGGCCCCTCGACGGATTGCCCAGCACCGCCTACGCCACCCGTGACTCCTCTCTGACGATCGCCGACCTGGAGGAGATGTGGCTGACGACCTATGGCGCCCCTCAGGCGACCTTCTTCTATGACGGTTCTGATTGGCGGGCCGCCGAGCCGCCCGAGGTTTACCCGGGCTCCGCCAAGGAGCTCTTCCCCCGCTCACTGTCGGCGGGACGGGACGGTACGGCCTGGCTGGTCATCGCGGATGGCCTCTCCAGCAAGTCCGCCGTCTTCGACTGGGAGGAGGACGCCTGGGTCCCCGTAGCGGTGCCATTGCCTCAGGGAGCGGTCGCCACCCGAGTCGGTGTCCGCTCGGACCAGGATGTCTGGGTGGCCGGTACCCAGCGGGTCGCCGACGGGTCCACGCCCGCCGGAGCGCCGCTGACCCTCCACTGGGACGGGCGCCGCTGGAGAAGGGTGCAGATCCCCCCGGTGGCCTCTGGCACGCCCCAAGGCATCACGACGGTCCTGCCCGTGTCGAAGAAGCTCGCGTGGGCCTACCGAAGCAACCCGGACGTCGTCCAGAACCACACCCTGTTGCGCTGGACGGGCGGTGAGACCTGGGAGGAGTTCTTCGTCCCACAGGTCAACTTCCCCACCCCTGCTCTGGCCGAGGACGGTCAGGGCGGCGTGTGGCTCGGGGGGTACGGCCGCGACTTCACCCGGTACGTGCATTTCCGCGAAGGCACATGGACGTTCCACCAGGGACCTGTTCGGAAAGGCCCCTACGACATCGTGGAACCGAACGTCAGTGGACTCGTACGGATCCCGGAGACGCAGACGATCCTGGCGACCGGCTTGGTCGTCTCCAGGAGCAGCCAGTCACCCCACCAGTTCGACCTCCAGCCCTTCATGGAGCGCCTCAACTAGCCGGGCCCGCCGTCCTACGACGTGACTTCAGAGGTGCAGGGAGGTCAGGAGGTCGTGGGTGCCTGACTGAAGGTGGTCAGGGCCCTAGGGTGGGCCGCATGCCGACGCTCATCGTGCTCCGTCATGCCAAGGCCGTCGCCGGGGCGGGGATTCCCGACATCGACCGCACGCTCAACGACCGGGGGCGGCGCGACGCCGCGGCGACGGGGGAGTGGCTGCGCGCGAACGACCTCGTCCCGGGCCTGGTGCTGTGCTCCACCGCCGCGCGGACGCGGGAGACGCTCGACGGGCTGGCCCTGGACGCCGAGGTGCGGTTCGAGGCCCGCATCTACGACAACGACCCTGAGGACCTGCTGGCCCTGGTCGCCGAGGCGCCGGATGAGGCGGGCAGGGTCCTGCTCGTCGGCCACAACCCGGCGGTGCACCAGCTCGTCCACGACCTGACCGGGGAGGCGCCGGAGGCGTTCCCGACGTGCGCACTGGCCGTCATCGAGCTCCCAGGTGCATGGGCGGACGCGAGACCCGGCGCAGGCACCCTGACCACAGTTCACACCCCCAAGGGCTAGGACCCTGTCACCAGCGCTCCTCAGCCGTCAGGCGATTCGCGCTCGCACAAGCACGGTCAAGGGGACGAGCCGCCAGGCGAGCCCCCTTGGGCCGGGCTTGCAATGAGTACGGCTCCGTCGATGACGCGGCCGGTGTCGCGGCGTAGCGACCTGATGGCGTAGCGGGTACCGGAGATCTGCAGGAGCGCGTGCCGGAGCGGGGTGAACTCGTCCCGGTCGACGCCCGACTTGATCTCGGCGCGGCGGCGGCGGGTGAGGGCGGACAGGTGCGCGTCGAGGTCGGCGAGCTCCTCGTCCAGCTCGGCGGCCGCGGACGGGACGTCCGGGGCGCGGTCCCCGGGCGGGTCCTCGATGTCGGCGGCGCCCTCCTCCAGCCGGTCGGCGAGCCGGTCCAGGATCTCGGGGACGGGGCCGGTGTCGACGGCCTTCTCGTGGGACATCCGGGCGACCGCGATCAGGTGGTCGCGGACGCGGTGCGCGGCGCGGACGACCGTCTGCAGCCGGGTGATGAGGGCGGTGTCGGGCAGCCGGTCGTGCTCCAGCCGCAGCCGGGTCTCGGCGACGGCCTCGGCGGCCCGCTCGGCGGCGACGACCGTGTCCTGCGGGAGCCGGGCGCGCTCGCCGCCGACGACGTCGGCGGTGGCCCGGACGAGGTCGGCGTGCGTGCGCAGGAGCCGCCCGAGCTGGACGGGCAGCCGCTCGCGGTGGCCCGTGGGCCACAGCAGCCGGATCGCGAGGAAGGACAGGAGCGTCCCGGCGAGGGTCAGGGCGATCCGCTCGCCCGCCGCGCGCCAGTCGGACGGGGTCGAGAAGTCCAGCAGCATCATCGCGAGCGGGGTTCCGAACAGCGCCCAGTAGGCGAAGTTCACCGATCGCAGGGTGAACCCGGCCAGCGCGAAGCAGAACACGATCAGCGCGGTGGTGGGCTGGTCGGGGGCGAGGGTCAGCAGCAGCGCGGCGATCACCGATCCGGCCGCGGTGCCGCCGACGCGCTGGACGAGGCGGTCGAGGGTCTCGCCGTAGGTGGCGCGGAGGCTGAGCATCGCCGTGATCGTCATCCAGTGGCCGTGGTGCAGGTGCAGCGCGGCGGACAGCGCCATCGCCACCGCGGCCGTCACGTAGACCCGGGTCACCTGCCGGAACAGGGGCGAGCGGGTCCGGACGGCGTGCCCGAGCCGGCCGAGGGCGGGCACCGGGTGCGGCGCGTCCGGCATGCGGGGCGGGCCGATCCGGACGCCGACGCCGCCCGCGACGATGCGCCGGGCGGAGGCGACCTCCCCGGCGATGCGGTCGGCCGAGCGCCGCACCTGGGCGATCAGCGCGACCGCCACCAGGTCCTCGTCGCCGGCGAGCCCGGCGCGCCTGATCTGGTCGGCGGCGCGGCCGAGCCGGCGGATCGCGGCGGACTCCTCGCCGCCGAGCGGCGCCTCGCCGGAGGTCGCGACCGCGCCGGCGAGCAGCCGCAGCCGGGCGGCGAGCGCGGAGATCGCGGTCCGGGTCTCCAGCTCCCATTCGCGGTCCGGTGGGTAGTTGCGCGCGGCCTCCAGGACGGCCTGCAAGGTCACCGTCTCGTGCAGGACGCGCGAGAGGGCGTCGATGAGCCGTTCGGGCCGCGTCGGGTCGGTGCGGCCCCGTCCGGTGCGGTACAGGCCGAAGGTGGTCCGGGCGGCGGTGAGGGCCTCGGACGCGGCGCGCCGGCACCGCTCCCAGTCGGGTTTGCGGGTGACGGCGCGCAGGCCCGGGTCGGTCAGCTCGACGTCGTCGAGGGGGGCGGCGTCGGGGGCGCCGACGTCCTGCGCGACGGCGTCGAGCGTCTCGGCGACCGCGGTGGCGGCCTCGCTCAGCGCCGCGCGCAGCGGACGCAGCCGCCGGGCGGGCCAGGGCGCGAGGAGCAGCGCGGCGGTGAGCAGCCCACCGGCCAGTTCCAGCAGACCGGTGTGCAGGACGTCGCCGGACGGCGGGCGGACCGCGCTGAGCAGCACCGCGAGCCCGGCGGTCGCCCCGATCCGGGGCACCGCGACGCCGAGCGCGATCAGCGGCGGGACGGCGGCGACCGCGAGCCAGGCGTGCCCGCTGAGCGTCCCGCCGGCCGCGGAGCCGACCGCGACGAGCAGCACGCCGGCGGCGAGGTCGCGGGCCCGCGCGCCGTAGGGGCCCTCGGGCGCGCGCAGGGCGACCAGGTAGGCGCCGAGGGCGATCATCGCGCCGGCGGTGGGGTGCCCGGCGACGGCCCCGGCCAGCAGCGGCGCGGTCATGGCGAGCGCGGCGGCGAGCCCGTAGAACGGCGCCGTCTGCCCGTTGGTATGGGCGTACGCCTCGCGCGCACGCTTGAGCACCGCTCCTCCGCCCTTCCCCGGCCGGCCCGGGAGGGTCCCGCACGGCCGTCATGATCACCTCTACCCCGCGAGCCCGCCCGTCATGGCGGGCCGCGCGGCCCGCGCGGGTGGTCTAGAGGGAGGCGTCGGCGGCGTCGGCGGCCTCGACCTCTTCACGGGAGATGCCGAGCAGGAAGAGGATCGTGTCCAGGTAGGGGACGTTGACGGCGGTGTCGGCGGCCTGCCGGACGACGGGCTTGGCGTTGTAGGCGATGCCGAGGCCCGCGGCCTGGAGCATGTCGAGGTCGTTGGCGCCGTCGCCGATGGCGACCGTCTGGCTGACCGGGATCCCCGCCTCGCGGGCGAACCGCTCCAGCGCCGCGGCCTTGCCCGCGCGGTCGATGACCGGGCCGGTGACGCGGCCGGTGAGCTTGCCGTCCTGGATCTCCAGGGTGTTGGCGGCGGAGTAGTCGATGCCGAGGTCGTCCACGAGGGCCTCGGTGACCTGCGTGAAGCCGCCGCTGACGATCGCGAACTTGTAGTCGAGCCGCTTGAGGGTGCGCACCAGCGTGCGGGCGCCGGCGGCCAGCCGCAGCTCGCCGCGGACCTCGTCGATGGCGGCGGCGTCGAGCCCGGCGAGCAGCGCGACGCGTTCGCGCAGCGAGCCCTCGAAGTCCAGCTCGCCGCGCATCGCCGCCTCGGTGACCTTGGCGACCTCGTCGAGGCAGCCCGCGTGCCGGGCGAGCAGCTCGATGACCTCGCCCTGGATCAGGGTGGAGTCGACGTCCATGACGATCAGCCGCTTGGCGCGCCGGTGCAGCCCGCCGTGCTGGACGGCGACGTCCACCTGCTGCTCGGCGGCCTCGGCGGCCAGCCCGGCGCGCAGCCGCTCGGGCTCGGCGCCGGAGACGTCCATCTCGATGCAGGTGACGGGGTTGCCCGCGAGCCGCTCGATGCGGTCGATGTTCGCGCCGTTGGCCGCGATCCGGGCGGCGATGCCGGCCATCGCGGCGGGCATCAGCGGGGCGCCGGTGACGGTGACGTGGAGCCGCCCGCTGCGCTTCGGTACCCGCTTGTTGCGCCCGGTCGACAGCTCGATGTCCATGTCGAGGTCCGTCGCGACCTTCTCGGTCGCGTTCCAGACCCGCCCGATGTCGGCGCCCTCGGTGTAGGCGACCAGGACCCCGAGCACGAGCCGGCCGCGGATCACGACCTGCTCCACGTCGGCGACGGTGAGCGGGAACTCGGCGAGCGTGCCGAACAGGCGCGACGTCACGCCAGGGCGGTCGCGGCCGGTGAGGGTGATGAGCAGCGTTCGCTCTGCTGAGCCGTCCATGCTTTTCACCACGGTACCGGCCGGGGCGCGAGGATCGCCTGTGACGTCCACCATGCAAGACGTCGGTCATCTGACCTGCGGGTGAACATTGTCCCGGGGCAGGTCACGGAAGGAGGAGGTTCGCGTCCCCGAACTCATGCCACAAGTAGCCCTCCTTCAGGGCGGCCCGATATGTGGACGCCAGAAGGTCATGTCCCGCGATAGCGGTCAACATCATCAAATGGGACGACTTGGGCTCATGGAGGCCCGTCAGAAGGCCGTCCACGGCCCTTACGCCGCCCTGGGGCGTGACAATGTGCTCGGTCCACCCCTCGGCCGCCTGGACGCGTCCACTGGCGTCTACGGCCGTTTCCAGGGCGCGGACGGCCGTCGTTCCCACGGCGATCACCCGTCCAGAGCGCGCGCGGACGTGTTCCACGAGTGCGGCGGTCTCCGCGGGGACCTCGTAACGCTCGGCGTATGGGGGCTCGTGCGCCTCTGGGGACGCCACACCCGTGTGCAAGGTGATCGGAGCGATGAGGACGCCCCGCGAGACGAGCCGGGTCACGAGCTCGGGGGTGAAGGGACGGGCGGCGCTCGGCATCTCCGCGCTGCCCGTCGTCCGGTCGTGGGCGAACGCGGTCTGGTAGGTGGAGGTGGGCCAGTCCCGGCGGACGTACCCGTAGCGGATGGGCGTCCCGTACCGCCGCAGGTACGGGACGACGTCGGTGCTCAGGCGCGCGCGCCAGAGCCGCTCGGTGCGCCGCTGGACGAGCGTGAGCGTGGCTCCCCCGGGCATCGGGATCCACTCGCCGGGCGACCCTCCCCGGTACGGGCGGCTGGTCTTCCCGTCGAGGCTGCGCAGCTCGACCAGCCAGCTCCGGCCGTCCTCGCCGGGGACGGGGGTCGAGAAGTGCACGCCGATCCGGTCCAGCCGGACGGCGGCGGGCAGCGTGGCGGAGGTGTTGACGACCAGCAGGTCCCCGGCCGCCAGCAGGCCGGGCAGCTCGCCGAACACGTGGTGCGAGACCTCGCCGGACCCGCGCCGCCCGACCAGCAGCCGGACGCCGTCGCGGGGACGGCCGCGCGCCTCCGGCGGCTCGTGGGCCTCCAGCGCGGAGGGCAGGACGAAGTCGAGCGTTCCGGTCATGGCGCGGCCTCCGGCCGTGGGACGCCCGCGGGCCGGAGCCGGAGGGCGGCGATGACTCCGAGGGCGGCGACCGCGGCGAGCAGCGCCCCCGCGACGGCCAGCCCGGTGCCGAGCCGGCCGGAGCCGGACCCGGTGACGAACGCGCCCGCCAGCCCCACCACCACGGACGAGCCGAGGGTGTCGGCGATCTGGAGCGCGGAGGAGTTGACGCCCTGCTCGCCCTCGGGGGACAGGCCGAGCGTCAGGACGCTGAGGCTGCTGTTCGCGAAGCCCATCCCCGCGCCGCCGATGATCCAGGCGGGCGCGGCCGCCCAGCCCGACACCTGGAGCGCGACCATGGCGCCGACGATCCCGGTGGTGACCAGAACGGCACCGAGGAGCACGAAGAACTCACGCGAGCGCTCAGACCGGCCCTGGATCTGGGACGCCGCGGACCAGCCGAGTCCCCCGACGGTCAGCACGACGCCCGCCTCGGTGGCGCTGAACCCGCGCAGGGAGGTCAGCGCGAGCGGGATGAAGACGTCCGTGCCGAAGAAGGCGCCGGCCAGCAGCCCCCGGGCGACGACGACGCTCGGCAGGCCGCGGCGGAGCCGCAGCGCTCCGGCGGGCAGCAGCCGGGGCAGCCCGAACGCCAGCCCCGCCAGCCCGATGGCCGCGGCCGGGACGAGCACCCAGCCCAGTTCCCCGAGCCCGTACAGCAGCACCCCGGCGCCCGCCGAGACGGTCACCGCCGCGACGTGGCGGGCCTTGCCCGACGCGGGAGCGGCGTCGACCGACGTGAGGCCGCGCAGCACCGGGACCAGCAGCAGCGCCGACGGGACGACCAGGGGGATCAACCCGAGGAACACCCATCGCCAGCCCGCGTGCTCGGCGACGGCGCCGCCGACGGCGGGGCCGATCAGCGACGGCACCACCCACGCCGCCGACAGCGCCGCGAACACTCGCGACCGCAGCTCGTCCGGGTAGACGCGCGCGATCAGCACGTAGGTCGCGACCATCGCCACGCCCATCCCGAGGCCCTGCACCGCCCGGCCGAGCACGAACAGCCACATCGTCGGCGCCAGCCCGGCGGCCGCGAGCCCGCCGACGAACGTCACCAGGCCGACCATGAGCGGCCGGGACGGTCCCGACCGGTCCACCCATCCGCCGGCCAGCACGGTCGACAGCACGCTCGTGATCAGCGTGGCGCTGAAACCCCACGCGTACAGGGACAGGCCGTCCAGGTCGTCGGCCACGACCGGCATGACGGTCCCGACCGCCATGGCCTCGAACGCCAGCAGCGTCACGACCATGACGATGCCGAGCGTCGCGGTCCGGTACCCGGCGCCGAGCACGCCCACCCGGGGCGCGGCCGGAACGAGGTCGTCGGGTTCGAGGGCGGTGGTCATCGCCGGGCCGCCAGGTCGGCGGCCCGGTACCGGCCGCTCGGCGGCCGCTCGATGATCAGCCGGCGCAGCGCGGCGGCGGCCTCCTCCGGCGGCGGCGCGGCGTCGGCGTCCTCGCCCGCCGCGCGGAGCATGTCGGTGCGCATCTCCCCCGGGTCGGCCCACCACACCACCACGTCCGGCTCCTCCTCGGCGAGGACGCGGGAGAGCTGCTCCAGGGCCGCCTTGCTCGCCCCGTAGCCGCCCCACGCCGGGTAGCCCTCGACCGCCGCGTCCGAGCTGATGTTGAGCACGGCGCCGCCGCGCTCGCGCAGCCCCGGCAGGACGGCCTGGACCAGCGCCAGCGGTGCCAGCGCGTTCGTCGCGAACGTCCGCGCGAGGTCCTCGACGGGCTGGTCGGCCAGCCGCGGCAGCGGGGTCGTGCCGAGCGTGCTCGCGTTGTTGACGAGCAGGTCGAGCCCGCCGGCGTCCGCCGCGGCGCGCGCCAGCGCCGCCCGGTGCGCGGCGTCGGCGACGTCCCCGGCGATCGCGGTGACGGCGCCGCCGATCTCCGCGGCGGCCGCCCGCAGGACGGCGGCGTCGCGCGCGTCGACGATGAGGGTCCAGCCGTCCCCGGCGAGCGCGCGGGCCAGGGCCCGGCCGAGTCCCCGGGACGCCCCGGTGATCAGTGCGGTCTTCATGCTCCCGAGGCTAGGAAGGCGCACGCCGCGCGGCATCGGGCGGCGGCCCCCGGACCGGTCGTCCGATGGTCGTAGGACCAGGGTCCGGCGAACCGCCCGCGGGCGGACATGGCACCCGGGGAGTAGGTGACGGCCGTGGCGCGTCCCGTACATAAGCCCGCGGGCTGATTCGGGATGACCTGGCCAGAGAGTACGGTCTTCACATGCGGGCACCGGGAGGGGCCCGGGGCGGACGCGAGGGATCGGAAATGGGCATCGAGGACGGGCACGTCGGCGGCCAGGGCGCGACCCTGCACGCCGTCAGCTCCGCCGTGCTCGCCGTGACCCGCCACCTGTCGGTCCACGAGGTGCTCCAGGTGATCGTGCGCGCCGCCGCGCAGCTCCTGGACGCCCGGTACGCCGCGCTCGGCCTGCCCGACGACGAGGGCTCCTTCGCCGAGTTCGTCGTCGAGGGCGTCTCCGACGACGAGTGGGACCGGATCGGCCCGCTGCCCCGCCAGCACGGCATGCTCGCCGCGATGCTCCACGGCGACACGCCCAAGCGGCTGCGCGACATCCGCCGCGCGCCGGAGTTCGAGGGCTGGCCCGTCGCCCACCCCGTCCTCAAGGACTTCCTCGGCGTCCGCATCCTCGACGGCGACGAGGTCCTCGGCATCATCTTCCTCGCCAACAAGGGCGCCCCCGGGGGGTTCACGGCCGACGACGAGGAGCTGCTGACCCTCTTCGCCGCGCACGCCGCGCTCGCCCTCACCAACGCGCGCCTGTACGAGCACAACCGCGAGCTGACCGTCATCGCCGAGCGCAACCGGCTCGCCCGGGAGCTGCACGACGCGGTCGCGCAGAAGCTGTTCTCGCTGCGGCTGACCGCCCGCACCGCCTCCGCCCTGGCCGAGCGCGACCCGGTCCGTACCGTCACCGAGCTGGAGCAGGTGGAGCGGCTGGCCGCCGACGCCCTCGCCGAGCTCCGCGCCGTGATCTTCGAGCTGCGGCCCGCCGACCTCGCCGACGGCCTGGTCGCCTCGCTGCGCAAGCACGTCGAGGTCCTCGACCGGGCCCACGACACCGCCGTCCGCTTCACCGCCGCGGGCGCGGACGTCCTGCCGGAGGAGCACGAGGCCGTCGCCTACCGCATCGCCCAGGAGGCGCTCTACAACGCGCTGCGACACGCCGGGGCCCGCGCCGTGGACGTCCGGCTGGCCGCCGACGACGGCCGGGTCGTCCTGGAGGTGGCCGACGACGGCACCGGCTTCGACGCCGGCGCCGACGCGCAGGGCGGCCTCGGCCTGGCCTCCATGCGCGAGCGGGCCCGCTCGATCGGCGGGAACCTCGCCATCGACGCCGCGCCCGGCCGCGGCACGACCGTCCGGCTGGAGATACCGCTGTGAGGGGGCGCCGATGACCACCCGCGACCCCATCCGGGTCCTGATCGCCGACGACCACCCCGTCGTGCGGCAGGGCCTGCGCACGTTCCTCGGCATCCAGGACGACATCGACGTCGTCGGCGAGGCCGCCGACGGCACGTCGGCCGTGACGCTGGCCGAATCCCTGAAGCCCGATATCGTGCTGATGGACCTCAAGATGCCGGGCGCCGACGGCTTGGCCGCGCTGACGGAGCTGCGGGCACGCGGGGTCGCGGCGCGCGTCCTGATACTCACCAGCGTCACGGAACGCGCGCACGTGCTCCCGGCAGTACAGGCGGGTGCCGCCGGGTACCTCTACAAGGACGTCGACCCGCAGGCCCTCGTCCAGGCGATCCGAGCCGTCCACGACGGGCACGTCCTGTTCGCGCCCGACGCGGCCGAGGCGATGGTGCGGGCGGAGCCGGCGTCCGCCGACGACCGCGGCCTGGCCGCGCTGACCGAACGGGAACGGGAGGTGCTCGTGCACATCGCGCGGGGACGGTCGAACCGGGAGATCGCCCGCGCGCTCGTCGTCTCCGAGAAGACGGTCAAGACGCACGTCAGTAATCTGCTCATGAAACTGGGAGTCCAGGATCGGACACAGGCGGCCCTCTACGCGGTCCGGCATGGTGTCGGGACCAACGGGGAGGCCGTCCGTGATTGAATCCGCTCCTCTGACAGGATCGTCATCGAAATTGGTATGAACGTAGCAATCAGGTACGCAGCAGGCAGTGACATCGGGTGCAACCGAGAGAACAACGAGGACTCGGGCTACGCCGGTGCGCGGTTGATCGCGGTCGCGGACGGCATGGGCGGCTATGCCGGCGGCGAGGTCGCGAGCTCGACCGTCATCGGCTCGCTGCGCTCGCTGGACACCGGTGCCCCCAGTGACGACCTTGTCGAGATCCTGGGCCGCGCGGTGGCCGAGGCCAACGAGAAGTTGCGCATCGTCCGCGAGGAGCGCCCCGACCTGAGCCGCATGGGCACGACGCTCACCGCGATGCTGTGGTCCGGGCAGTCCGTCGCGCTCGCCCACATCGGCGACTCGCGCGGTTATCTGCTGCGCGACGGCGAGCTCTTCCAGATGACCCAGGACCACACCATGGACGAGCTGCTCAAGGCGGAGGCCGAGCAGGCGGGCCAGACCGCCGACCCGGCCGAGACGTCGCGCCTCTCGCACGTCCTGTACCGGGTCCTGGACGGCCGGGACGACCGAGAACCCGACCTGCGCCTGCGCGAGGCCCGGCTCGGCGACCGTTACCTCCTGTGCTCGGACGGTCTCAGTGGGCCGGTCGACGCCCAGAAGATCTACGAGGTGCTGTCCGCGGAGGCCGAACCGCAGCGCGCCGTCGACCGGCTGATCGAGCTGGCCCGCGACAACGGCGGCCCGGACAACATCACCGCGGTCGTCGCCGACGTCGTCGAGGCCGAGCACCTCACCGAGTCCGACCCGCCCCGCACCGTGGGCGCCGCCGGCCAGTCCTGACGTCCCGGCCCACCCCACCGGCGGCTTCCACCCCGCCCCGGCGCCGGGTCAGGTCGCACGACCGCCCGCACTGCCGCGCGCACGCAACCGGCCCGCATAGTCCCGGTTCGCGCGGTTCCTCCCGCACCGGGTCACCGGGCGCAGCGCCCACCGTCGTGCCCGCGCCGTGCCCCGCTGCGCGTCTCCCCGCTGTGCCGCGCCCCCCGCTGTGCGCCCCCCGCCAGGCCCCAGCCGCAGCGCGTGAATTCCCGCGCCCGTGCCGCGCGACCAGCCCACATCTCCAGCGCCTCTCCCGCTCACCGCGCCCGCTTCCAGGCCGATCGCCAGGTACGTGATGGACCACGAGTGAGTGTGGGGTCTGTGGTGATTGAAGAGGAAACTGTGCTCGTGTAGTGGTGGTTTGTCCTACTCTTACCCACGAGGTGGTCTCGCTCACGCTCTGGGTAACGGTCCGGCCGCGAACGGTTGATCGGACTTGACCTACCTCCGGGTGCACCCGTATACGGGTCACTCTGCATCAAATGGGATCGAGGCGGAGGATTCGTTGGGGGGAATGCCCGGGGCGGCGGCCCCCGGCGCATCGGAAGGTGCGCTGGGCCGGGTCGTCAGCCGGACCCTCACCGCGGCGCGGCACGGCCCCGCGGGCCTGATGCTGCGGGCCGCGGCGATGGCCGTGGCGGCCGTCGGCGTGGCATGCGTCCACCGTGCCGGCGACCCCGGCGTGCTCTGCCCCTTCCGGACGCTCACCGGCGTCCCGTGTCCCCTGTGCGGGGGGACCACCGTGTTCATCGAGTGCGGCTCGGGCCATCCGGTCCGCGCGGTGCTGGCGAACCCGGTGGTCGTCGCCGGTGTGATCGGCTTCGCCGTCGCGCCACTGGGGCCGGGAGGACGGTGGTGGGCACTCCAGCCGAAGTCCCGTGCCTGGGTGCTCGGTACCGCCCTGGTGGGGTCGGAGCTGTGGCAGCTCTTCCGGTTCGGTGTTCTGCGGGTCTGAGCCGCAAGTCCCTGCGTCGGTCAGATCTGCGGAGCCCTCCGGGTCCGGCGGGCGTCACATAACCAAAGGGTCAACCAATAAGGAGCAAGTGTGGGTAACCCCTACGACCCGTACAACCAGCAGCCGGGCTACGGGCAGCAGCAACCCGGGTACGGGCAGCAGCCCCCCGCTCAGCCCGGCTATGGTCAGCCTCCTGCGCAGCAGCCAGGCTACGGGCAGCAGCCCCCGGCGCACCCGGGTTACGGTCAGCCCCCGGCGCAGCCCGGGTACGGGCAGCAGCCTCCCGCGCAGCCGGGTTACGGTCAGCCCCCGGCGCAGCCCGGGTACGGGCAGCAGCCCCCCGCGCAGCCGGGCTACGGGCAGCAGCCCGCCCCCGCCGGGCAGCCCGGCTACCAGGAAGTGCACCACCACCACTACGGCTCGACCGGCCAGCTGGCCGAGTGGGGGTCGCGTGCGGGTGCCACCATCATCGACGGCCTGATCGTCGGCGTGCCGGCGGGCGTGCTCTACTTCATCGCCACCCTGCTCATGAGCGGCGGCGGCGGCGCGGCCGTCCTCGGGCTGCTGTTCCTGCTGGTCGCCCTCGTGCTCTACGTCGGTGGTTTCCTCTGGCTTATCTACCAGGAGGGCACCACGGGCCAGACCATCGGCAAGCGCCAGATGGGGATCCGGGTGGTGAGCGCACAGACGGGACAGGTGCTCGGGTTCGGTGGCGCGTTCGTGCGGCGGCTGGCCCACTTCGCCGACAGCTTCGCCTGCTACGTCGGCTTCTTCTGGCCCCTGTTCGACGAGCGCAAGCAGACGTTCGCCGACAAGATCTGCAACACCCTCGTCGTCCGGGCCTGACCGGGCGGCGGCTTGAGGCGGGGTGTCCCCTCGGGGGCGCCCCGCTTTGTCATGGGACGGGATCGAACGCGCTGTTGCAGGCCGCGACCAGGGCCCGCCGGACGGCACGGTCCAGCAGACGCAGCGCCTCACCACGGCGAAACATCTGATCCGCGGTCAGGCCACGATCATCCATCCTCCGGGCAAGGTCCACGACGAGGGACAGCCGTCCGGCGAGGGCCGCGACGCGGTGCGCCCGTTGCGGGTAGCCCGGGGCGAGCGGGTGGTCGCCGCGGTCGGGATCGCGCAGGTCGACCAGCGCGCCGGCGATCTCCGGCGGCGGGCCCGACACGTCGTCCACGGTCAGCAGCGCCTCGGTGGCCTCGCGCATCGCCAGGGTGAGCTGCCGGTCGGCGTCGGCGAGCGACGGCACGTCCGGCAGCCCGGCGGAGGCGTTCCAGACCGCCCAGCGCACGCCGACGTAGGACGAGCCGCGCCGGTCCTCGGCGGGGACCAGGCCGGTGGCGCGGTTCCCGAGGACGGCGACGACGCCGGCGCCCGCCTCGATGGCGGCGCGGTTGAAGTCCGGCGGGCCGGTCAGCCCGAGGGGGTCGCCCGCCTCGGGCAGGGCCAGCCGGAACCCGGTCATGCCGCCGACCCGCAGGTCACCGAGGCCGCGGCGGAGCGGCACCTCGACGGGCGCGCCGCCGAGGATCTGCGGCCCCGCGGACTTCTCGACGGCGTCGACGGCCTCGTCCAGGCCGACGTGCCCGGTCAGCCACGCGTTCCCCCAGGCGACCAGCGCGGTCGCCACGTCCTTGCTCATCTCGTCCCCAGCAAATCCCCTAGTGGGCATGCGATCCACCATAAGCGCTCCCGTCGCCGGCGCCATCGGGCGGCGATCCGATGGGAGGCCGGGGGGCCACGCGGCGCGGGAATCACATAGGTTCTCTTCTGGAGAACGCACCACCTGGATTGCGGGATTGGGGACGAAGGCGCGCTATGGCCGGCGAGGTACTTCAGCTCCGCGGAGTCGGGGTCAGGCGCGAGGGGGCCACCCTCCTGCGCGACGTCACGTGGACCGTGGACGAGGACGAGCGATGGGTGATCGTCGGCCCGAACGGGGCGGGCAAGACGACGCTGCTCCAGATCGCCGCGACGCTGCTGCATCCGACCGAGGGTTCGGTCGAGGTGCTGGAGGAGGAGATCGGCCGCACCGACGTGTTCGAGCTGAGGCCGCGCATCGGCCTGGCGAGCTCGGCGCTGGCGCAGAAGGTCCCGGAGGGCGAGAAGGTCATCGACCTGGTCCTGACGGGCTCGTACGCGATCCTCGGGCGCTGGCAGGAGGAGTACGACTCCACCGACGTGACCCGGGCGGTCGAGCTGCTGGACGCGCTGGGCTGCGCCGACCTGCTGCGCCGCACCTTCGGCACGCTGTCGGAGGGGGAGCGCAAGCGGGTGCAGATCGCCCGCGCGCTGATGCCCGACCCGGAGCTGCTGCTGCTGGACGAGCCGGCCGCGGGCCTCGACCTCGGCGGCCGTGAGGACCTGGTGGCCCGGCTCGGCGCGCTCGCCGACGACCCCGGCGCGCCCACGATGGTGATGGTGACGCACCACGTGGAGGAGGTCCCGGACGGCTTCACCCACGCGCTGCTGCTGCGCAAGGGCGAGGTCGTCGCGCAGGGCAAGGTGGACGAGGTGTTCACCGGTGAGCATCTGACGTCGTGTTTCGGGTTGCCGCTGGAGGTCGACCGGCAGAACGGCCGGTGGTACGCCCGCGCCGCCCGCTGACCCCTTTCGGACGTTCCGGGCACCCCCGCGCGGGGTTTCGTACCGCCCGGTCTCTACCATCGTGAGCGCTGTTCAGAACTCGTAGCGCGCGGATGGGGCGGACTTGGACGTGTGGGACGCGGTCGCGGTGTTCGCGGCCGGAGTCGCCGCCGGGGGCATCAACACGATCGTCGGCTCGGGCTCCTTGATCACGTTCCCGACGCTGCTGGCCCTCGGATACGTGCCGGTCGTGGCGAACGTGTCGAACAACATCGGGCTCGTCCCCGGCGGGGTGACCGGCGCGTACGGGTACCGCAACGAGCTGAAGGGGCAGCGCGAGCGGCTGCTGCGGCTCGGCAGCGCGTCGCTGGCCGGCGCGGTGATCGGCGGGCTGCTGCTGCTCGGCCTGCCGGCCGGGGCGTTCAAGGTCATCGTCCCGGCGCTGATCGTGGTCGCGCTGGTCCTGGTGGTGCTCCAGCCCCGGTTGCAGAGCTGGATGCTGCGCCGCCGGGAGGGCGAGCACCGCCCGCACGGCGGCCCCTGGCTGTGGGCCGGGGTCCTGCTCGCGGGCATGTACGGCGGCTACTTCGGCGCGGCGCAGGGCATCGTGCTGATCGCGCTGCTCGGCATCGCGCTGGACGACGACCTGCAGCGGTTGAACGCGGCCAAGAACGTCCTGTCGGCGATCGTGAACGGGTCGGCGGCCGTCCTGTTCATCACGATGTCGATCGTCGCGGACACGCGCATCGACTGGGGGGCGGTGCTGCTGATCGCCGCCGGGTCGACGGTCGGCGGGCTGCTCGGCGCGCGGGCGGGGCGGCGCATCCCGCCGCTGGTGCTGCGCTGCGTGATCGTCGCCGTGGGGCTCGTCGCGATCGTCAACCTGCTGCGCTGACCAGCACTTTCCGGGTTCCGCGGCGGCCCCGCACAGGGTTCGCCGACCTCGCCGCGGGGTATAAGTCGAATATACGTTCGACTATCGGAGGTTCGCGCCGATGAAGGGCGACAGGGTCGAGATCGTGATCGACGCCGGGGGCGAGGGATCGCGGACGTACGAGGTCGTCGCGAGCCGGGCCGGGCGCCGCGTGGAGGTGGCGAACCGGCGCGGGGTGGTGGAGGTCAGCGAGGTCACCCGGACGGGCAGTCCCGTCCGGACGGCCCGGTTCATGGCGAGCCGGGTGCTGGCGCTCGTCGAGTACCCCATCGCCGACGAGCCGCACGCCGACGACACCGGGCCGACCTGACCGAAACCGGGGTCGGTGACCGAAACCTCGGTCAGCCCAGCGGCCGGACCTGGACGAGCCCCTCGTCGGTCACGCGGGACTCGAACACGGGCTGGCGGCCGGTGGCGGGCCCGTGCACGACCGAGCCGTCCCTGACCCGGAACGTGCTGCCGTGCCAGGGGCAGACGACGCACGCCTCGGCGGCGTCGTCGGTGACGATGCGGCCCTGGTGCAGCGGGCCGGCGAGGTGGCTGCACCGGTCGGCGAGGACGTGGATCTCGTCGCCCGAGCGCAGCACGAACAGGCTGATGTAGCCGAGGCGGCGGTGCACCGGCCAGCCGTCCGGCAGGTCGTCGGCGGGGCACAGGTCGTGCCAGCCGAGGCCGACGAGGTGCGCGACCTGGTCGGCGTGGCTGGCGCCGGCGGCCTGCCGGAACGCCAGGTGCCCGCCCAGGTAGCCGCCGGCCATGAGCGCGGTGAGCCCGGCGAATCCGAACGCCCGTCCCGCGCCGTCGCGGCCCTGGGAGCGGGCCACGAGCGACGCCGAGTACAGCACGCTCGCGGTGGCGGTGCCCGCCGCGTGGACGAGGCCGACCCGCTGCTGTTCGCGGTGGAGCGCCGACCAGTCGGCTAGGCCGGTGAGCGCCGCCGGCACGGCCCCCGCCAGGCCCACGGCCACGAGGGCCTGCGAGGCGCGCCGGGTGCCGGGCATCAGGTCGAGGACGGCGGCGGAGATCCAGCAGCCCATCGGGACGTCGGTGAGCGGCGGGTGCGCGGGGTGCCCGGCCGGGACGCCGTGCAGCGCGTCCTTGACGGGCCCGGGCCGCAGCGTCCTTCGCACGGCGCCCGAGAGCACGCCGATCACGCGGTCGAGCCCGCTGGCGTGCTCAAGGCCCTCGGTCGCGTCCACCAGCCGCTGTGAGGCCTGCGGCCCGGTCCGCCGGAAGATGTTGCTCGCCCGTCGGTTCATGTCCCTCCTCGGGTGCGTGCCTCCGGTTCAGATCGTTGCGTCCGGTTCAGTTAGAGACGGCCGTAATTGGGCGTACCTGCGACCCTAGCCGCCGCGTCCTCCGGCGGCCACCCGGGGGAGGGCCCTCCTGCGGCCCCGCGATCCCCGGGGCGTCGCGCGCGGCGGCGGCCCGTGCCCACGGCGAGGAATACCTACCTGCAGGTCTGACCCCCTAAACCAACCCCCGCCCAGACCCCGAGCCACCAAGCCGAGACACCCCCGCCCACCCACCCACCACACGACCGCCCCGCCACGTCCCGCCCCACACCGAGAACGTGACGTCCCCAGCAGGGGCGAACCTGGATGCGAAGCCGCGCGGGGTAGACGTAAAGAGCGACCACGGCGTGCACACGAGCGCGTGCCCAGCAGAAGTGAGGCATAGCCGGGGCCAAGATCGTGTGGAGTGGCATGTGAAGTGGCGACCTGAGCCATCACGCGAGCGCGCTACCTGAGCGGCGGGGCGATGCCGGAGGCGAGCCCCGCCGGGAAGATCGCGAAGCGATTCGCGCTCGCACCAAGATCGGTCACGAAGCGAGCCGTTAGGCGAGCGCAGTGGGCCGAGATTGAATGAGTACAGGAACTCCGTTGAGGACGGCGTTGCCGGAGAGGGGATCGATCGCGTGGTCGTCGGTGACGGCGCTGAGGACGGGGTGGTGTGAGGCGGCGCCGGGGCGGTCGTGGCCCCAGCCGTGGGGGAGGCTGACGACGCCCGCCATGAGCGTGTCGGTGGGCTCGGCGACGGCCTCGACGGCTCCGGTGCGGGACACGACGCGGACGGTGGCGCCCGCGGTGATGCCGAGGCGGTCGGCGTCGGCGGGGTTGAGCTGGAGCGTGCAGGTACCGGAGCCGCGCGCCGGTTCGGGGGTGGTGTGCGTCCGGCCGTTGTCCGAGCGCGGGTGGCGGCGGCCGATCAGGACGAGGCCGGTGGGCGGGGCGTCGCGCAGCGCCGAATGGAGCCGGTCGACGTCGGCGGCGAAGGTGGGCGGGCATAGCTCGATGCGGCCGGACGTGGTGCACAGCACCTCGTCCAGGCGCGGTTTGAGGGGGCCGAGGTCGAGGCCGTGGGGGTGCTCGGTGCGCAGCCGGGTGAGGGTGAGGCCGGACGGGTCGGCGCCGAAGCCGTCGCCGTAGGGGCCGAGCCTCAGCATCATGTCGAGCCGCTGTTCGGCCAGGGGACCCGGGTCGAGCATCTTGCGCAGCTCGTCGGGTTCGCGGCCGTGCACGGGCGACCCGTCGTGCGCGACGGCGCGGGCCAGCGTCGCGGTGATGATCGCCTCGTCGAGCGCGGCGGGGTCGGCGTCCGTCCCGGCGGCGAGCGCGGCGAGCCGGGCGAGTAGCGCGGTCTCGCTGGGCCGGCCGCCGGGTAGCGGCACGGCGGCCGGTGAGTAGCGGGCGTAGTCGCGGACGGCGAAGCCGAGCAGGGCGATGTCGTAGTGGGGTGTCTGCACGGGCCGCGGCGGTGGCAGGACGACGTGGGCGTGCCGGGTGGTCTCGTTCAGGTACGGGTCGACGCTCACCATGAAGTCGAGCCCGGCGAGGGCGCGGTCGAGGCGGGCGCCGTTGGGGGCCGACAGGACGGGGTTGCCGCCGAGGGTGACGAGCCCGCGGATCTGCCCCTCCCCGGGCGTCTCGATCTCGTCGGCGAGGGTGGCCACCGGCAGCTCGCCGTTGATCTCGGGGAGGCCGCGGACGCGGCTGCGCCACCGTCCGGTGGTGAAGGGCCGTTTGCGGCGGTACACCGGGGCGTGCGCGGGGCGCGGGAACATGGCGCCGCCCGCGCGGTCGAGGTTGCCGGTGAGCGTGTTGAGGACGTCCACGAGCCAGCTGTTGAGCGTGCCGTACGCCTGGGTGCAGGTGCCGACGCGGCCGTAGACGGCGGCGCGGGGGGCGGCGGCCAGTTCGCGGGCGGTGCGCCGGATCGTCGCGGCGGGGACGCCGGTGACGTCCGTGACGCGTTCGGGCGCGAAGTCGACGGCGAGGGCGCGCAGGTCGTCCAGGCCGTTGACGCGGCCGGCGAGGTGGTCGGCGGTGGTGAGGAGGTCCTCGGCGAACAGCGTGTGGACGAGCGCGATGAGCAGGAACGCGTCCGTGCCGGGGCGGACGAACACGTGCTCGTCGGCGAGGGCGGCCGTGCGGGTCCGGCGGGGGTCCACGACCGTGACCTTGCCGCCGCGCGCCTGGATGGCCTTGAGGCGCCTGCGGAAGTCGGGGGCGGAGCAGAGGCTCCCGTTGGACGCCAGCGGGTCGGCGCCGAGCATGAGGAGGTGTCCGGTGCGGTCGAGGTCGGGGACGGGGACGGCGAGCGGGTCGCCGAACATGTGGCCGCCGCTGACGCGCTTGGGCATCTGGTCGGCGGTGCTGGCGGTGTAGAGGTTGCGGGTGCCGATCGCCTTCACGATGGCGCCCGTGTAGAGCGGTCCCGCGATCGAATGGGCGGTGAGATTGCCGACATAAACCGCGACCGCGTCCTTGCCGTATCGCGCGATCACATCGCCGATGTTCCGCCGGACGATCTCGAATGCGCTTTCCCAGCCCGCCGGGGCGCGCTCGGCGCCGTCCCGGACGAGGGGCTCGCGGAGCCGGTCGGGGTCGCCGTCGAGGCTGCCGAGCGCCGCGCCCTTGGGACAGAGGAACCCCTGGCTGAGCGGGTCTTCGCGATCACCGCGGACCGCCGTGACCGCCCCCGCCCGGTTCAAGGTCAGCTCCAGGCCGCACAGGGCCTCGCAGAGGGGACAGGTGCGGTAGGCCGTGCGCTCGCCCATGGAGACGCTCCTTGTGAACGGGACCGTTTCCCATGATGGCCCGTTCCTACCCCCCCGCGCCATTCCTTCTTTAAAGGACGGGCATGGCCCGGATTCCCTTTCCGGAGTTACCTTGGGAAAGAGGACTTTCGGCCGCCTCAGGGAGCTGTCATGGAGGCGTGGGTCGCCTGGCTGCTGCTGGCGGCGCTGCTCGGGATCGCCGAACTTCTCACGCTGACCCTGGCGCTCGGGCTGCTGGCCGTCGCGGCGCTGGCCGCCGGTCTGACCGGCGCGCTGGGGATGCCGCTCGGCGTCCAGGGCGCGGTGTTCGCGGCCTGGGCGGTCGCCGGGCTGGTCGTGGTGCGCCCGCTGGCGCGCCGCCAGTTCGCGCGGCCGCCCGCGCTGCGGACCGGCGCCGCCGCGCTGGTCGGCCGCGAGGCCGTGACGCTCACCGAGGTCAGCCGCGCGGGCGGCCGCGCCAGGATCGGCGGCGAGGAGTGGACGGCGCGTCCCTACGACCCCGACCTGGTCATTCCGCCGGGGGTCCTCGCCGACGTCCTCGCCATCGAGGGCGCCACGGCCCTGCTGTACCCGTTCCCGGACGGGCGGGATGAGGAGCCACCATGACCGATATCACCATCGCCGCGCTCGTGGTCGTGATCGCGGGGGCGGTCGTCCTGGCCACCGCGGTGCTGCGCGCGGTGTGGATCGTGCCGCAGGCGCGGGCCCGCAACGTGGAGCGCCTCGGCCGCTACCACCGCACGCTGGAGCCGGGGATCAGCTTCGTGGTCCCGTTCGTGGACCGCGTGAAGTCCCTCATCGACCTGCGCGAGCAGGTCGTCTCGTTCAAGGCGCAGCCCGTGATCACCGAGGACAACGTGGTCGTGCACATCGACACCGTGCTGTTCTTCCAGGTCACCGACCCGCGCGCGGCGGACTACGAGATCGTCAACTACATCAAGGCGATCGAGCAGCTCACCGCGACGACGTTGCGCAACGTCCTCGGCACCCTCGACCTGGAGGCGACGCTGACGTCCCGCGACCGGATCAACACGGCGCTGCGCGGGGTCCTGGACGACGCGTCGGGCCGGTGGGGCATCCGGGTGACCCGGGTGGAGATCAAGGCGATCGAGCCGCCGGGGTCGATCAAGGACGCGATGGAGAAGCAGATGCGCGCCGAGCGGGAGAAGCGCGCCGCGATCCTGACCGCCGAGGGCGCCCGGCAGTCGAAGATCCTCACGGCGGAGGGCGAGAAGCAGTCGGCGATCCTGCGGGCGGAGGGCGCCAAGCGGTCGGCGATCCTGGAGGCCGAGGGCCAGTCGGCGGCGATCGAGCAGGTCTTCGCCTCCGTCCACGCCGCCGATCCCGACCCGAAGCTGCTCGCCTACCAGTACCTGCAGACGCTGCCGAAGCTCGCGGAGGGGGAGGGCAGCACGTTCTGGGTCATCCCCAGCGAGGTCACGACCGCGCTGCAGGCCGTCTCGAAGGCGTTCGGCGGTTCCCTGGACGAGGCCACGTCGGCACTCACCCGCGCGGCGAACCCCTCCACGTTCCCGACCGGGGTCCCCGCCCAGGCCGAGTCCCCGGAGCTACCGGAAGTGACCCCACCCTTCGAACTAGCCCCCGGCGACCATGCCGACAGGCCCACCCCAAGGAGCAGATGACCAAGACACCAAGGAGGGCGGCCCCTCGGGGGCTCTACAAAGGCGGTCCGGCGTGACGCTGGTCGGCTCGTCCGGTCTTCCAGGGTTCGCCGGGTCGGCGGTGGTGCGAAGTGGCTCAGCCGACGACGATGACGGCCAGGGCCAGATACTTGGATCCCACCAGCGGGAAGCCCCACGACAGATCGGTACCGCTCTTGAGGTCCGCCAGAGCCTGCCCGAACCGGTCGTCTCGGCTGATCCCCGTGGCCTGCGAGTGAGCCATCTTCGCCGCGTGCTGGTCGAAGACCTTTTCCAGCCAGCTCACCGCCGCTTCCGGGGTGGCGGCCTTCTGCTGCACCATGCTCTGCGGCTTCCTCAACCAGTCCCGCGTCAGGACCGGGGGCGTCGCCATGCTGAGGTCGCCGCACAACTGGTCGCGCTTGGGGCCTTGGGCCGTGGCGGTGTCACCGAGCCAGAGGTAGCAATGAAAGGCCATCGATGGCCTCCTCTGAAGGAGGGCAGGTCCCGCCTCGCGCCCAGGGAGGACCTGCTTCGTGGGCGATGTGGGGTCCGTCAGGCGGAGACGATGGCCAAGGCCGGCGAGCCGGCCGGGCACCCCGTTCGGGCGGGCTGACCAGCGAAAACCCGGGCATGCCGCGGACTACCGAAACTCATGACCACGACGCTACGGACCTGGCGTAGGCCGGCTCAATGAGGTTGCCCAGTATTGCCCCCGGCTAGGCGAGGGCAGCCAGGGCGTTGGCGATGAGAGCTCGGGCGGCCTGGCCGGACACAGCTGCGTCCGCCAGGCCGATGAACTCCCGCGCGTAGGCCTCGACCTCGCTCGGTTGGGTGAGCTTCAGGTAGCCGGAGATGAGCTCTACCGACACCTGCTCATCGCCAAAGATGACGAAGCCCTCAGCGGGTCTCGCCCGTAGGCGTTCGGCATCCAGCGGGATGATTCCAAGTGACACCGCTGCGAGTTTCATCACTTCGAGAAGATGCCCAAGTTGCTCGGCGTGGGCGGCCGGTCCCGTGAGGCGGTAATGAAGTACGGCCTCTTCGAGGATGAACGCGAAACGTCGGTTGCCCTCTCTCAGGACTCGTTGACGATCCATCCTCTCGGCGACGGCAGCGTCCACATCATCGATGTGGACTCCTTGCCGTAGACGTACCTGTCGCAGCGTCGTGGTCGTGAAGGCTGCGGTCTGGATCAACCCTGGGAAGGTTCGCGACTGATAAGCGCGAATGAAGGATGTTCGCTCGTAAATCGGCCTGACCGATTGTTGGGCCCGTTTGAGGCCGGCGCGGTTGAGTCGCCGATAGGTGACCCACATTCCGGCGACTGAGCGCTGTTCGAAAAGCAGTTCACTAGTGCGCTGCTCGGAGACGCCGCAGATTTTGCACCAGATCCTGACGTCCTCGGCCGAGGCGGGCCGAGCGCCATGCTCGATCTTGCTCACCTTGGAGTTCCCATGCCAGCCCGCGCGTTGCGCGAGATCCTTGGCGGTCAGACCCGCGCTTTGCCGGATCTCGCGAAGTTGGTCGGCCAGCGACTGCCGGGCTTGCTGAGCGCTGGAGGACGAAGAGGACGGCACTGGTCTGCGGAATCAGTCGAGCGTGTAGTCCTCGTGATCGGTGGCGAGGTCCCATGCCGCCTCGAAGGCAGCGGAGCAGAGCGAGGCCACCTCTGGGGATTCGCTGAACTGGTGACCGACGACGCTTCCATTTCCGTCGAAGATGGAGAAGCGAACAAGTCGGCCGTCAAAGACCCAGAACGGGTTTCCAGGGAGTGTAAGCGTAGAGGCGAATGCGCGAGGAAGCCAGCGAACGGCTTCGCCGATGGCGAGATTGTGTTCGGTCGTGATGCTGTGCTCCCATCGCACGTACTCGTTCACGGGCTCGGAGACCAGCCGGACGCGGTGAACCTGCACGCCTCGCGCCACCGCGTCCTGTACGGCTTCCTGGAAGGCCCTGCCCGCCGGCACCTCGGGTTGACGGCGGCCTTCCTTCCATGCCAGGAATCGAGGGTCGTCAGTGATGTGCCAGTCATGGATTTCCAGATGGAACGCCGAGGACGCGCATTCCCCGATCAGTTCAGCGAAGCTCGGCTTGCTCTCGCCGCGTCCGTACGTCCTCAGCCGGGCGGGGATGGTTCTCTGCTGTGAAGCGCCGCTTGCCGCGCTCGTAGCGCCCACGGGCCGCCTCCATGATGATCTGCGCCATTGCGGCGGGAAGCCGTACGACCGACTCCGTGTCCTTGAGCCGACTGTCGGAGTTGACCCATGCCAGGGTGTCGGGGTCGGTAACCGTTTCGCCCTGGAAGTAGAAGTCACCCGTCTCGGCGTCCACCCAAACGGCGGGACAGTCGTCGTCGGGGTTTCCTGGATCAACGCCCACGAAATCTAATGCCATGCGGGCTCCCAGCGAGTTTGGTTGCCTGATGTTGTCTCCAGGTAGCTTCCGCCGTCCGAGAGAGCGCGTCAAGAGGCGGTCCGAAGCACGAAGGAGAGAGGCCGTTCGACGGGCCCGCAATCCGGTCTTCCCGGTCACCGGCAAGTCGCCATAAGGGGCTGTAAAAGGCGAAACGGCCCGGAACACTCTGGAGAGTGGCCGGGCCGAATCTGGGGGCTTGCGTGGGGACTGGGTTTGTCAGGCGCCGTTGACGCCCAGGCCCTTGGCCACGCGGTCGCCCAGGTCCTTCTGGACGTTGCGCCAGTACTCCACGACGCGCTTCTTGGTGTCGGCGGTCACCTCGGCCGCGGAGGCGTGGCCGACGATGTTGGAGACCATGTGGTCGCGGTCGGTGTCGGACAGGACCTTCTCCCACAGGGCGCGCGGCTGGCCGAAGTCGTCGTCCTCGCGGTGCAGCGTGTAGGCGCTGCGGATGATCTCGCCCGCGACCTCGTAGCTGTCGCCCTTCCACAGCTCGGGGTCGGCGGCGGGGCCGCCGACAGTGTTCGGCGCGTACACCGGGTCCGGCGGGTTGACGAAGGCCATCGCGCCGTCCTTGTTGTAGGAGTGCACGGCGTTCTTCGGCCGGTTGACCGGAAGCTGCAGGTAGTTCGGGCCGATCCGGTAGCGGTGGGCGTCGGGGTAGGAGAACAGGCGGCCCTGGAGCATCTTGTCGGGCGAGGCGCCGATGCCGGGGACGAGGTTGGCGGGCTCGAAGCTCGCCTGCTCGATCTCGGCGAAGTAGTTCTCCGGGTTGCGGTTGAGCGTCCACGTGCCGATGGTGATCGGCGGGTAGTCGGCGTGCGGCCAGACCTTGGTCAGGTCGAACGGGTTGAAGCGGTAGTCCGCCGCGTCCTCGAACGGCATGACCTGCACCTGGACGGTCCAGGACGGGTGCTCGCCGCGCTTGATGGTCTCGTAGAGGTCGCGCAGGTGCACGTCCGCGTCGACGGCCAGGAGGGCGTCGGCCTCCTCGCCGGTGAGGTTCTTGATGCCCTGGTCGGTCTTGAAGTGGTACTTGACCCAGAACTTCTCGCCGGCGGCGTTGTACCAGAGGAACGTGTGCGAGCCGTACCCGTTCATGTGGCGCCACGAGAAGGGGGTACCGCGGTCGGTCATCAGGAACGAGACCTGGTGGGCCGACTCGGGGGACAGCGTCCAGAAGTCCCACTGCATGTTGTTGTCGCGCAGGTGGTTGTCGGCGCGGCGCTTCTGCGAGTGGATGAAGTCCGAGAACTTCTGCGGGTCGCGGATGAAGAAGACCGGCGTGTTGTTGCCGACGAGGTCGTAGTTGCCGTCCTCGGTGTAGAACTTGATCGCGAATCCGCGCGGGTCGCGGCCGGAGTCGGCGCTGCCGAGCTCGCCCGCGACCGTGCTGAAGCGGACGAGGGACTCGGTGCGGGCGCCGGGCTGGAAGAGGCCCGCCTTGGTGTACTGGCTGACGTCCTCGGTGATCTCCAGGACGCCGAAGGCGCCGCCGCCCTTGGCGTGCACCACCCGCTCGGGCACGCGCTCGCGGTTGAAGTGCGCCATCTTCTGGATGAGGTAGTGGTCCTGCAGCAGGAGCGGGCCGTTCGGGCCGATCGACTGCGAGTGCTCGTCGCTCGGCGCGGCGATGCCGGCGTCCGTCGTGGTGGTGGGCCTCTCGGACATGTGCGCGGTTCCTCCTTGCTCCGTGGGTGATGCTGATTCGCGAAGGCTCATCCGGCCGTCTGCCGGGGCGGCGCGGCTTCGCGGCAGGCGGGGCACAGGCCCCAGAAGGTGACGTCCGCCTCGTCGACCAGGAAACCGGCATCGCTGATCGGTTCCAGGCAGGGGCTGTTCCCCACGGCGCAGTCGACGTCCGCGACCGCTCCGCAACTGCGGCAGACGAGGTGGTGGTGGTTGTCTCCGACCCGTCCCTCGAACCGGGCCGGGCTTCCGGCGGGCTCGATCCGGCGGACGATGCCCTTCCCGGTCATGGCGTGCAGGGCCTCGTACACGGCCTGGAGGGAGACGTGGCCCACGCGTTCGCGCGCGCCTTCGGCGATGGCGTCGACGCCGAGGTGGTCCCCGGCGCGGACGGTGTCGAGGATCGCCACGCGGGCCGCCGTCACCCGGAGGCCCGCGGCGCGGAGCTCCTCGGCGGCGGTCGTCGTCCCCCGGTTACCGGACGCGGTCATGCGGCTCAACCTATCCCCTCAAACATGAATGATTCAAGAGAACGAATCATACGTCTTAGGAGTGGTGCCGCGTCCCCCGTGCCCGTGCGGCCATGTCCTGAACCTCCCCATGATCACCGGTGTCCAAGCCTTGCGAAGGATGTCGAAAGGGGAGGCCGCCATGGCAGTCGCACGCGGGACGGGACGGGCGTCCGCCCTGATGGGAGGGCTCGCCCTCGCCGTGGCCCTCACGGCGGGGGGCTGCGGGGCGCTGTCGTCGGCCACCGGCCAGGAGAAGGCGGCGGGCAAGCCGTTCACGATCGCGTTCGGCGGCGACGTCCATTTCGAGGGGGAGCTGCGCACGCGGCTCGACACGTCCCCCGGCACCGCGCTCGGCCCGGTCGCGGATCAGCTGCGGCGCGCGGACCTCGCGATGGTCAACCTGGAGACCGCCGTCACCGCGGGCGGTACCCCGGCCGCCAAGCAGTTCACGTTCCGGGCGCCGCCGACGGCCTTCCGCGCGCTGAAGTCCGCCGGGGTGGACGTGGCGACGATGGCCAACAACCACGGCATGGACTACGGCGAGACCGGCCTTCAGGACTCGCTCGCCGCCGCCCGGCAGGCCGGGTTCCCCGTCGTCGGCATCGGCCGCAACTCCGGTGAGGCGTTCCGGCCGCACCGCGTCACCGTCAAGGGCGCCAAGGTCGCGATCATCGGTGCCACGCAGGTGCTGGACGACAACCTGGTCGAGGCGTGGACGGCGACCGACGCCAAGGCCGGGCTGGCCTCCGCCAAGAACGTCCCGCGCCTGGTCCAGGCGGTGAAGGACGCCCGCGAGGACTCCGACGTGGTGATCGTCGACCTGCACTGGGGGCAGGAGCTCAACTCGTGCGCCACCCCCGTTCAGCGGGAGCTCGCCGCCCAGCTCGCGGGTGCCGGGGCGGACGCGATCGTCGGCAGCCACGCGCACGTCCTGCTGGCGGGCGGCTACGCCAAGAGCGGCGCGTACGTGCACTACGGCCTCGGCAACTTCGTCTTCTACAACGCCAGCGGGCGGACGGCCCAGAGCGGCGTCCTCACCCTGGCGTTCGACCCGAACGCCAAGAGCAGGCGGGTCACGCGGGCGGACTGGGCGCCCGCGGAGATCTCCGGTGGCGTCCCGCGGCCGCTCACCGGGACGGCCGCCGAGCAGGCCCGCACGCAGTGGCAGGCCCTGCGCCGCTGCGCGGATGTGGCCTGATCCGGCCGGTTTCACGTGAATCATCGCCCGCACCGTGCGGTGAAACCTCCCGGGTGGAGCCGTCCGGCCGGGCCGCGACGGGGGCGTGGGATGCTGGGGCCGAACCGATCAGGGGAGGCCCGATGCGGGGGAACACGAGGGCCCTGGCGGCCGTGACGGGGGTCGCGGCGCTGGTGGCGGCCGCGTGCGGCGGTGGCTCGGGCGGATCCGGGGCCAAGGGGACGCCGCCGCCGGCGCCGCCGTCCGCCCCCGCCAAGGGCGGCGGCCGGGAGGCCGCGCCGGTCGCCCAGCGGGCGTTCACGATCGCGTTCGGCGGCGACACCCACTTCGAGGGATCGCTGCGCTCGCGCCTCGCCTCCCCGAAGACGGCGCTCGGCCCGGTCGCCACGACGCTCCGCGCCGCCGACCTCGCGATGGTCAACCTGGAGACCGCGATCACCACCGGCGGGACGAGGGCGCCGGGCAAGGAGTTCACGTTCCGCGCCCCCGCGACGGCGTTCACGGCGCTGAAGGCCGCCGGGGTCGACGTCACGTCCATGGCCAACAACCACGGCATGGACTACATGGAGGGCGGGCTCCGCGACTCCCTCGCCGCGATCAAGCGGACGGGGTTCCCCGTCGTCGGGATCGGCCGCAACGCCGACGAGGCGTACCGCGCGCGGCGCTTCACCGTGAAGGGCAACCGCGTCGCGGTCGTCGGCGCCACGCAGGTGCTGGACGACAACCTGATCGAGGCGTGGACGGCGACCGACACCAAGGGCGGCCTCGCCTCCGCCAAGAACATCCCCCGGATGGTCCAGGCGGTGAAGGACGCGCGCAAGGGCGCGGACGTCGTGATCGTCCACCTGCACTGGGGGCAGGAGCTCAACGCGTGCCCGCTGCCGCGCCAGCAGGAGCTGGCCAGGCAGCTCACCGCGGCGGGGGCGGACATCGTGGTCGGCGGCCACGCGCACGTCCCGCTGGGCGGCGGCTTCATGGACGGCAAGTACGTGCACTACGGCATGGGCAACTTCGTGTTCTCGTCCGCGTCGGGCCAGACGGCCAACTCCGGGGTGCTGCTCCTGCGCGTGCAGGGCGCCAAGGTCACCGCCGCGAAATGGAAGCCCGCCCGTATCTCCGGCGGCATCCCGATCCCCCTGACGGGCGCCGCCGCGGCGGCGGAGGTCACGCGCTGGAACGGCCTGCGCGCCTGCACCGGTTTGAAGGCGCGCCCCTGATGAGCTGGACTCTTCCACAGTGGGAGAGTCCAGGCTTGGGGTGTGAGCGACGATCTCCTGCCCATCGGGCGCTTCGCGCGGCTGTGCCGGCTGAGCGTCAAGCAGCTGCGGCACTATGACGATCTGGGGCTGCTCGCCCCGGCGTGGACCGACCCCGCCTCCGGCTACCGGTACTACCGGCCCGCGCAGGCCCGGGACGCGCTGACGATCGGCCTGCTGCGGACGCTGGAGGTGCCCCTGCCCGCGGTGGCGCGGGTGCTGTCCGGTGACGGCGGCGCCGAGGCGCTGCGGGCCGCGCGGGACCGGATCGAGGACGACATCGCCCGGCGCCGCCGTGCCCTCGCGCTGCTGGAGCGCGTGCTGGCGGGCGGGCTGCCGGAGGCGGCGGTGTCGGTGGTCCGCGAGCCGGCCCGCCGGGTCGCGACGGCGCGCGAGGCGGCGACGCCCACGACGATCGCCGCGGCGACGTCGGCGTGCGTGCGGCGGCTGCTGTCCGGCCGGGCTCCGTCCGGCGCGCTGGTCGGGCTGTTCCCGCTGGACATGGCCGAGGAGTTCGACGTCCGCGTGGTGATGGAGGCCCCGGACGGCGGTGACCTGCTGCCCGGCGGCGCGTTCGCGGCGGCCACCCATACCGGCCCGTACGAGGAGATCCCGCTCACGGTGCACGGCGTGCTCGCGTGGTTCGGCGACCACGGCCACGTCCCCGGCGGCCCGGTGCGCGAGGTCTATCTCGACGACCCCGCCACCACCGCCCCCGAACGCCTGAAGACCCAGGTGATGATCCGACTGGAGGACGAGTGAAGAACTGGTACGACGCGGCGCACGAGCCGGAGCTGGCCGAGTTCGGGCCGGTGACGGGCCTGGCGATCACCGGGCGCGGCGAGCCCGGCGGCGCCGCCTACGGCACGGCAGTGGGAGCCCTGTACGCGGTGCTGGGCGCCGTCGGCGCGCCGATGGCGCCGCTGGAGGGACAGTGGTGGGTGGAGGACGAGCGGCCGCCCTTCGACGTCCCGCGCGAGGAGTGGTGGTGGCACCTGTTCCTCCGCCTCCCGGACGGAACGGACGCGGCGGCCGTGCGGCGCGCCCGCGAGGACGTGCGCACCACCGCCCCCGCCGCGTCCCGCGTCCAGCTGGTGACGTTCGCCGATGGGAGCTGTGTGCAGATGCTGCATCGCGGCCCCTACTCCGACGAGCCCGCGAGCCTCGCCCGGATGGACGCGCTGATCGAGGCGGAGGGCCTGGTCCGGAGCGGACTGCACCACGAGATCTACCTGTCCGACCCCCGAGAGCAGGACCCGGAGAAGATGCGGACGATCCTCCGCCAGCCCGTCCGGTAGCGCCCCGGGGCGTAGGTTCGACCAGAGGACCTACGAGCGGACGGGGTGAACGGGTTGCGGGAATTCCGGGTGGCGTCGGACGGTGTCGAGCTGGCCGTGCGGGAGCGCGGCGAGGGGAACGATCCCACGGTCGTCCTCGTGCACGGCTATCCCGACACGGGCGCCATGTGGGACGAGGTGGCCGAGCGGCTCGCCGGGCGGTTCCGCGTCCTCAGCTACGACGTGCGCGGCGCGGGCGCCTCCACCGCCCCCGCCGACCCGCTCGCCTACCGGCTGGACGCGCTCGTCGGCGACCTCGCGGCCGTCCTCGACGGCGCGGGCGCGGACCGGCCCGTCCACCTGGTGGGCCACGACTGGGGGTCGGTCCAGGGCTGGGAGGCCGTCATCGGCGACCGGCTCAGGGGCAGGATCGCCTCGTTCACCTCGATCTCCGGCCCGGACCGGCGGCACATGGCCCAGTGGGTCGGCGAGTCCGTGCGGTCCGGGCCGAGCGGCGTCGTGGACGTCCTCGACCAGGCGCTGCGCAGCGCCTACATGCCGGTGCTCCGGGCGCCGCGCGCGGGCGAGCTGGTGGCGCGGCTGTTGCCGGTGACGTTCGCGCGCGGTCTGAAGCGGCGCGAGGGCACCGAGCCCCGTCCCGGTCACCCGGCCCCCACCCTGCCGCGGGACGCCCGCAACGGCCTCGGCCTGTACCGCGCCAACCTCGGGCGCGGCGGCCTGCCGGGCGGCGACGGGAGCACGGACGTGCCCGTCCAGCTGATCGTCCCGGTGCGGGACCGGTACGGCTCGGAGCCGCTGCTGCTGTCGGCGCGCGGTCACGCGTCCCGCCTGTACGTGCGGCGCGCGCCCGGCGGGCACTGGGTGGCGCGCAGTCACCCCGACCTCGTCGCCCGCTGGGTCGCCGAGTTCGCCGGCCACATCGAGGGCGCGCCGGAGAGCACCGAGCTGGCCCGTGCCCGCGCGGCGGGCGGGGGCTTCGGCGGCCGGCTCGTCGTCGTCACCGGCGCGGGCAGCGGCATCGGCCGCGCCACCGCGCGGGCGTTCGCCGCCGAGGGCGCCCGCGTCGTCGTCGCCGACCTGGACGGGGACGCGGCCGCGGCCACCGCCGCCGAACTCCCCGGCGAGGCTCACCCCTACGAGGTGGACGTGTCCGACGCCGAGGCCATGGAACGGTTCGCGCGCGACGTCCGCGACTCGTTCGGCGTCCCGGACATCGTGGTCAACAACGCCGGGCTGGCCATGGCGGGCTCGCTGCTGGACACGTCCGAGGAGGACTGGGCCCTCCTCCGGTCGGTGAACGTGGACGGCGTGTACCGCGGCTGCCGCCTGTTCGGCCGGCAGATGGCCGACCGCGGCGAGGGCGGCCACCTCGTCGTCATCTCGTCCATGTCCGCTCTCGTCCCGAGCGTCGACACGCCCGCCTACGGCGCCACCAAGGCCGCCGTCCTGCACCTCAGCGAGTGCCTGCGGCTCGACCTGGAGCGGCACGGCATCGGCGTCACCGCGATCTGCCCCGGCGTGATCAACACGCCGATCTCCCAGCGGATGCGGTTCGCCGGCCACTCGGCGGACTCGACCGCCCGCATGCGCAAGGTCGCCGCCCGCGGCCTGGAGCGGTACGGGGACTCGCCGGAGAAGGTCGCGCGGGCCGTGCTGCGCGCCGTCCGGCGGGACGTCCCGGTGGCGGCGGTCGGCCGTGAGGCGACGATCGCCGCCCTCTCCGCCCGGGGCGCCGGACGGGCGGCCCGCTCCCTGACCGGTCTCGCGAAACGCCTCGACGAACGGCGCTAGGAGGTGGGGAAGCGGCGCTTCTTCGCCACGTCGATCCACCACAGCAGCAGGAAGGCGATCACCAGCGCGGCCACCGAGACGATCCACCACGCGGGGCCCGGCAGCCGCGACGGCAGCGACAGCAGCGGCGTCATGCCCAGCCATTTGGCGAGGAACGGGACCGCGCCCTCGTAGGCGCCGAGGAAGAACACCAGGCTGGACAGCCCGTCGTAGGACTTCGGGTCGTTCATGACGTCGATGTTCGCGCGCCCGGGAGGGCCCCGGTAGCGACCAAGGTCTATGCCGCCCGTCCGGTCGTCTCCAACGCCGCGACCGGCGCCGGCGGCGCCGCGCGGCCCGGCCGGAACAGCAGGCCGGCCAGCGCGGACGCCAGCGCCGCGGCGACCATGAGCGTCCAGCCGTGCCGGAAGTCGGTGACCGACAGGTCCGCGGTGTCGCCGAGCACGGCGGTGAGGACGGCGACGCCCAGCGCCGAGCTGATCTGCCGGGACATCATCAGCACCGCCGAGCCCAGCGACAGCCGGTCCGCCGGGAGCGACGTCGCGGACCCGAACAGCGGCGGCTGGAGCAGCGCCGTGCTCGCCCCCGCGAGGAGCGCCCCCGGCACGAACATCACCAGGTAGGACGGCTCGGACGACGCCAGGACGATCCACCACCCGCACCCGGCGGCGAGCGTCAGGCCCCCGAGCACGGCCGAGACCCGCCCGCCGATGCGCGCCACGACCCGTCCGGAGAACGGGGACAGCAGCACGCAGATCGCGGGGATCGGCGCGATCCCGAGACCGGCCCGGACCACGCTGTATCCCCACACCTGGGTGAGGTACAGGGTGGACGCCAGCAGCATCGCCGCGAACACCAGGTAGTACAGGAACACCCCGGACACCGCGACGGAGAACAGCCTGTGCCGGAACAGGTCGAACCCGATGACCGGGTTCGGGTGCCGCCTCATGTGCACCACCGCCAGGACCGCGAGCACCACGAACGCCGCGGCGGCGTAGGGCGTGTAGGCCCATTCCGTCCCCTGGACGAGCGCCGCGGTGAGGGCGGTCGTCGCGGCGAGCACCAGCCCCGACCCGACCAGGTCGAGCCGCTGCCGGGGGCGCGGGGGCGTGTCCGGCAGCAGCCGCCGTCCCGCGACGATCGCGAGGGCCGTGACCGGCACGTTGATGAAGAAGATCCACCGCCAGCCCGCGAGCAGCAACACCCCGCCGAGCACCGGCCCGCAACTGGCGCCGAACGCCGCGACGGCCGTCCAGATGCCCATCACGGTCGGGTGCTCGCGCGCCGGGAACGCGGGCAGCGCCAGGCCGAGCGACGTCGGGATCAGCACCGCCCCGGCCGCCGCCTGCACGACCCGCGCCGCGATCAGCGTGCCCAGCGTCGGCGCCGCCGCGCAGCCGACCGACGCCAGCCCGAACAGCGCCATCCCGGCCAGGAAGCTCTTCTTGCGGCTGGTGTCGTCGGCGAACCGGCCCGCCGGGACGAGCAGCGCGGCCAGCACGATCGTGTAGGCGTTGAGCACCCATGACACCCGTGGCAGCGCCGCGTCCTGGAACGACCCCGCGATCGCGGGGAACGCGACGCTCACCGCGAACAGGTCGAGGATGGCGAGGAACTGGGCCGCCGAGGCCACCGCGAGGACGCGCCACCGCTTGTGATCGACACTCATGGGCTCCATCCTGCGGAGCCCGTCCCCTCTCCCACGAGTGGCAGGATTGACATTGTCCGCTAGATTACTGACATGAGGTCCCTCGCCGTGCTGGCCCTCCAGGGCGCGCCGATCTTCGAGCTGGCGATCCCCTGCCACATCTTCGGCACGCCACCGCCGTCCTACACCGGCCCCTGGTACGACGTGCGGCTCTGCGCCGAACGGCCGCCCGCCCTCCGCGGCTCCTCCAGCCACACCGACCTGCCCGCCGCGTTCCAGATGGCCACGACCCACGGCCTCGACGCGCTGGAGACGGCCGACACCGTCATCGTCCCGGCCAGCGGCGACATCCGGTCCGACCCGTCCCCCGCGATCGTCGAGGCCGTCCGCGCCGCGCACGCCCGCGGCGCCCGCGTCGTCTCGCTGTGCTCGGGCGCCTTCGTCCTCGCCGCCGCGGGCCTGCTGGACGGCCGCCGCACGGCCCTGCACTGGCGGCACGCCCCGTTCTTCGCCGAACGCTTCCCGGCCGTCCAGATCGACCCGGCCGTCCTGTACATCGACCACGGCGACCTGCTCACCGGCGCGGGCAACACCGCCGGGATCGACCTCTGCCTCCACCTGATCCGCCAGGACCTCGGCTCGGACGCCGCGAACGCCGTCGCCCGCGAAATGATCGTCCCGCCCCATCGCACGGGCGGCCAGGCCCAGTACGTCGAGTCGCCCCTCCCGCCGCCCGGCCGCGACGACGGCCTCGGTCCCCTTCTCCAGTGGGCCCTGACCCGGCTCGACCGTCCCCTGACCACCTCCGAGATCGCCGCTCAGGCCGGGCTGACCGAGCGCACCCTCATCCGCCGCTTCCACTCCGAGACCGGGACCACGCCGCTGCGCTGGCTCCTCGCCCAGCGCGTGATCCGCGCCCGCGAGCTCCTGGAGTCCACCGACCTGCCCATCGACCTCGTCGCGGAGCGGAGCGGCCTCGGCAGCGCCCCCAACCTCCGCGCCCACTTCGCCCGCGAAGTGGGCGTCAGCCCCAGCGAATACCGCCGAACCCACCACAGCGCATAGGGGACGGCCGGGTTCACCGGGAGCGCAAGATGGCCTCCAAGACTTCGTGGACGGTCTTCGCGGGGTGCCCGATGCTGGCCTCCAAGGCGGGGTGGGTGGCGGTGAACTCGCCCTTGCGCGAGGCGGCGAACATCGTCAAGGAGAACTCCGCGGCGGCCCGGGGCATCCCGCCCGCGACCGCCGCGGACACCCATTCGTCGTCGTCCATGACGACCCGGGTGACGGTCCGGCCGGTGACGCGGCCGAGGATCGCGGCGACGTCGGCGAAGTCCAGCGTGCGGGGGGCCGTCAGCGGCGGCGTGATCCCCCTGAGCACGTCGTTCTCGGTCAGGGCCGCGGCCGCGGCCTCCGCCAGGTCCTCGTGGGCCGTCCAGGACACCAGGCCGTCCCGCGGCACGGCGAGCGTGCCGGTCTCCACCGCCGCGCCGATGTAGTAGCCCAGGGTGGATGCATAGAAGCCGTTGCGAAGAGCGGTGTACGGGACTCCTTGCCGCCTGAGGTGCTCCTCGGTGGCCGCGTGAACCTTCTGCGGAGGGAAGAGCGACATCGGGGAGGCGGCCTGGTGGCTGGTGTACAGGATGCGCCGGGCGCCCGCGTCCCGCGCGGCGTCGATGGCGGCGGTGTTGGCGGCCAGCGCGCCATCGCCTCGGATGGCCGCGGAGACGACCAGGACGCGCTCGGCGTCCTCGAAGGCGTACTTCAGATCGCCGGGCCGGGTGAAGTCTCCCGCGCGGACCCGGACGCCGCGCGCGGCGAGGCCGGCGGCCTTGCTCACGTCGCGCACGCTCACGGCGATCCTGCCGGGCGGCACCCGTTCCAGCAGGCTGTTGACGATCAGGGACCCGAGATGTCCGGTGGCGCCCGTGACGATCAGCATCCGACGGCTCCAGTCTGGTGGTGTCTCCAACGGAACAAGAAAACGTTAACACTGATACTTCCATTGGATCCAGAGCGCGAGCCGACCCACGGCCCTAACTGCTTCTGCCTGTGGCTTCGGGCAGGTCGGTTGGCAGTATCAGCGATATCATCGTTCTCGTGGCATCGAACGCGCAGCGACGGGACGTCACCCGGGAGCGCATCTTGAAGGCGGCGGCCCGTCTGCTGAGCGAAGAGGGGCCGTCCGCCGTGACCACGCGCCGCGTCGCGCACGAGGCCGGGCTTCAGCCGCCGGCTCTCTACCGTCTCTTCCAGGACAAGGACGACCTGCTGGACGCCACCGCGGAGCATGTCTTCGCCGGACACCTGGCGAACAAGCTGACCACCGCGCCCTCGGACGACCCTGTGGAAGACCTCCGCGCCGGATGGAACCTGCAGATCGGCTTCGGCCTGGCCAACCCGTACGTCTTCGGCCTGCTGCTCGACCCCGCCCGCGCGCGCGACACCCCTGGACAGGCCAAGGGCCTGCTGATCCTCGCCGAGCGCGTGCACCGGATCGCCGCCGCCGGACGCCTCAGGGTGAGCGAGGAACGCGCCATCAACCTCATCCACTCGGCGGGCATCGGGACCGTCCACACTTTGCTGGCCCTGCCGCCGGAGCGAAGCGACCCGCACCTGGCCGACGCCGCCTTCGAAGCGATCGCGCGCGCCGTCCTCACGGACGAGCCCGCCGCCCCCGCCCAGGACCCGGCGGCCGTCATAGCGTCCTTCCGCAGCCTCCTTCCAGACCTGCCCAACCTCACCGAAGCCGAGGCCGCACTCCTGGACGAGTGGCTGCAACGCTGATCCGGCCCCGCCCACGAACACACGAGCGTGCCCAGGACTACCGCAGGCTCACTCCACCGATCAGAGCCTTGGACTGGTGCCGGTGGGGGCGGGGATATGTTGGGCGGCCCGGCGGTGACGGGGTGTGAGGCGTGGCCGGAGCCCGGCGGCTCGGTGGTGGCTGACCGTGACCGTCATTATGGTGTTGTCGCAGCGTAGATGGGACGTGGCGTGATGGCGAAGGACGAGGGCTTCGAGCGTCGGATCGAACCGTTCCGGACGGAGCTGCTGGCGTACTGCTACCGGATGCTCGGCTCGGCCCATGACGCTGAGGACTTGGTGCAGGACACGTACCTGAGGGCGTGGCGGGCGCGGGAGCAGTATGACGAGACCCGCAGCTCACTGCGCACCTGGCTCTACCGGATCGCGACGAACGTCTGCCTGACCGCCTTGGAGGCTCGCGGCCGGCGGCCGCTGCCGTCGGGGCTGGTGGCCGAGTCGGAGCCGCTCGCGCCCTTCGTCCAGGGGGAGCACGCCGCCTGGCTTCAGCCTTTGCCGGACGCGTTGCTGGGCGCGGGCGATCCGGCCGGGACCGTGATCGACCGCAGTACCCTGCGCCTGGCGTTCGCCGCCGCGCTGCAGCACCTGTCGGCGCGTCAGCGCGGTGCGCTGGTCCTGCGCGAGGTGCTCGGCTTCTCCGCGGCCGAGACGGCGGAGATCCTCGACGCCACCGTCGCGTCGGTGAACAGTTCGCTGCAGCGGGCGCGTGCCCGCGTGAAGGAGGCCGGGGTCCGCCAGGAGCGGGTCGGCGAGTTGTCGGCGGCCGACCAGCGCGCCTGGGTGGAGCGCTACATGAAGGCGTTCGAGCTCGCCGACGTCGAGGGCCTCAAGCGGCTGCTCACCGAGGACGTGATCATGGAGATGCCGCCGATGCTCAACTGGTTCACCGGCCGCCGGAACTACGGCCTGTTCATGGGGTGGGTCTTCGAGGCGGCGGGGAGGGACTGGCTTCTCAGGGAGGTCACGGCCAACGGCGGCCAGCCCGGATTCGCGGCCTACCAGCGCGCCGGCGACGGGTACGGCCTGCACACGCTCCAGATCTTCACCGTCACCGGCCAGGGCATCAGCCGGAACTCGGTGTTCCAGGACCCCGACGTCTTCGCGACGTTCGGCCTGGCGTCCAGGCTCGACAGCCAGGGAGTCGCCATCGCGGAGGCGTGAGCCGCAGGGATGCGGCCCGCCGAGAAATCTCCCGGCCGGCGCGCGATGAGTTCGGACCACGCCGCCGGTATGTACTGACGAGCTCGCCGGAACACCCCGGGCGAGCCGATCACAAGGGAGCATCCCGATGTCGAACAGTCGTGTCGAAGACGAGGCCGCGATCCAGGCCGTGCTGGCCGACTCCTACAAGGCGTGGGAGGCCGGCGACGCCGACGGCATGGTCGCCAACTACACCTCGGACGCGACCGCCATCATGCCCGGCTCGTTCCGCGGCAGCCGTGACGTGATCCGTCAGAACATGGCCCTGGCCTTCGAGGGGCCGCTGAAGGGCACCTCGACCTACAACGATCAGGTCAGCATCCGCTTCCTCGGCAAGGACGGCGCGATCGTCATCAGCGAGTCCGCCATCCGTTTCCCCGGCGGCGCCGAGATTCCGGACGATGAGCAGAGGGTGAACGCGACCTGGGTCTTCGAGAAGCGGGACGGCCAGTGGCTGATCGCCGCCTACCACAACAGCCCGAAGCTGGTGCCCGCGCAGTGAGTCACGCCGCTCGCGGATAGACCGGGCCGAGTTCCGTGCTCTGGGTGGTCAGCCGAGTCGCCGGCGGACGAGGGCGTCGAGTCGCCGCCACGCGGGTGACGACGCGTTGACGGTCGCCTGGATGAGGGTGGGAATGTCCGAGCTCGGGTCTTGTCCGGGCAGGTGGTCAGGGTCGTACCGGTCTCGGATGGCCCTGACCATGCGGTCCGCCAGCTCGTCGACGCGGGGGTCGCCGGGCGCGAGGTCGTGGGCGCCGTCGTAGTCGAGGAAGATCCGCCGTAGTGCGGGTTCGGTGAGGGCCTGCGCCTGGTCCTGAAGCAGCTCGGTGGCTGTTTCCGGATGGGTGGCGAACACGAGGATCCACAGGTCGGCTTGGAACGCGACCCAGTGGTCGCTGAACCCGTACTCGCGGAGCCGGTCGAGGTGGGCGCCGACTCCGGTGGGGAGCAGGTCGTCGCCGGCGGCGAGGCGGCGCAGGCGTCGCCGGACGCGGCGGAGCTCACCGATGCGGGCGGTGAGGTCGCCGTCGATCTCGTGGAGGGCTCGGCGGAGGTCGGCGGCGGGGGCCGCGCGGAGGTCCCGGATGCGGGCGAGGGGGACTCCCGCGTCGGCCAGGGAGCGGATCTTTATGAGGTCGATGGCGTGCCGGGCGGTGTACCGGCGGTAGCCGGACGAGTCGCGCTCGGGCTCGGGCAGCAGCCCCTTGGCGTGGTACACCCGGATCGTCTTGATCGTCACACCCGCGTACCGGGCGAGCCGGCCGATCGTGATCACCTGCCCATGCTCTCGCGGTTGACCTTGCCCCAGGGGCAGGGTTGAAGCATGGGGTCATGACCGACGATCGGGATACCCTGCGCGCCCTGGCCGACGAGGGAAACGAACCGGCCCTGGACCGGCTCGCGGATCTGGCCGACGCCCGTGGTGATCTGGCCGAGCTGAGCGACCTGCTGGACGAGGGCTGCGAGCGGGCGGGGCGGCTGCTCACCCGCCGCGCGGTCGCGGCGGGTGACCTGCGCGAATTGCAGCGGCTGGCGGACGCCGGAGCCGACGAGGCGGGCGAGGAACTGGAACGGATCCTGTCCGCGCCCGGCGAGGAGGAGGACGAGGCCGAGGACGAGGACGAGGACTGAGGTGATCAGAACGCGATGGCGACCTTGCCCCGGGCGTGGCCGCGCTCCATGTAGCGCAGCGCGTCGGGGATCTCCGCGAACGGGTAGGTCCGGTCGATGACGGGCGTGATCTGTTCCTTCTCCATGAGCTCTGCCAGGAACCGCAGGTCCGTGGAGTTGGGCTTCCACTGGACGGTGACAATGCGCTGGCTGACGAAGGGGGAGGCCAGGATCCCGCGGAGTACCTGCGCGGCCGGGCCGAGCCACCCGCCGCGGCCCGAGGCGATGCCGCCCACGATCACGAGCGTCCCGCGGGAGGTCAGCGGGCGCCGCAGCTTCGCCAGCGACCGGTCGCCCACGATGTCCATGAGCAGGTCGTACCGTCCCGCCCGTTCGGTGAAGTCCTCGCGGGTGTAGTCCACGACGTCGTCCGCGCCGAGCGAGCGGACCAGATCGACGTTGCGGGTGCTGCACACACCGGTGACCTCGGCTCCGAACGTCTTGGCGAGCTGGACGGCGAACGTGCCGATGCCGCCGGAGGCCCCGTTGACCAGGACCCGTCCCCCAGCGGAGATCTTCCCCACGTCCCGTAGTCCCTGGAGCGCGGTGTGCGCGGCCATCGACACCGACGCCGCCTGCTCGAAGGTGAGGCGGGCGGGCTTGACGGCCAGCCTGTCCCGCGGGACGGCGACGGTCTCGGCGAACGAGCCCAGCTTGACCTCTCCGAAGACTTCGTCGCCGGGGCGCAGCCCGGTCACCTCGTCGCCCACCCGCTCGACGACCCCGGCGAGGTCGGCGCCGAGGACAAGGCCCGATCTCGGCCGCCGCAGGCCCATGGTCAGCCGTATCAGCTTCGGGTCGGCCCGCATGTGGCGCCAGTCGTAGGGGTTGACGGACGCGGCGCGCACCCGCACGAGCACCTCGTCCCGGGCGATGCCGGGTTCGTCGATGTCCTTGAGTGTCAGCACGTCGGGAGGGCCGTAGCGGTCCCAGCTCCAGGCTTTCACGGCGTCTTCCTTTCGGTGGGCGTCACACCCGTGTGAGGGAAAGGGGAGATCGGGACGACCCGTGCGGACGCGGGCTCTGGTTCCCGCGGATGCTCATCGGCTTCGGCCCGGCGCGACCGGTGTCCGCATGCCGTCCGGTCGGCGCGCCGTCGTACTGTGTAAGGCTTTCGTACGTCGTAAGGCTATCGTACGGCGTAAGGGAGTCAAGGGCCGCAGGGGAGGGGATCTCGGCCGGTGAACGGAAGCGGCGGCGCGTCCGGCGCGCTAATCGCCGTTGGAACGGGTCACGAACCTGCGACGCGGCGCCGTTCGAGCCCTTCGAGGATCAGATCGAGCGCGAACTCGAACTCGAACTGGTCGTCGCAGAAGCCGAGGGTGCCGTCCGGATCGTCGTGGACGGCGTCCGCGAGCATCCCGACGATGTTCGGGAACCGGTCGGCCATCTGCTCCATCATCGCGGCGGCCGTGTCGTTCGCGGTCTGGGCGCCGTCGGGCTGGAACAGCTCCTGGGTGAACCCGAGGGCGCGGCTGCCCAGGACGTGCAGGGCGCGGTGGGTCAGGTCGAAGGAGAACCCGCCCGCCCGGAGGATGGCGACGATGTCGTCGTAGTAGGCGATGAAGAGCGGGCTCGTACTGGCGCGGGTCTCGAAGACCCGCGGGGCCCACCGGTGGCGCAGGAACACCTCCCGGGCCGCGAGGATCCGCGCGCGCATCAGCGCCTGCCAGTCGTCCTCCGGGGGCGGGGCCTCGACCTCGTCCACCGCCGCCATGACCTCCCCGAGGACCACCTCGACGACGCCGTCGAGGACGGCCTCCTTGTTGGCGACGTGGTGGTACAGCGACATCGCCTCGGCCCCGACCTCCTGCGCGAGCCGGCGCATCGTGAGCGCGTCGAGGCCCTCGCGGTCGGCGAGCCCCACGGCCGCACGCAGCACCCGCCTCCGGCTCAACGGAATACGGGGCTGCTCGGTCTGCTCGTCGGCCTCGGTCCGTGGGGTCATGGATCTTCCTCCCGACGCAGCCTACCCGTCTGGGATGAGTCTCCCCGGCTTGGCCGTGCCGTCCGCCCCCCGAGGATCCGGTGTCAGCGGCGGGGTTCGATCGTGAGGTCGCCGCGGATGAACGCGAGGGACGAGTCGCGGGCGAGCATGTCGTGCGGGTGGCCCGGCTCGATCGCGCCGGCCTCGCCCAGGCGGGCGAGTTGGGCGGCGGTGAAGCCGACCTCCAGGGCGCCCAGATTGTCCTCCAGTTGAGCGACGGTGCGCGCGCCGATGATCGGTGCCGTCACGTCCGGGTTCCGCAGGGTCCAGGCCAGCGCGACCTGGGCGGGGGTCCGGCCCAGCTCGACGGCGACTTCCTTCACGACGTCCACGATGGCGAGGTTCCGTTCGGTGATCGTGCCGTTGGCGATGGTGAGGCTCTTGCGAGTACCGTCGCCGGACGCGGCGTTCGCGGCGGTCAGGTCGTCGCGGCCGTACTTGCCGGTGAGAACCCCGCCGGCCAGCGGTGACCACGGGATCACCCCCAGCCCCATCTCGCGCGCCATGGGGATCAGGTCACGTTCCCCGGTGCGCTCGATCAGGTTGTACTCGATCTGCAGCGCGACCAGCGGCGACCAGCCGCGCAGGTCGGCGATCGCCTGCATGCGCGACACCTGCCAGGCCGGGACGTTGGAGACCGCCACGTACAGGACCTTGCCCTGCCGGACGAGGTCGTCCATGCCCCGCAGGATCTCCTCGACCGGCGTCATGAAATCCCACAGGTGCAGGTACAGCAGATCGATGTAGTCGGTGTTCAGCTTGCGCAGACTGCCTTCCACCGACGCGAACAGCGCCTTGCGATGATTGCCCCCGGAATTCGGGTCGCCGGGCCGCCGCAGCGTCGAGTATTTCGTCGCCAGCACCAGGCTTTCGCGGTTGTCGCGGGTGAATTCGCCCAGCATGCGCTCGGAGCTGCCATTGGTGTAGGTGGCGGCGGTGTCGATGAAGTTGCCGCCGCGCTCGACGTAGAGGTCGAACAGCTTGCGCGACTCGTCCCGCTCGGCGCCCCAGCCCCATTCGGTCCCGAAGGTCGCCGCGCCCAGTGCCAGCGGTGAGACCCGCAGTCCGGAACGGCCCAGCAGCCTGTAGGCGTCGAGGGTGAGCGACATCGTGTTCTCCCGTCCTTGCGCTCCGTTGTCGAAATCAACTCTGCGACCGCCGTGAACAAGGGAAAAGGGCAAGAATCTCCTGGGAATCCCAGTACCACCCTGGATGTACGCTCGAACGTGATGACCCGCGCCGTGGACACGACACATGAACTGGCCGCGTTCCTGCGGGCCCGGCGCGAACGCCTGGACCCGCGGGATTTCGACCTGCCGTTGCGCCGGCGGCCTCGGCGGACCCCCGGACTGCGCCGCGAAGAGGTCGCCGAACTGGCCGGGGTCAGCATCGACTACATCGTGCGGCTGGAACAGGGCCGGGGGCTGCGGCCCTCGGCGGAGGTGGTGGAGGCGCTCTCCCGGGCGCTGCGCCTGGCCCCCGACGAACGCGCCTACCTCTTCGATCTCGCCCGGCAGCGCCGCGGCAACGCCGCGAAGGCCGCGACCGCCGCCCCGCCGCCGCTAGCCCGGCTCGTCGCCGACCTGTCGCCGCTGCCCGCCATGCTGATGAACCACCGCTACGACATCCTGGCCTGGAACCGCGAAATGACGCGGCTGCACCTGGATTTCGACACCCTGCCGCCGTCGCAGCGCAATGCGATGTGGCTGTGCCTGATGCATCCGGGGACGCGTGCGCTCTACGTCGACCGCGAACGCGTCATACGGCAGGGGATCGCCCACCTGCGCGCCGCGTGGGCCAGGCATCCGGACGACCGCGCGCTGACCGACCTCATCGCCGAGTTCACCGCTCATGACGAGGAGTTCGCGCGACTGTGGGCCGAGCGGGACGTCAAGGTCAACGGCCGAGGTCGCAAAGAGCTGAGGCATCCCGACGTCGGTGTGATCGCGCTGGATTTCGACATGCTCATGCCACTTCAGGACGAGGACCAGCGGTTGCTGATCTACCGCGCGGCGGACGACGAGAGCCAGTCCGCGATGAACCGCCTGTACGCGAGCTGAGCCCGTTCGTCCCCTGCGGTTATCGGACCCGCCCGTGGTCACGAAGTCGCCGGAACCTGGCTCCAGGGATGCTCACTCGGGGACTTGAAGGCGAGGCGGCGTCTGCCATCGGGCAAGCCAAGAGCGCATGACCGGGGGGCACGTATCAGCCCCTCTCTGCGGGGTCGGGATCCGGATAGACCTCGTATGGCTCGTCGGTCAGGTCTCCCTCGACCCACACCTGCATTCCGTAGCCGATAGGTGTGTCGGGATACAACAGAGGCAGGTTGCTCCGGGTTTCGGCGAAATCCTCGTGAGCGGCCAGAAGCCGCAATTCCTCGCCGTGGCGCAGAACCGAACCGCTCAGGGCGACCGGGACGAGCTCATCGAAACGGAGCCAGTCGAGCTCCACCCTCCTGGAGCCCGCGTCGTCATACACCGAGATGAGGGAATGTAGATCAACATGTCCGGCGCGACGCCCGTTCTCGATGAACCAGAGGTCGGCCGTCTGGCCGAGGTGCGCGTTGACGAAATCCTGATCGTCGTTGTCGACGAAGATGCTCCGCAGCAGGAAGCGGATGTGCTCTCGGTCCCCGTAGACGAAGAAGACGCTTGAGGTCACCTGCACATCATGTGCGTTTTCGAGCACGTAGCAACTGCGGCCCGCACGCTCATCCGATGCCGGAATGATCCCGCCTTTCTCCGCGATCTCGCCCATCAGCGGCGGGACGGGGACGGCGTCCCAGCCCACGGCGCCCCCGATCCCGCCGTCAAGGTCACCGGCGAACATCCCGTCAAAGAACTCGCCGACGGCTTGTAGGCCCGGACCATCCCCAAGTATGGCCGACGCCCCCCGGTCGTGCTGGACGGTCGGGGGGCGTTGTCGTGCCCCGGATCAGGTGGCGGCGGTCAGCGCGTGCAGCTCCCTTGCGGCCGGGAGCGTTCGTGTCTTTGCTGGGAGCACCGCGAGGACTCGGCGAGCATTTGATCGGACACGTGCGACGCGTCGTTCTGGTGGAAGCGCGTCGAGGATGTTGAGCGCTTGTTCGAGGGCGTGTTCCGGATCGGTTCGCGCGTGGAGGATCGGCACATGCAGGCTGAGTTGGATCGCCTGGTAGTCATGTGGCTTGAAGTGGGCGCGGGCAGCGTCCTGGGCTTCGCCTGCGCGCTTCGCATCACCGGCCCACGCGTAGACCTGACTCTGGATACACCGCAAGCGATCTTCACCCCAGTGCGGTCCCGTCGCTGGAAGCCGCCCGAAGAGTGCTTCGACTTCGCGGATCGCCGTGATCGCCAGCGGGAAGTTTCCGGCCGCTGCGTGTGCTTCCGCTTCGACGGCCACCGCGTAGATCAGCGGGAACGTGGGACGGGTTCCCGCAAGACGTCGCGCCTCCTGGATCAGGGGGATGAGACGGGCAGGGTCCTCGCGGTCATCGTTGCTCCGCGAGAGCACCTCAAAACTGCGGGTCAGAGACGCGAGGTCACGATCTTGTGATTTGTCCGCGAGTTGCCGGGCCGTGCTCCACCAGCGTTGTGAGTGACGGCGGTTCCCGATCTCGGTTAGACCGCCAGCGATCAAGAATGCGTGCCGGGCGGCCGCATGTGCGAGATCGCGGCCTACGGAGCCGGGCAGGCTCTGGCGGAGGTGGGGCGCGATGTCGGTCCAGGCCGCCGCAAGGGCGGCCAGTACTACGGCGGGAGGGTCGTAGCGATAACTCGCCGCGTGGAAATCATAGGCGCGTTCCCAGTCGTCGATCATGCCTTGGGAAACGGTCGTGCCGGGGAGGGGGCGCTCGCCGTCCTGCCAGGCGCGGCTGAGAGCGGCGAGGACCGGTGCGATGGTTGCGCCTGCGGTTAACACTGTGGTGTTTTGGAGGAGATCCCTGCGGTTCATGTCATTCCCCTGGTTTGGAGCTGAACCCCGATAACCGGCACAGTCGGGCATGCCTGGCGTGTTTTGATGAGGGTCCTGATGTGCTATGCGCTCGTCTCGACTGCGAAGAAGTCTTCTCGCGTCGCCTTCGTAGCTGATGGGCGACGCCCCCCGATCGTGCTGGACGATCGGGGGGCGTTGTCGTGTCTCGGGTCAGGTGGCGGTGGTCAGCGCACGCAAATCCCGTGCGGCCGGGAGTTCTCGCGCCTTTTCTGGGAGCACCGTGATGACTCGGCGAGCATTTGATCGGACACGTGCGACGCGTCGTTCTGGTGGAAGCGCGTCGAGGATGTTGAGTGCTTGTTCGAGGGCGTGTTCTGGATCGGTTCGGGCGTGGAGCATGGGCACATGCAGGCTGAGTTGGACCGCCTGGTAATCGTCTGGCCTGAAGTGGGCGCGGGCAGCGTCTTGGGCTTCGTCGGCACGCTTTGCATCACCGGCCCATGCGTAGACCTGGCTCTGGATGTACCGCAAGCGATCTTCGCCCCATTGTCGCCCTGTCGAGGGCAGCCGGGAGTACAGTTCTTCGACGTCACGGACGGCGTTGAGGGCCAGCGGAAGGTCCCCGGCCGCCGCGTGGGTCTCCGCTTCGACGGCAACCGCGTAGATCAGGGGGGATGTGGGGCGTGTTCCCGCAAGCCGTCGCGCCTCCTGAACGAGCGGGATGAGGCTCTTGGGATCTTCGCGGTCGTCCGAGAGCCTGGTGGTCACCTCCCAGCTACGGCTGTACGAGGCGATGTGATGATCTTCTGCTCTGTCCGCGAGATTTCGGGCCTTGTACCACCATCGGAGCGAGCGACGACGGTCCCCGATCTCCGTCAGTTCACCGGCGATCAAGAATGCGTGCCGGGCGGCCGCATGTGCGAGATCGCGGCCAACGGAGCCGGGCTGGTTGTGACGGAGGTGGGGCGCGATCTCGGTCCAGTCCGCCGCGAGAGCGGCCAGGACCACGGCTGGAGGGGCGGTGCAATAACTTGCCACGTGGACGGGGTAGGCGTTCTCCCAGTCGTCGATCATGGCCTGGGAAATGCTCGCCCCCGGGAGGGGCGGTTCACTGTCTCGCCAGCCTTTGTCCAGAGCGGCGAGCACTGGTGTGACTGCTGCGCCTGCCGTTAAGACTGCGGCGCCTTGAAGAAGATCTCTGCGGTTCACGTCGTCGTCCCCGGGGTTGGGAGTTGGACTCCGATCCACGGTACCGCTGGGTATGCCGGGTGCGTCCTGCTGCTTCTGGACTTCTTCGATGTCGTTCAGGAGGTCGGTCAGCTCGTCGAGCGTGATCTCCAACGCTTGGGCGAGTTTGGGACGGACCCATGGGATTGGATCAACGTCGGCGCGTTCCCAGCGGCCGATCGTTGATCGTTCCACGTGGATCCGCTCGGCCAAGCCCTCCTGGCTGTAGCCCATTGATCGTCGTCGTTCGGCCAGACGGCGCCGCTTTAACCCCATTTATGACCTTTCTTTCAGGTCTACTTCGAGACCGTTCCTTGAAAGGCATGTCCGGTGGTCGCGCTGGGGGACTGCCTCGTCGACAGGCCAATGATGCACGAGTTGTGGGCTGGCTGTGACCGCTTTCGCGGCAGTTCACTGAGGGCACGGCCGGACTCCGCACCCCCGGAGTTAATGATCGCCGTGTCCCTGAAGACAGAACGACCCCGGCTGGTGCGCTCACACCAGGGAACCCGGGGCCTGGCCGGAAACGAGGTCCGGTTATGAGCGAGGATAACGAAGCGGACAAGACGGGCGTGGAGGAATACCCCGATGATATTGAGCATTCGGAGGCTTTTGGGCGGCTTGGGGCGTTGATGTCCCGGCTTCACGCCTATGGGCTGGAGACCGATCTTCAACCGCGCGGGTTGATCGTGGTCAATGCGAGGGCGGCGGGGTGTTGTGCGGAGGTGCCGCATCCGGCGGACACGGTCACCTGCCGGGCGCGTGAGGAGGACGGTGGGCGGTTGTGGCTCTTCCACTCGTGGGGTGAGCCGATCGCCGAGGCCGATCGGATCGTGGACGCGGCGTTGGTCGTGGCCACCACTCTCGGCGCACCGATGGGACATGGGTGTGGCGGTGAGTGAGTTCGGGCGTGGGCGCGGGGGGACGGGTGACGCGGCAGAGCCCCCCGCGTCCACTTCACCGGGTGAGCGGCTGGCCGAGCTGGCGGTGCTGGTGAGCCGGCGGTTCTCGGGTGTGGCGCCGATACTTCCGCACGGGACGGAGATTCTGCATCTCATCCGGTCGGGGCTCGGGCCGCATTACGTGGTGTGGGCTCGGCATCGGGAGGCGTTCCTCTGGTACTGCGGGCCCGACCACGGCGCGCAGCTCGGTGTCACGGCCGAGCAGGCGGCCGAGACGATCGGGCGGACGCTCGGGCTGCGACCCGTCTAGTCCCCTGCGAACCCTTTCAGACCGGCGCGGTGGTGCGGGTTGACGCCGCCCCCGAGGTCCCCGCACCACCGCGCCTTCCAGCAGGTGTCCTTCAGGTCCGGTGGGGGCCTGTCATGAGCTCGCCGAGTTGGACGACCGCGAACTCGACCTGGCTCTGGCCCTCTTCCCAGTTGGCGATCAGGGTGCAGCCCTCGGCGGCGAGCAGGTCGCCGCCCGTCCGCTCAGTCCCCAGGTACATCAGGCCCTCTTCGCCTTCGGTGCAGAAGAAGCTGAGGTGGGCGAACAGTTCGGGGGAGGTGACGGCGGCTAGTTTCTCCCGCCACTCCTCGGCCGCGTCCACCTCGAAGGGAAGGAGGGTCTCGGGGCCCGTGCCGAGCGCGGTGGCGACTCGCATCGCGTCGAAGAGCGTGCCGTCCGAGGGCAGGCGGGGGTAGCAGACGGTCCAGGTGGCGCCCAGATCGGTCGCGGTGAGGTCGTGCCGTGCCAGCAGGGGGGCCAGGTCGGCGCCCAGGACGAGCCGGCCGGTGAAGGACGCCGCCGCGAGATCCGTCTCGAACTCCGGGGGCAGCCCGGCCTTGTCGAACTCGAAGACCGACCGGCTCGCGTCGAACTCCGGGAGCGGCTCCTCCAGGTCGAAGATCGGGCAGGCCCAGACGACCGGTTCGGCGCCGCTGAGGGCAGCCGGGGCCAGCCAGGCGGCGTCCCGCGTGAAGCCGAGCTCGTTGATGAGCTCGCCGCCGAAGAACGTCGCATAGACCGCGTCGGCGTCGAAGCTCGCCAGGGGACGGTCGAGGAGAATCTCGAAGGCGCCGGTCAGCTGCTCCGGCCACGAGCCGGAAGCGTTCGCAGAAGCGGAGTTCATGACGGGACCGTATAGTCCGGGGCCGTCATTCCGGATCGCGTGCATGATCCGGAATGGCGGGCCCGGACCGTCAGCTGAGGGTCGCCTTCACCACGGCATCGGGCTCGGGGCCGGCCTGCACGACCAGCGGGCCGTCGGGTGACCACACGCCGGAGCCGCCGGAGGTCTCCCGGAACTCGCCGCTCGGCCCCGCCACGGTCGACATCACGACCCATACGCCGTGCGTCTCCGCCCGCTCGCGCCCGTGCCCGTCCCGGCGGGCCTGAGCCGTAGATCGTGCTGGTGACGTACGCGTCGATGCCCAGCGCCGCCGTTTCCGCCGCGTCGCGGCACACGGCGAGCCCCAGCCGCCACCCGTCGAACTCCAGGACCACCGGCTTCTCGCCCGGGGTGAAGCGGACCAGTTCGGGGCCGTACACGTGCATCTTGGCGTATATCGGTGCTCCCTCGCCCGTGACGGCCAGGGGCGCGATGTACTCGCGCCCGTGCTGCGGCACGCGTCGATGAGCGGGGCCAGGCCCGGATCGTCCACGGCCACGGCCGGTGCGGTGAGGTCGTACCCGGTGAGCGAGAACTCCGGGAGGACGACCAGGCGTGCGTCGGCGCTCAGCACCGCCTCGGAATGGAGGACGGCGTTCGCGGCGACGTCCAGGTCGACGCAGCGGGGTTGGGTGACGGCGACGGTCAGGCACACGGCACTCCGGGCGAGGCGGGCGAAACCGAACATGACCAGCCTGATCCTTCGTCCCCGGCCATGATCACCTTGGGGCGCGGGCGGGCGTGCATAGGATGAGTGGCCGCGAGCTACGGAGGTCATCAGAGTGGACTCCGAACGGACGTCACCGGCCCGTGCGCTCGATGACGTGGCCTCCGCCTTCGACGAGCTGCGGACCCACCTGTTCGGGATCGCCTACCGAGTACTGGGGAGCGTGACCGAGGCCGAGGACGTCGTCCAGGACGTGTGGTTGCGGTGGCAGAACGCGGATCGCTCCGTGGTCGTGGATCCGGCGGGGTTTCTGGCGCGGATCACGACGCGGCTGGCCATCAATGTCGCACAGTCCGCCCGTTCTCGTCGTGAGACCTATGTCGGGCCGTGGCTTCCGGAGCCCGTCGACACCAGCGACGACCCGGCGGTGGGCGCCGAGCGCGCCGAGGCGGTGGAGTTCGCCGTCCTGCTCCTGCTGGAGAAGCTGACCCCGAACGAGCGGGCGGCCTACGTCCTGCGGGAGGCGTTCGACTATCCGTACCCGCAGATCGCCGAGATCCTCCGGCTTTCGCAGGCCAACGTCCGGCAGATCGTCAGCCGGGCGCGCAAGCGGCTGGCGGCGGAGCGGCGCGAGCGGGTGGACGCGGCGGAGCACCGCCGCCTGCTGGAGGCGTTCGTCGCGGCGGCGCGGCTGGGGGACGTCGCCGCCCTGGAGACCATGCTGACGGCCGACGCCGCCAGTTACGCCGACGGCAACGGGGCGAGGGGCGCCGCCCGCACCGTGGTGGTGGGGGCCGCGCGCGTGGCGATGCTGGTGTCCGCCGTGCCGAAGTTCTGGCCGGGCGCCGACGTCACGGCGGTCGAGGTCAACGGGCTGCCCGGGGTGGTGTTCTCCCGGGACGGGACGGACCTCGTGCTCGTGACGGCCGCCGCGTCCGGCGCGGGCATCTACCAGCTCATGTGGATCATGAGCCCGGAGAAGCTCAAGGGGTTCGCCCTGTCGAGAAAGCGTTTCGAAAAGAAGGGCTGACTCCGTCCACCGGCCGGTGGACCCGGCCGGTGGACGTCCGGTGGTGCTACTTCGATGACGCCAGCCAGTCGGTGAAGCGGATGTGGCCGAGGTCGGCGCCGTCGGCGGGGACCAGGCTCTTCTCCTGGAGGAGCGCGCCGAAGTAGCGGGCCTGCGGATCGGCGGTCACCGTGCGGTCGTCGCCGTGGGATCGGAGGTATTCGCGGATCAGGTCGTCGAAGGTGTAGCGGTCGGGGCCGCCGACCTCGGTGATGCCGCCGGTGGGCGGGCCGAGCGCGGCCCGCGTCACGGCGTCGGCGACGTCGTCGGACGCGATGGGCTGGATCAGGGCGTCCGGGACGCGGACCGCGCCGCCCTCGGTGGCCGCGTCGGCGATGGCCCCGGCGAACTCGAAGAACTGGGTGGCGTGGACGATCGAGTACGGGATCGGGGACCCGGCGATCAGCTCCTCCTGTGCGATCTTCGCGCGGAAGTAGCCGCTCTCGGTCAGCCGCGAGGTGCCCACGATCGACAGGGCGACATGGTGGCCCACCCCGGCCTCGGCCTCGGCCTCCAGGATGTTGCGGTTGGACACGGTGAAGAACTCCAGCACGGCCGCGTCCTCGAAGGACGGCGAGTTCGAGACGTCGACGACCACCGCCGCTCCCTTAAGGGCGTCCGCGAGGCCCTCCCCGGTGACGGTGTTCACGCCGGTCCGGGGGGTGGCGACCACGGCCTCGTGCCCCTGATCGCGGAGCCTGGCGACGACCTTGCCGCCGATCAGCCCGCTGCCCCCGATGACCACGATCTTCATTGCGCCTCCGCGGTGTTTCCGGTCGATCCCGTCCTGGGACGGGGCTTACGGCATCTACGACAAGGTGGCCGCCGCATCTGTGACAGGGCCGTCGTGCCTTTCGGGTCCTTCCCGGTGTTCTCCCAGGTCAGTCGCCGATGGACGGTGCGGAAGGCGGGTGTCGTGATCGGGCACGCCGTCCTGTCGTGGAAGATGAGCCCACGCAGTGACGGGAGCATCGTTGTGGCATCAGGAAACGAACGAAACAGCATCCGGATTCGGATGCGCGCACGTCCGATCGATGAGCCGCATCGTGTCTCCAGCCAACTGGAGCTGCTGTTCGACCTGACCTTCGTGGTCGGGGTCGCGGCCGTCACCGCGCGGCTCGCCCACGAGATCGCCGCCGGGCACGGCGCGGCGGGGCTCGTGCCGTTCTTCCAGGTCTTCTTCGCGATCTGGTGGGCGTGGATGAACTTCACCTGGTTCGCGTCGTCCTATGACACGGACGACGTCGCGTACCGGCTGCTGACCATGGTGCAGATGGCCGGGGTCCTGGTCCTGGCGGCGGGCGTGCCCGCGGCGACGGAACATTCCGATTTCCGCGCCGTCACCTTCGGCTACCTCATCATGCGGGTCGGGCTCATCGCCCAGTGGGTCCGCGCAGGTGTGGAGGACCCGTCCAGCCGGGGAACCGCGCTGCGTTACGCGGGCGGCATCGCCCTCGTGCAGCTGGGCTGGCTGCTCCGCCTCGTGGCCGCCGAGAACGGTGCGCTGCCGTCCCGGGCACAGGTGCCCGCCTTCGCCTTTCTGGTCGTCTGTGAACTGGCGGTGCCGTGGTGGGCCGAGCGGACGGTGACCACCAACTGGCACCCGCACCACATCGCCGAGCGGTACGGGCTGTTCACGATCATCCTGCTGGGGGAGAGCGTCCTCGCCGTGTCGCGGGGCGTCGCGGGGGCGCTCCAGGCCGCCGAGGTCAGCGGCCCGTTCGTCGTCGTGGCCGGGTCCGGTCTCGTGCTGCTGTTCGCCCTGTGGTGGCTCTACTTCCTGGCCCCGGCGGGGGAGGGCCTCAGCGACCGCCGTCACCGCTCCTACCTGTGGGGATACGGCCACTACGGCATCTTCGCCGCCCTCGCGGCCGTCGGCGCCGGGCTGGAGGTCGCGGTCGAGCGGACCGGGCACGGCCTCCCGGTCTCGCCTCTCGCGGTCGGCTGGGCCGTCGCGATCCCGGTCGCCGTCTTCCTCGCCCTCCTCTGGCTGGTCCACGCGCCTCTCGTGGCCGAGCCCGCCGTCCGTCCGGCGGCGGCGCTGGGCTGCGCCGCAGCCGTCCTGCTGCTGCCACTGGCGGTGCCGTGGATCGGGATGACCGCCGTCGTCGCCGGTATCGCGGCCGCCTGCGTCCTGCTGACCGCGTACGTCGTCATGTCCAGCCGCCCCCCGCGAGGGACGGCCCGCGACCCCGACAGCGTCCAGGACGAGGGAGACAGGCCGAGACGACCGCCGACCTGACGCCCGCCCCGCCCACCCCGGATTCGGCGACCGTCCCGAGGCCGGGACCCGCCCCGGCTTGGGTGTCACAAGGCGCTGTGACCGAGCCGACCCTGATCGTTGTCAGCGGGCCGCCCGGGAGCGGCAAGACCACGCTCGCGCACCGGCTGGCACAGGGCCTCGGCTGCCCCGCCGTCATCCGGGACGAGATCAAGCAGGGCATGGTGCCGGCCGCCGCCGACCTTGACCAGACCGGGATCGACCGGCTCAACCTCCACGCTTTGTCCGCCTTCTTCGATGCCCTGACGGTGCTGGTGAAGGCAGGGGTGACCGTGGTCGCCGAGGCCGCCTTCCAAGACCGCCTCTGGCGTCCGAACCTCGAACCCCTCCAGGACATCGCCGATATCCGCGTCATCCGGTGCATCGTCCCGGCGGCGGTCGCGCACGAGCGGGTCGCCCGGCGCGTCGCCGTCGACGCCCACCGGGCCGCCCATGGGGACCGCGCCCTGCTGGAGGCGATCGCCGAGGGGCGCCATTCGAACGACTCCTTCGTCTGGATCTCCCTCGACACACCGGTCATGCCCGTGGACACCGCCGAGGGGTACCGGCCCGGCCTCGCGGAGGTCATTGCTTTCGGGCGGGGCGGGTCCCGGTGAGCCGACTCGCCCGGAGAGCCGCTCGCCACGCGATCACGGTTGTGGCTAGATGGGACCGGGCGGCTCGAGAGGACGGGGTCCATGATCAGAACGTCCGGAGCAATGATCGTCTTGTCGGTGGGGGCCGGGGGGCTGGTCCTGGTGTCGGCGGCGTCGGCGGCGCCGGCGGACGCGGCGCGGTTCACGCCCGGCGCGCCCGGGGTCGGCGACCCCTATTTCCCCGACATGGGCAATGGCGGATACGACGTCTCCCACTACGACATCGCGCTGAGGTACGACCCGAAGACGAAGGGACTCGCGGCCGTTACCACCGTCACCGCGCGCGCTACGCAGAACCTGTCCCGGTTCGACCTCGACCTCGTCGGCTTGAAGGTCTCGTCCGTCAAGGTGGACGGTCACAAGGCCGAGTACAAGCGGACGGGACGGCAGGAGCTCGTCATCACACCGCGCAGGGGGATCCACAAGAACGGGCGGTTCACCGTGACCGTCGCCTACGGGGGTGTTCCGCAGACGAGCGACGATCCGGAGCTCGGGACGTCCGGCTGGGTACCGACCCGGGACGGCGGCGTGATGGCGAACCAGCCGATCGGCGCGGCGACGGTCTTCCCGGTGAACGACCATCCGACCGACAAGGCGACGTATTCCTACACGCTGTCGGCGCCGAAGGGCATCACCACCCTCGCCAACGGTGACCTCAAGGGGCGGGTGACCAAGTCCGGGTGGACGGTGTCGCGCTGGGAGATGCGCGAGCCCATGGCCAGTGAGGTGTCGATGGTCGCGTTCGGCGATTTCGACGTGCTGACCGGGCGGACGGGGAAGGGCATACCGAACCTGACCGCGACCCAACGCGCCCTGGGCCTCAAGCCAGAGGACGCCAAGCAGTTCTTCACGATGACGGGCGGGATCGTGGAGTTCGAGGCCTCGCTGTTCGGGCGTTATCCGTTCAGCTCGACCGGAGGCATCGTGTTCAAGGCGGGCGAGATCGACCCGCTGGAGACGCAGGGGCGTCCGATCTACAACATGACGGACGAGGCCGGCCCGATCCCGAGCCGGGGCCTGATCGCGCACGAGCAGGGGCACCAGTGGTTCGGCGACCTGGTGTCACCGAAACGCTGGGCGGACATCTGGCTCAACGAGGGCTTCGCCACCTACGCGGAGTGGCTGTACGCCGAGCGGTTCGAGGACGAGCCCGTCCAGGACAGTTTCGACGAGGCGTACGGCACGCCCGCCGATGACGACCTGTGGGAGGGGAAGGTCGCCGATCCGGGCCGGGGTCAGATCTTCGACGACCTGGTGTACGACCGCGGGGCGATGGCCATCCACATGCTCCGCAAATCCATCGGCGAGCGGACGTTCTACCGGTTGCTGAAGGAATGGCCCGCGTCGCACCGCTACGGCAACGCCTCGACCCGGGACTTCATCCGATTCGCCGAGAAGCTCTCCGGCGAGGACCTCAAGCGCTGGGCCGCGACCTGGCTCTACTCGGAGGGCAAGCCCGCGCTCTAGGGCTTCGCGAGGCGGGCGGCGCGTTCTTGCAGGTAGCGCTGCTCGGGGACGCTGGTGGTCAGGCGCGCGGCCGTCCGGTAGGAGGCCAGGGCGCCCGCCTGGTCGCCGGCCATCTCCAGCAGGTGCGCGCGGACGGCGTGCAGCCGGTGGTGGCGCGACAGCTCGTCCAGGGGGTCGAGGAGCGCGAGCCCCGCCCGCGGGCCCCGCGCCATGGCGACCGCGACGGCGTGGTTGAGGGTGACGATCGGGCCCGGGTCCAGGTCTTCGAGGATCTGGTACAGCGCGACGATCTGCGGCCAGTCGGTGTCCTCGGGGCGCTTGGCCTCCGCGTGGACGGCGGCGATGGCGGCCTGTACCTGGTACGGGCCGAGCCGGTTGCGGGCGAGGGTGCGGGCGGTGAGGTCGAGGCCCTCGGCGATGGACGCCCCGTCCCACCGATCTCGGTCCTGCTCGGCGAGGGGGACGAGGGCGCCGTCCGGCCCGGTCCGGGCCGGACGGCGCGCGTCGGTGAGCAGCATGAGCGCGAGGAGCCCGGCGACCTCGCCGTCGGCGGGGAGCAGCGCGCGCACGGTGCGGGTCAGCCGGATCGCCTCGCCGGTGAGGTCGCCGCGGTGCAGGTCGGGACCGGAGGTGGCGGTGTACCCCTCGTTGAAGATCAGGTAGAGGACGTGCAGGACGGTGCGGAGCCGCCCCGGAAGCTCGGCCGCGGGCGGCATCCGGAACCGCGCGCCCGCCTCCCGGACGCGTTCCTTGGCGCGGGTGATGCGCCGGGTCATGGTCGCCTCGGGGACGAGGAACGCGCGGGCGATCTCCGCCGTGGTCAGCCCGCCGACGGCGCGCAGCGTCAGCGCGATCTGTGACGGCGGCGTGAGGGCGGGATGGCAGCACAGCAGCAGGAGGGTCAGCGTGTCGTCCTCGCCGGACGGGTCCGCGGCGTCGGCGGGCGGGGCGAGCAGGTCGTCCCGCGGGGTCCGGGCCGCGGCCTCCAGCTCGCGGCGGCGGCTCGCCCGCTCGCTGCGCACCCGGTCGGCCAGCCGCCGGGACGCGACGGTGACGAGCCAGCCGTCCGGGCGCTCGGGCACGCCGTCGCGGGGCCAGCGCGTCGCGGCGGCGAGCAGCGCGTCCTGCACGGCGTCCTCGGCGGCGGCGAAGTCGCCGTGCCGGCGGGCGAGCGCGCCGAGGACCCGCGGCGCCAGCCGGCGCAGCAGGTCCTCGACGGCGGGCGCGGTGCTCACATCTCCTGGCCGGACAGGTCCATGATCGGGTGGACCTCGATGGCGCCGAAGCGGGCCTCGGGGAACATCGCGGCGATCTCGTCGGCCCGTTCCGGGGTCTCGCAGTCGAACACGAAGAAGCCCGCGAGCTGCTCCTTGGACTCCATGTACGGGCCGTCCGTGCTGACGGGGACGCCGTCGCGGGGCCGCGTCGTGCGGGTGAGCACGGGGTCGGCCAGTGCCGTCCCGGAGATCAGCTCACCGGTCTTCTCGATCTCCCGGAACTGGCGGTCCGCCACCTCGGCGATGCGGGTGCGCTCCTCCTCCGGCAGCGCCAGGTACTCCGGGTGCCGCATGAAGATGGGGTGCCCCCAGTTCTCCGCGTTCCCATAGATCAGGTACAGGTACTTCATCCGGTCTTCCTTCCCCCTCAGAAGGGTCCCGCGACGCCGATGAGGTTGCCCTCCGGGTCGATGATGTGTCCCACCGCGAAGTCACGCTCCGGGTCGCGTGCGGGACCCATCGCACGCTTGCCTCCCAGGTTCTCCGCTTTCCGCAGAGTGGCGTCGACGTCGGGGACACCCACATAGAACAGGACGCGGGGTTCGAAGCCCTCGCCGCCGCCGATCCCGCCCGCGATGCCGTCCCCCGCGGAGCTGACGAAGCCGTACTCGCCCGGACGGGAGACCTTGTCGGTGGTCGCGTCGCCCACCTGGAAGTCCCAGCCGAACAGAGCACCGTAAAAGCCGCGGAGCGCGGCCGGATCGGACCCGATGATCTCAAAATGCACCACTGCGCGACCCATGTCCGTCCTCTCGTCGCCGGTGCCTCCGTCGGGCACCTTTGCGCAGAGGTCGGAGCCGCGGATCCCGACCGGACATCGTCCCCGAGGATTTTGTCAGGTCAGGATGACCTGACCTGCGGGACAGTCGAGTATCGCGGTGAGCGTCGTGGCGTCGGCGGACATCACGTCCAGGTGGGCGCCGACGGCGTCCAGCCGTGTCCGGACGCCGGCCGGATCGGGATCGGTACCGCTGAAGGAGACGAGCGGGACGGACGGCAGGCCCCGCTCGGCGGGGTGCGGAGTCGTCCCCCAGTCGATGAGGAACGGCACGAGCCCGGTCTCCGCGTAGGCCAGCCGCCAGGTGAGCAGATCACCGCCGGGCGTGCGCCGGGACATGTCCTGGACGTCGCCGGGATCGTGGCCGCGCAGGCGGGCCGCCGCCACCCGCTCCTCGATGTCGTCCGCGCGGATCGCCCAGGTGACCAGGGCCGGAGTGGTCAGGGCGTCGACGCCGAACGGACGGGCCGCGCCGGGGGCGGGCCGTTCCTCGTCCGGGCCGATGATCTCCAGGTAGCGGCGGCCGCCGAGCCCCAGCAGGTGGTTGCGGGTACCGAGGCCCTCGTGGCGGCCGCCCTCGGCCGGCCGCACCCCAGTGAGACGGTGGAACTGCTCCACCGTCTCCTGGAGGTGGGGCGTGGCGTAGACAAGATGGTCGAGCGCTTCGTCGATACCTGGCATGCGCTCATTCTGTCGAGGTCAGGACACCGGGTAAGGGCTCGTCATGGTGCCGACGTACGCCTCCGGGGGTCCTTCCAGGTACTCGGACAGGTTGTTGAAGAACTCGACGAGCGGCGGGTACTCGTTGTGCCGGTCCATGTCCTCCTGGGAGCGCCACACCTCGTACAGGAAGAAACGTCCGTCCTCCTGCTCGTGCAGGTGCCACTCCAGGTTGCCCTCCTCCTTCCGCGTGGGCTCGATCAGCGAAGTGAGGAACTCCCTGACCTGGTCAACGCGGTCGGGGCGGGGACGGAGGAAGCCGTAGAGAGAGATGGGGCTCTGTGTTGTCGTCATGGGTAGAACGTTAGAATGTGACATCGATGTGAGTTTCAAGTCGTCCCGGTGTGAGGTGGGCCACGTGAGGATCGGTGAGCTGGCGCGCGAGAGCGGCGTGAGCATCCGGCTGCTGCGCTACTACGAGGAGCAGGGGCTCCTGATCTCCGAGCGCACCGGCGGCGGCCACCGGCAGTACGGCGCGGACGCGCCCGTCGCCGTCGCGCGGATCCGCACGCTGCTGGCCGCCGGGCTCCCCACCAAGATCATTCGTGAGCTGATGCCCTGCTTCGTCGGCGACGGCACCGAGCTCCAGGCGTGCGTCTTCGACCACCTCCGCTCGCAGCTGGACGAGCTGGACACGCGCATCGCCGACCTGAGCCGCGCCCGCGCCTCGCTCGGCGACCTGCTCGCCTCCTCCACCAGGGCGGCGGAGCCCGTCCCCGCCTGAGCGTCGCGCCCGCGCTCTCGGGCGTCGCTAGTCCTGGGCGGTGCGGACCTCGCGGAAGGTGATCTTCTGCTTGGGCCTGCCGTCGCCGTTCCCGACGTCGTTCGTCGCCCCGGCCGCGGCGACTCTGTCCACAATGTCCATGCCTGACGTGACGGTCCCGAAGATGGTGTACGGCGTGGACAGCTTCGGTATGTCCTTGTAGACGATGAAGAACTGGCTGCCATTGGAGTCGGCGCCCGCGTTGGCCATGGCGACGGTGCCGCGCTTGTAGCTGGTGTCCCGCTTGTTCTCGTCGGCGAACCGGTAGGACGGCCCGCCGGACCCGGTGCCCGTCGGGTCACCGCACTGCAGGACGCTGAGCTGCGGCGACGTTCCGAGCCGGTGGCAGGACGTGCCGTCGTAGAACGTGCGGCCCGCGAGGTACATCAGCGAGTTGACGGTGCACGGCGCCTTGGCCGCGTCCAGCCGCATCGTGATCTTGCCGAGGTTCGTCGTCAGGACAGCGGTGACCGTTCCCCGGGCCCGCGGGGTGGACGGCGGCGTCCCGACGTTCTTCACCGGCCCCGTGTTCGCGGCTCGAAGGGGGTAGGAGCATCTGCCCGTCCCTCCGCCGCTCGACGGCGACGCGCCGGCGGCCGCTCCGCGTCCCGACGCGGCGCCGCCGCTCCCGCCGTCCTCTCCACCGCCGTCCGGGAGCAGGAAATCGCTCGTCATCGCCCCCGCCGCGACCACCACCAGCACGGCTCCGGCCGCGGCGGCGATCAGTACCGGGCGCCTGCCTCGCCGCGGCGCGGCGCCCGCGTAGGGCGGGGGCGCCGGGACCTGCGGGTTCATCCCCGGGAGAACCCCCGGCGGCGGCCAGCCGGGCGGCCCGGCCGGGGGCGGCGCGGGGACGGGCGGCGGCCAGGCGGCGGGTCCGTCCCGGGGCGGGATCGGCGAGAACGATGTCGCGGTGAGGGTCGCGGCGGCGGAGGGTGCCCTTCGCGAGGAGGTCGTTCGTCCCGGAGCCGAGCAGGGTCGTCAGGACGTCCAGCGCCGTCGGCCGCAGGGCCGGGTCCTTCGCCAGCGCCGCCGCGACCAGCTCGCGCGGCTTCCCTTCGAGCAGCCCCAGGTCGGGCTCGCCGTGCAGGACCCGGTGCATGACCGCCGGGATGGACGGGCCGGGGAACGGCGGCGCCCCGTTGGCGGCGAACGCCATTGTGCAGCCCCAGGCGAACATGTCCAGCGGTGGTCCGCCGCTGCCGCCCGCCACCTGCTCGGGCGCCATGAACGCGGGCGTGCCGACGGCCCCAGTGAGCGTCGCGGACGTGGCGTCCAGCGGCCGGGCGATACCGAAGTCGATGACCCGCGGGCCGTCCGGCCCGAGCAGCACGTTCGCGGGCTTGAAGTCGCGGTGCACGACCCCCGCCTCGTGGATCGCGGCCAGCGCGGTGGCGGTGCCGATCGCGAGCCGGACGATCTCGTCCGGCGGCAGCGTGCCGCGTCCGGCGACCAGATCCTTCAGCGAGGGCCCCTCGATGTACTCGCTGACGATGTAGGGCGGGTCCGCGTCGGCCTCGGCGGCGAGGAGCCGGGCGGTACAGAACGGCGCGACCCGGCGCGCGGTGGAGAGCTCCCGTTCGAAGTTGGTGCGGGCGCGGACGTCCTCGCCGAGCCCGCCGTGCAGGACCTTCACCGCGACGCGCCGCCCGTCGCCGCTCTCGCCCAGGTAGACGGTCCCCTGGGCGCCCTCGCCGAGCCGGGCGGTCAGCCGGTGGCCGCCGACCTCGCGGGGATCGTGCGGACGAAGCGGACGGGGCTCGGGCATGCGGGACCTCCACCGGAAGACGGAAGCAGACTATCCAGGACGTTGGGGCAGGTCAGCGCTCCGGACGGTCCGGCCGGTCGTGGGCGGCGTGCTCGGCGAGCTCCAGCTCGATGAAGGCGCCGATCATCGCCCGCCAGACGGCCTCGGCGACCTCGGGCGCCAGCCCCGCCGCGGCGGCGCGGTCACGGACCCGGGCGATCACTTCCTCGACCCGGCCCGGCGCGCGGACGGCCCGTTCGTCGGCCTTGAAGGCGGCGGCCGCGCGCACCAGCGCCTGCCGGTCGGCGAGCAGCCCGACGATCTCGCCGTCGATCGCGTCGATCCGGGCGCGGACCTCGGGCAGGGACGTGGGCGCGGTCATGCCCTTGATCATGCCACCGGACGGCCAACGAGGAGATCATCAGGGTGCGCTACCAGGCGTAGGACGCCTTCGGTGCGCTTCTCGCAGCCCACGTGGACGAGCCAGGAGCGGGGATGGCGGCCCTCCGCCCCGTCCCCCGGAACGCGAATGGCCTTCGGTTCTTGCTCACCGCTCTGCTTCCGGCGGAAGAGTCCCCTTGCCCCGGGGCGCGGATGGGCTCCGCGTCCGCCACCGGGATGCCCGGCTAGGGGGACAATGGGAAGGTGACCGAGATCCGGACCCCGCTCCGCCGCCGCCCCGCCCAGCGCCGCAGCGCCGAACGCGTCCAGCGGATGCTCGACGCCTGCGCGGAGATCCTCGACGAGGACGGCTACGACGGCCTCACCACCACGCGCATCGCCCAGCGCGCCGAGGTGGCCATCGGCTCGGTGTACCAGTTCTTCCCCGACAAGCGGGCGGTCGCGCAGGCGCTCGCGCTGCGCAACCTGGAGGTCTTCGGCGAGCGGGTCTCCGCGGCGGTCGCCGGGGGCACCTTCGACGACTGGTCCGACACCGTCGGCGCGATCATCGACATCTTCGTGGACATGCACCGCACCGTCCCCGGCTTCCGCGTCCTGCGGTTCGGGGACGTCGCGGACGTCCACCTGCTCGACTCCGACGCCGACAACAACGCGGTGGTCGCCGACCGGCTGCGGCAGATGATCGTCGAGACGTTCGCCGTGCACGACACCCCCGGCCTCGCGCGCGCCCTCGCCATCGCGGTCGAGGCCGGGGACGCCGTGCTGAAGATGGCCTTCCGCCACGACCCGGACGGCGACCCCGCGATCCTCGCCGAGGCCGAGCGCCTCATCCACGGCTACCTCGCCGGGCACATCAACGAGTCCTGACCGCGCGCCCGGCCCCTCTCACCCTGTGCCGCGAATGTCAACTTTGTGGCAGACTCCGCCCTTGATCGACATAAGCGGGAAAAGGGGGAGTTTGCTCGTGGACGACCGGCTCCAGGCGCACGACCGGCTGCTGATCCGGCAGCGGGTTCGGGTCATGGTGAACCAGTACGAGGTGCACGCCGAGACGCCCGGCGGCGGCGAGGGCGAGCTGATCGCCTTCGCCCAGCAGAAGAGGATGGCCTTCAAGGAGCAGGTCACCCTCTACAGCGACGACACCAAGAGCCGCCCCATCCTCGGCTTCAAGGCCCGCAAGCGCATCGACCTGGCCTCGGCCTACGACGTCACCGACGCTTCCGGGCAGCCGATCGGCGTCTTCCGCAAGGACTTCAAGAAGTCGCTGCTGGCCTCCACCTGGCACCTGGAGCAGCCCGGCCTCGGCGTGACGACCGGCAGCGAGCGCAGCCGCTTCGTCGCGCTCCTGCGCCGGGTCTGGGACTTCCTCCCCCTCGTGGACGCCCTGCCGTTCGCCTGGCCCTACCACTTCGACTTCCGGGCCGGCGACCAGATCGTCTTCTCGGTGGACAAGAAGTTCGGGCTCCGCGACCGCTACGTCGTCGACATCAAGGACCCGCGCCTGGACCGGCGCCTGATCATCGCCCAGGCCGTCGCGCTGGACGCCCTCCAGTCCCGCTGACCTCGTCCCCACCCTTGCCCCCGCCCTCGTCCTGCGCCGGGTCCGGCGGCAGGGGAACCCTGACGGCGAGCCGGAACCCGCCCTCCGGGCGCCGCCCCGACTCCAGGGTGCCGCCCGCCGCCGCGACCCGCTCGCCGAGCCCCGTCAGGCCGTGCCCCGGCGGAGGCGCGGCGTCCCGTCCCGGCGCGTCCGCCGGGCCCGCGCCGTCATCGACGATCTCCAGCGCCGCGCCGTCCGGCCCGCGGCCGACCGTGACGCGCACCCGGCGGGCCCGCGCGTGCCGGACGACGTTCGTCACGCCCTCCCGGACCGCCCAGCCGAACAGCGCGTCCACCGCGTCCGGCAGCGGCGGCCCGGACGACCGCACGTCCACCTCGACCTCCGCCGCCGACAGTGCCGCGCGGGCGCCGTCCAGCTCCTCGCCCAGGCACCGCCGCCGGTAGCCGGTGATCGCCGCGCGGACGTCGGCGAGCGACTCGCGCGCCACCGACTCGATCCCGGCCACCTCGCGGAGCGTCCGCGCCGGGTCCCGGTCGTGGACGCGGCGCGCCACCTCGCTCTTCAGCACGATCAGCGACAGGCTGCGGCCGAGCAGGTCGTGCAGGTCACGGGCGATGCGCAGCCGCTCGTCGGCGGCGGCCAGCCGGGCGACCTCGCCGCGCGCCTCGCGCAGCTGCTGGACGAGCAGCCGCGCGTGCCGGAACCCGAACATGAACACGCCCAGCGTCAGCGCGGTCAGCGGGAGGCTCGGCAGCGCCCACCGCGCCCCGTCGATCAGCGCGCACTGCGCCGCCGTCAGGGCCGTGGCCGCGCCGACGCCCCACAGAACCCACCGCATCGGCAGGGTCATCGCGGCGACCGTCGACAGGTAGATCGGCATGCCGATCCACGCCTGCCCGAACGCGAACGGCAACCCGGCGCACAAGACCGCGAACAGCGCGAGCAGGGCATGGCTCCGCGCGCGGATCGGATGGATCCAGCTCCGGATGCTCAGCGGCGTCGCCAGGTAGAGGGCGACGAACGCCCCGAGCGCGAGCAGGCTGAGCCACAGTCGCACTCCCCGGTACCCCGCGACGACGTTCACGAGGGGGATGAGGTAGGCGAGCCCGAAACCCGACCACAGCGTCCGGCGAAAGCGGGACCGCCCGGCGTCGCTTCCGTCCGTCCGGTCACCGAAGAGCATCGTCATGAGGTCTGCATCGTACGCGGACGTGCGGGCCCCGTGACCAGGAGTGAAACCTCGTACGGGCGGAAATCAGGGGTCGCTGGGCCTGGCCACTCTCCCACTTTACATGTTACGAAGGTATGTAAAGCCGGTGGGCGGACCCACATCCCCGCGCCGCGACCGCGGCGCGGGCCCGGAGGAGGCTTCCCCTCGTGAGTTCCTACGACCTCTACACCACGCCCGTGCCCACGGACACGTGGAATGTTCCCATGGCGGGCGACGCCCGCTTCACCTGGGAGTACGACAACGGACGCGACCGCCTGCTCAGCTTGTACCAGAAGGGCAAGGACAAGCAGTGGGACGCCCAGAAACGCATCGACTGGGACCTGGAGGTCGATCCGAACAACGTGGCGGGCCTGCCGGAGAGCTTCAACCCCCTCTTCGGCTCCGAGATCTGGGACAAGATGCCCCAGAAGGAGCGGGACGAGTTCGGCCGCCACCAGGGTGCCTGGCTGTTCAGCCAGTTCCTGCACGGTGAGCAGGGCGCCCTGAACGTCTCGGCGCGCATCGTCCAGTCCGTCCCCGACCTGGACTCGAAGTTCTACGCCGCCACCCAGACCATGGACGAGGCGCGCCACGTCGAGCTGTACACGAGGTTCGTGCACGAGAAGATCGGCATGTACTACCCGGTCAACCAGGACCTGGCGAAGCTGCTCGCCGAGTCGCTGGAGGACTCCCGCTGGGACCTGCCCTACCTCGGCATGCAGGTCCTCATCGAGGGCCTGGCCCTCGCCGCGTTCGGGCTCTACCGCGACATGTCCACGAACCCGCTGGTCAAGCAGCTCCTCGCGTACGTCATGCAGGACGAGGCACGGCACGTCGCGTTCGGCCGGCTCGCCCTCAAGGACTACTACGCGGAACTGACCGACCGGGAGCGCGCCGAGCGCGAGGAGTTCGTCGTCGAGGGCTGCTACCTCATGCGCGACCGCTTCAAGGGCAGCGAGATCTTCGAGCAGCTCGACATGCCGGTCGACAAGTGCATGGAATATGTCGACAACTCGGAGATGTACCAGCTCTATCAGTCGCTGCTGTTCAGCCGGATCGTCCCCTGTGTCCGGGACGTCGGCCTGTGGGGCGACAAGGTCCAGGCCGCCTACGCCGACATGGGCGTCCTCGACAACGCCAAAGCCGACCTCGAAGCACTCATGCGCCAGGACGAGGAGATCGCCGACAAGGTCGACGAGGAGCGCTACGCCACCGAACTGGCCGCCCGCAAAGACGAGATCGACGAAGTCATCACCCTAGGCGATGCCTAACCCAGGCTGTGTTGATTGCAAGCCCGGCCCACAGTCCTCGCCTGGCGGCTCGGACCGTGACCGTCCTTGTGCGAGCGCGAATCGCTTCGCGATCTTCCCGGCGGGGCTCGCCTCCGGCATCACCCCGCCGCTCAGGTAGCGCACTCGCGTGACGGCTGAGCGTCGCGTGAGGCACCCCCGGAGCCTCCACTGGCGCCCGTCTAGCTGCGGGGTGCCGTGACCGTGCGACGCGGCACCGTTCGCGCTCTCCCCTGGAAGGCGCTCGCCTCCGGCTTTGCCCCGCCGCTCAGGTGGGGCGTTCGCGTGACGGCTGAGCGTCGCGTGAGGCACCCCCGGAGCCTCCACTGGCGCCCGTCTAGCTGCGGGGTGCCGTGACCGTGCGGCGCGGCGGGCGTGCTCGCGTGGCGTGGCATTGCTTCGCGCTCTTCCCTGGGGTTCGCCTCCGGCTTTGCCCCGCCGCTCCGCAGGGCGCTCGCGTGACGGCTGAGCGTCGCGTGAGGTAGGTCAGGGGCTTCGCTGGCGCTTGTTTGGGGTGACCTTCGCGTGCGCTGGAACAAGCGTTCCTCGCTCTCGGGGGTGCCGTGCTCGTGTGGCGTGGTGTTGCTTCGCGGTCTTGTGTGGAGGGGCTCGCCTCCGGCTTTGGCCTCGGTGGTCGGGTGGGGTGCTTGGGGGCTTGGTCTCTGGGGTGGTTGTGGGTGCGCTGTCGGCGAGGGCGGGGTGGATTCGGGGTTCGGTTTTACTGAGTTTTATCGCAATATGGTGCCCTTGGGAATGTCGTTGATCTGGGCACTCGATCTTTATTTTCTCTCCCAATTGGTTCCCGTATCGGGGGTGCGCGGGCCCGGCTTGTACTACTGTCCCCGCTCGACGGTGCGCCGGAATGCCGCTTGCCCGCGCGGGCGCACACGCACGTGCCGGATCAATCCGCAAAAACCCGGGGGAATCAAGAAATGAACCGATCCGCTAGAAGCCTGCTGGGCGTCTCCGTCCTCGTCCCGCTCGCCACCGCCCTCGCCGCCGCGCTGCCGGCGAACGCCGTTCAGGGGCCGGCCGCCGGACCCGTCCGCCAGGCGGCCGGGGCGCCGCTCGGCCGTATCGCCGCCCGGCCGGTGCCCAAGCCGGTCGGCAAGGCCGCCGACGCCGTGGACGGGGTCCTGCGCGAGGCCCGGGACGCGTCCGCCCTGCGCACCGGCGCCGCGGCGGACCGCCGGACGCCGCGCCGGTGCACCCTGGACAGCGGCAAGGCCCTGAAGGGCACCGGTACGCCCCTGCCCGGCAAGGCCAAGATGACGCTCAGCGTCCCGGAGCGGCGCGCGGTCGGCGACGACTGCCTCGGCAAGAAGCGCGGACGCGCGGCACTGCCCGCCCCGATCCGGCCGAGCAAGGTGACCGGGGGCGTCCTGAAGGGCATCCGGAACCTCAAGGGCGGCCACCTCGGCAAGCTCGGCGCGGTCACCAAGAAGGTCGGGCGGACCCTCGCCGAGCGGCATGCCGCGACCGGCCGGCACGCGGCCCCCGAACCGGGCGGCAGCCTCCCGCTGGGCAGCGCCGCCACGCTCGGCCTGCCCAGTATTCCGAGCGCCGTCCGCACGCTGGAGGCCGCGGGCGTGCCCCTGCCGTCCAAGCTGCTGTTCCCGCCCGCCCGGCGCCACGCCGGTCGCGCCCCCGCGGCCCATCACCGCGTCGGACGTCCGGGCGTGGCCAGCGGGATCGTCACCTCGGCGGGCCGGGTCATCGACACCACCGGACGGGTCATCGACACCACGGGCCGGGCCATCGACACGACGGGTGACGGCATCGACGACGCCCAGTCCGGCATCGGCCACATCGCCGAGGTGCTGAAGACCGACGACCGCCCCGTCCGGCCCCGCAAGCACGCGGCGCGGCCCGGCAAGCACGCCTTCACGCTCGGCCGTCCCGTCGTGAAGACCGGCAAGGCCGTCGCCAAGAAGCACCTTCCGGCCGTGTCCCGGACGGCGTCGGAGCGGCGTGCCGCGCGGCCCGCCGCCGACCCGCTCACCGAGACGCTGCGCAACCTGCCCGCCCTCTCCGGTCTCCGCGGCCTGCCCATCCAGGGCGTTCAGGGCGTGAAGCTGCCGCAGCTCCTCTGAGCCCGCGCACACCCGCCGGACGGGCCGAACGGGGCGTTCCACATCCAGTGGAACGCCCCGTTTTCCTTACTTCCAAGTGCCTGTTATCTGACCGAGATGGCATCTTATGGAACACGCAAAATGATCTTCAATGGTGGTGACCGGGTGAAGTGGATCAGTGTCGGAGGGCAAAAAACGTAGTGACAAACCCCACAAATAAGGGGTCCGGTGCCCGTTTTGACTCCGCGGCGTCGTACGGTCAGGGACTTGTGCGGCGCAGTTGAGATCAAAAGTGAAGAAGCGACCCGCCGCACCTGCCGGACGCCGGTTCCGCGATGACGCGGACGCGCCTTCGAGAACGGCGCGAAAGCGGGTGATGAGGCCCGCGCGCGGCCAGGGTGCCAGGGACGACGCCGTCACCTGACCACGCCGCGAGAACGCCGGGCGTCCGGGGCCCTGTCCCCGAACAAAGGACTCCTCTGTGGGTAGCCGTCGCGCACGCCTTCGCACCGTCCTGCTCGTCTCCGGCATCGCCGCCGCGGTCATCGCGGCGGGCGTGTTCACCCTCGTCAACAGCGGCGGCTCCGCCGAGTCCGCCCAGGCCGCGCAGACCGCGCCGCGGACACCGCCGCCGGCCGCCGCGCCACTTCCCGACCCGCCTCTCGCCACCCCGACGCGCGCGAGCCGCGGCCGGACCCGTGCCCCCGAGCCCCCGCACACGAAGGCGGCCAAGCCGAAGCAGAAGCCGAAGGCGAAGGCGAAGCCCGTGAAGAAGGCGCCTTCCTACAAGGTGCTGAAGTCGGGCTCCTGCGAGGCCTCCTACTACTGGGAGGGGCAGATGACGGCCAGCGGCGAGCCCTTCGACCCGAACGCGCTGACCGCCGCGCACAAGACGCTGCCGATGGGCTCGAAGGTGCGGGTCACCAACGACAACAACGGCCGGTCGGTCATCGTCCGCATCAACGACCGGGGCCCGTACGCGGGCGGCCGCTGCCTGGACCTGTCCAAGGCGGCGATGGTCAAGGTCGGCGGGACCGGCTCGGGTGTGATCCCCGTGCACTACGAGGTGCTGTCGCGCAGGTGAGGTCCCGCGCGGCCGCGCCGTCAGAGCGTGTGGGCCGCCGTGTGGGCCGCCGGAGGGGTGCGCTGCGCCTCGTCCGGTGGCGGTTCGGTGAGCCGGACGCCGTCGGACGGCCCGTCGTCGGCGGGGCGGATCCCCGCCAGGTGCTCGCGGAACCAGTCGGTGAGGACGCCGTCCACGCGCACCGCCTCGGTGATCGGCGGGCGGGCCTCGGTGCCCGGCTCCGGCGCCAGCGCGTGCCCCATCCGGAAGGTGACCGACTCGACGGCGAAGCCGCCGTCCGCGGATCGGGTGCGGCGGATGAGGTCGTACAGCGCGGTGACCTCGTTGGGCGGGACGACGCGGTCCTTCGCGCCGGCGATGAGCAGGAGCGCGGTGTCCCGGCCGGCGATGTCGGCGGCCAGCGGCCCGAGGTCGAGCCGTTCGGCGAGCGCGCGGCCCCGCTCGGACCAGCCCCGTTCGCGGCCGGCCCGCTGTTCCACGGCGCGGGCCGCCCGCGACGGCGCGACGACGGGCGCGACGACCGCGG
>NZ_CAACVB010000002.1 GCF_900659635.1 Actinomadura roseirufa | reverse complement strand
TCCTCCAGCGGCGTTCCGGGAGACGGGTCGGCAAGGCCGCCGAGGCGGCCGTGGCCGAGGCCGCCGGGCTGGCCCGCGACACCGGCCTCGCCCACCGCGAGGACCGCCTCGGCGCCGTGCTCGCGCGGATCGCCGCGATCGAGGGCGACGAGGCACGCCTGCGCGAGCCGACCGCGACGGCGCCCCAGGACGGCCCCGCCGACGGCGCGCTCGGCCTGCTCGACCTCGGCCTCGGCCGGTACGGCGACGCACTGCGCAGGCTGGAGAAGAGCGCGCAGGGTCCCCGCGCGTACGGCGCCGCAGCCATGCTGTCGGCCGCCGACCAGGTCGAGGCCGCGGCGCGCGCCGGTGAACCGGATCGAGCCCGTCCGGCCTACGAGCGGTTCCGCACCTGGGCGGAGGCAGGAGAGCAACCGTGGGCCCTCGCAGTGGCGGCACGCTGCGAAGCCCTACTGACCGACACCGAGGAACCCTACGTACGGGCCATTCGCCTACACGAGCGGGCGACGCGCCCCTTCGAACGGGCCCGCACCGAACTGCTCTATGGGGAGTGGCTGCGCAGAGCACGCCGACGGTCGGACGCACGAGCCCCGCTCCGCTCCGCTGTGGACATCTTCGAAAGCCTCCGCGCGGCCCCCTGGCTGGACCGCGCGCGCGCCGAACTCCGGGCCACGGGCGACTCCGCCCCCACGGCAGCCCCCACCGCACCCAACCTCGCCGACCGGCTCACTCCGCAAGAGCTCCAGGTGGTCAAGCTCGCCGCCGAGGGCACGAGCAGCCGGGACATCGCCGCCCAGCTCTTCCTCAGCCCCCGCACCGTCGAGTACCACCTCTACAAGGCGTATCCGAAGCTCGGCATCTCATCCCGACGCGAACTGTCCCGACTACCCCTCGAAGCAGCCACCACATGACGACACACGCCGCAGAACGCGCGCGCGCCTCTCTTCGCAGCCTCTCCGTCGGAGACGCACTGGGCTCCCAGTTCTTCGTCCCGGCGAACCGTCCCGCCTACGAAGCACAAACCCTTCCACCGGGCCCATGGCAGTGGACGGACGACACGGAGATGGCCGCGTCCATCTACGTAGTCCTGTCCACACACGGGACCATCGACCAAGACGCCCTTGCGTCGAGCTTCGCCGAGCACCACGACTTCGACCGCGGCTATGGGCCGTCCACAGGACGCCTGTTGCGCCTCGTAAGAGAAGGCGGAGACTGGCGTGTCCTCGCCAAGGAGCCGTTCGACGGCCTGGGCTCGTGGGGAAACGGCGCCGCCATGCGCGTCGCCCCTCTGGGCGCCTGGTTCGCCGGCGACCCCGCCGAAGCGGCCCGCCAGGCCGCGCTCTCCGCCGAGGTCACCCACCCCCACCCCGAGGGCATCGCCGGAGCGGTCGCCATCGCCGTCGCCGCGTCCCTCGCACCCGCCGCCCCGAGACCCGGCCCGTTCCTCGACGAGATCCTGCGGCACGTCCCGCCCGGCACGGTCCGCGAGGGCATCGCCGAGGCCCGCGGCCTGCTGCCCCTCGGCGACCCCGCGACCGCCGCCGCCGTCCTCGGCAACGGCCGCGACGTCGCCGCGCACGACACCGTCCCGCTCACCCTCTGGGCCGCCGCCCGGCACCTCGGCGCCCCCGAGGCCGCGTTCTGGACCACCGCAGCCGCGGGCGGGGACATCGACACGACCTGCGCCATCGTCGGCGGCGCCCCGGCCGCCTGGCTCGCCGAGACCGAGCCCCTTCCCCCCTGGGCTACGACACCGGCAGGTACCGGGCCAGGAACTCCTCGGTGAGACGCCAGGCCCGTTCCGCGGGCTCCGGCTGGTAGAACATGGGCGCCTTCCGGTTGTGGAAGGCGTGCCCGCCGTCCTCCTGGACGTGAATCTCCGTGCGATCCCGCCCCTTGACGGCCCGTTCGACGGCCGCCACGTCTTCCCTGGAGATGTACGGGTCCGACCCACCGAAGTGGAACTGTGCAGGAGCGCTGATGCCGTCAATCGCTCCTAGGGCACCGGGCACGCCCGCTCCGTAGAACGACACCATGGCGTCCACCTCGGCACGTGCCGCCAACAGAAACGCCAACGTCCCACCGAAGCAGAACCCGAGCACCCCCACGCGCCCCTCCACTTCCGGGAGGCCGCGCACATGGAGCAGAGCCGCTTCCAAGTCCGCTGGGCCCTTCTCCCAGTCGAACGCGGAGACCTTCGCCACGCCCTCGGGCAACGCCCGCTCGTCGTGCTTGACGGCCCAGTTCGGCTGGATCCGCCAGAACATGTCCGGAGCCGCGACCACGTACCCCAGACGAGTCAGGTCCCCGGCGACGGCCTCCATGTAGTCCCCGACCCCGAAGATTTCCTGGACCAGCAGGATCCCCGGCCCCGTCCCGCTCTCCGGCGTCCACACATGCAGGGCGAACTCACCGTCCGCCACGGTCACGTTCTCGATGCGCGTCATTTCACCCCATAATCGCGTACACGGCGCTGGCCTGGGCGACCACGGCCGAATCACCGTCCGCCACCAGCGTGACATCCGCGAACGCGAGCGTCCGGCCCAGTTTCGTGACCCGAACCGACACCAGCACGTCCCGTCCCACGACAGGCCGCTGGAAGGACGTGCTGAGCTGCACGGTCGTCATCGGCACGAACCCGCCCCGCGCGCCCGACACCGCGATGACCACCGCCGTGTCGGCGGCCGCCATCATCGCCTGGCCGGACAGCCCCCCGCCCTCGCGGGCCAGCCGGTCCGACCACGGCAACCGGAGCACCGCCGTGCCGTCCCCCACCTCCTCCACGGAGAGGCCCAGCTCCAGCACCCAGGGCGCGAAGTTCTCGCGCAGGATCTTCTCGCCGTCCGCAGGCTTCAGCGTCACACCGCCATGATGCACTCTGAAGACATGCACGAGGAGATCTTCCTGCCCGCCACGTATGCCTCGGGGATCCCCTACGACACCTTCAGGACACTGCGCGCCGAATCCCCCGTGACCTGGGTCCCGGAACCCGCCGTCGGGCCCTGGCCGGCCGGCCCCGGCTACTGGGCCGTCTTCCGCCACGCCGACGTCAAACACGTCCTGCGTTCCCCCGGCCTGTTCTCCTCCCACCTCGGCGCCACCCAGATCCGCGACCCCGACACCCCAGAGGACCTCGCGTCCGCCCGCGCGATGATGCTCAACCAGGACCCGCCCGGCCACTCCCGCCTGCGCCGGATCGTCGCCGCCGCCTTCACCCCACGCGCCGTCCGCGCCCTTGAGGACACCATCACGCGCCGCGCCCGCGCCCTCGTCGCCTCCGCCCTAGGCCGCGAGACCGACTTCGTGGAGGTCGCCGCCGACCTTCCCGTGTGGACCCTCGCCCACATCATGGGCGTCCCCGAATCCGACCGCCGCCTCCTGTACGACTGGGCGTCCCGCGTCATCGGCTACCAGGACGACGAGTACGCCGGCCTCTCCACCGCCGAGGCCGCCTCCCTGAGCCCCATGGCCCGGGACGCCCTGGAGCTCCGCCCCACCTCGTCCACCCACCCCGACGGCCGCCCCGTCAACCCTCGCTCCGCCCCGGCCCTCGCGGACATGTTCGCCTACGCCCACGCGCTCGCCACCGCCAAGCGGGCGTCCCCATCGGGCGACATCATGTCCCGCATGCTCGAAGGCGGCCTCACCACCGGCGAGTTCGAGCAGATGTTCTTCCTCTTCGCCGTCGCCGGCAACGAAACCCTCCGCAACGGCATCCCCGGCGGCCTCCTCACCCTCCTCGACCACCCCACCGAACTCGCCCGCCTCCGCGCCGCCCCGTCCCTCCTCCCGTCCGCCGTCGAGGAGATGCTCCGCTACTGGCCCCCCGTCATGGACTTCCGCCGCACCGCCACCACCGACCTCGTCCTCGCCGGACGGCCCGTCCGCGCCGGCCAGAAGGTCGTCGTCTACCACGCGTCCGCCAACCGGGACGAGACCGTCTTCCCCGACCCCGACCGCTTCGACATCACCCGCACCCCCAACGACCACGTCAGCTTCGGCTTCGGCCCCCACTTCTGCCTCGGCGCCCACCTCGCCCGCACCCAGATGCGCGCCCTCTTCCGCGAACTCCTCCCCCACCACCTCGAACGCACGGGCGCCCCCGTCCGGCTGGCCTCCAACTTCCAGAACGGCCTCAAACACCTCCCCCTCCGCATCGAACCGGTTGTGCGCAATGCACCCCATAACCCGCCAACCCGGGGCTAAGGTGTTCCCCGGTCGTTCAGCCTCTCGCTGGGGGCGGGTGACCACGGCGCCCCGGGGAGGCCTCCCCGGGGCGCCCCACGACACACCTCGCCACCCCACCCGGCCACCGGCGCCGGATCTGGGATGCATCAGCCCAGGACGGCCCTCTAGACTCGTGGCAGCCCCTGACGGGCGATTCCTCAGCTGTGGCACCCATGTACGATCAGGGTCAACCGGGACGGAGAGGAGAAACCGCAGGTCACAAGCAAGTTCCAAGGGTCGCTAGCTCAATTGGCAGAGCTCCGGACTTTTAATCCGTAGGTTGTGGGTTCGAGTCCCACGCGACCCACCCCGCTTGACCAGGGTAAACACAAAAAAGACCCGATATGCCCGCCGCCGGTTTCGCCCCGCTTCCTTCCCATGTCGGCTCGATGTTGGCTCGCGGACACAACCCGGGTCTGGTGGGCTGCTTTCCCGGTCCGCTTCGTCCGTCACCAGGGCGTCGTTACCGGCTGGCCGACGTCCAGGGCAGAACGTTTGGAAATCGCCGAGCACTGTGCTTGGCGCCCCTGGCGGCGTCACATGCGGTCCGTGAACAGTTGCTCACCTGCCTGACAAGCCGCCGAACTGACACCGCAGCGGTCAGCCGATGACGAATCAGGCGTGGCCGGTCTCCATGTCGTCGGGGTCGTCGGGGCGGTTCTTCAGGATCGGCAGGGTGGAGGGCGCGATGATGAGCGCGATCGTGCCCCTGTCCTGACCGATGGCGCCGATCCCGGCGCGGGATGGGGAGATGCAATGGCGCAAAAGGCCCGACGAGATTGGTGCCCGGAGAGCCGTAGGGCTTGGGGGATCGGGCAGCTCAAGTTCGTGACTTCACTGCCGCCGACCCGGGGCAGAAAATGGTGGGCGACATCACTTATATTCCGACGTGGGAGGGGTGGCTCTATCGGGCCCCGGTGATCGGCTGCCACACCAGGGCCGTGATCGGCTGGGCGATGGACGATGACTTCAAGACCCCGCTCGTCGAGAAGGCCATCGGCGTGGCCGCCCGGAACCACCGCCTCGCCGATCATGCGATCTTCCACTCCGACCGCGGCGGCAATGGCGGATTCAACTGGTCGTCGCAACACCTGAGAATTGGAGGTGTTGCTGGTGGGTGTGGGGAAGCGACAGCAGGCCGTCCGGTTGTACCGGGGGCAGATTCCGTCGCCGGGGCGGCCGAAGGACGGCCCGGCGACGGCCGGCCGCGGTGCCGAGGCCGTGAGAGACGCGATCACCACCCTGCCCGGGCGGCTACGCCGCTCACTCACCTGGGACCACGGCAAAGAGCCGGCCCAGCACGCCCACTCCGCATCGACACCGGCCTGCAGGTCTACTTCTCGCGATGGGACGCAGACGAACTCGCAGCCGTCACCCACGCACTCAACACCAGGCCCCGCAAAACACTCGGATAGAAGACACCCGCCAAAGCCCTGAACGAGCATCCACTATCGGTTCAGGAAACCGGTGTTGCGACGACCGGTTGAGCCCAAGACCGTCACGCCGGGATCTGTGGGGGCCGGAGGGGAAGCTCCTCCCGGCTACTCGACCGCCACGTTCCACGCCTAACACACCGCCCGCGATCACGACGTGACCAGCAGTTTCCTGACCGCAAGCGAAGGGGCTCAGCGCTTCATCCGTTCGGCGGCCAGATGGCGGGCCGGCACGGCGCAGCAGGAGCCGGCGCGCTCCACCGCCGACCGCGACGGCCGCCCAACTCCGCGCATCCACTCGAGGGGGCCGGCGTACCTGGCGGGTGGTGGCGGGGAACCGAGCTGCAGCGACCTCTTGACAGCAGGAGACGTGGCTCACATACTCCCCAGTGTGCAAAAACGCTTTTGCAACCTGTGAGCAGGAGGTTCTCATGAAGGTCCTAGCCATCAGTTCAAGTCCCCGCCGCGACGGCAACTCGTGGACGCTGGCCGAGGCCGCGGCCAAGGGGGCCCGTGAGGCCGGGCACGAGGTCGAGTCGGTCTATCTCGCCGACTTCGTCCGCGGGCTGCTGCGCGACTGCCGCACCTGCAGATTGAGCACCGGTGCCTGCGGCATCGATGATGGCTACGAGCGCCTGCTCATGGATCACGTGATGCCCGCGGACGGGCTCATCATCGCGACTCCCCTCTACTGGTACGGGATCAACGGAACCCTGAAGACCTTCTTCGACCGGCTGTTCTGCTACACCGCGGGCAGCTCTCCGGTCGGCGAGCAGGTCTCGGCGGCGCTGCCGGGCAAGCGGATCGCTGCGCTGATCGCGTGCGAGGAGAGCTACCGTGGCGCGACCCTCGGGGTCGAGGCCCAGCTCCAGGAAATGACGCGTTACCTGCGCCAGAGTCTCGTGGGCGTCGTCGTCGGCGTCGGCAATAGCCGGGGCGAGGTGGAGTCCGACCCCTCCCGTCCGCTGGACCGGGCCGCTGATCTCGGGCGCAGGATGTTCGAGATCTCAGTGACCGACTACCGGCTGGACACGGAGCGTTCCAACCGTGTGTGGGGATCGCCGGACTCGACGGGGTCGTGGAGCGATTCCTACTGACAGAGTCCGAGGACATTGGGCCTATTCGGGCGCACTGGCCGCTTCGCGTACGTGAAAAGGACCTTTTGCATCCCTGCCGGAGGCGATCAATGACGACGACCAACGACTATGGTTCCGGGACCGGCCAAAGGCCGGAGATTGACCGGAGCCGCGCCAACGAGCAAGCGCTGGAATTGCTCTTCACATCCGACCCCGTCCTCGTCGATGTGCTGCCGGCGCTCGAGGCGCTCCCCGGCATGACCAAAGAGACGATCTTGACCTCCGGCCCCCCGCTGGCCTGGGCCGAATATACCGGAGGTCAGCGCGCCGGGATCATTGGCGGCGTCCTTTATGAGGGTCTCGCCTCCGACCCTGCGGAGGCCGAGCGGCTCCTCGAACGGGGAGACGTACGGGTGGCCGGTTGTCATGATTTCGACTGCGTCGGCTCTCTCGCCGGGATCACTACCGCCTCAATGCCGGTCCTAGCCGTGAGGGACGCGACCTCGGGCAACCGGGGCCACTGCACCCTATTCGAGGGCGCCGCCCCGGACCGGCTCAATTACGGCGTGTACAACGACGGGGTCCGACAGAATCTGGAGTACCTCGCCGACGTGATCGGGCCTCTGCTCGGCGAGGTCGTTCGTTCGGTTCAGGGCGGCATCCGACTTCGTCCGATCATGGAGCGGGCGCTGCGTCAGGGCGACGAGCTGCACAGCCGGAACACGGCCGCGTCCGGGCTGTTCTTGAAGCGGATCCTGCCCGGACTCCTGGACCTGGACGGAGCTCGTGCCCGCACGCTGGTGTCCTATCTGACCAGTGACGACTACTTCTTCCTGCGTGCCTCGATGGCCGCGTCCAAGTCGATGGCAGACCGGATGTACGGCGCGGACGGTGCCTCGATCGTCACCGCCATGTCGTTCTCCTGCAAAGAGTTCGGCATCCGCGTCGCCGGGCTCGGAACGCGGTGGTTCCGCGGGCCGCTTCCTGAGATCGAGACGGCGCATTTCCTCCCTGGCCGGGGACGTGACGAGATCGAGCTCATGGGGGGCGAAAGCCTGATCACCGAGGTCTGCGGCCTTGGCGCCTTCGCTCAGGCGGCCGCGTTCCCGCTGCAGGCCTACCAGGGCGGGCCCGAGGTCATGATTCGCCGCAACCTGGACATGTACGAGATCACCGCTGGTGTGCACCCGTCGTTCTTGATCCCGTACTTCGGCTACCGCGGTACCCCCACGGGGATCGACATCGCGCGCGTCGTCGCCACGGGCATCGCGCCTGCCCTGGACGTCGGCATCGCCGGAAAGGGCGGCGGGCAGATCGGGGCGGGGTCGTTCCGTGCCCCTTTGCAGCCGTTCGCTGATGCTTGGGCCGCCTACCGGCGGCTCTTTTCCCACCCCTGACAGGAGGATCAGCATGGACACCGTTCATGACATCAATCCCGACCACGCCGAACTCGCCCGCGATCTGGCGGGACGCGGCGTCAAGTACGCGGTGGCGGCATGGATCGACGTGCTCGGCCGACCGAAGTCCAAGACCGTCCCGATCGACCACCTGCCCAACATGCTGGCGGGCTCCGAACGGTACACGCCACGCGGTATGGGCGGTATCGGGCACATGAATCCTATCGAGGAGGAAGTCGCTGGCATTCCCGACCCGGCGACCCTGCGGGTGTTGCCCTGGGACCGGCGGATCGCCTGGATGGTCGCTGACATGTCGCTCAGCGGCCGCGAGCCCTACGCGCTGTGCCCGCGCTCGATCTTGCGGAAGCAAGTGGACGCCGCCGCCGACATGGGTTACGTGGCCCAACTCGGCGTTGAGCCGGAATTCTACGTGTTCAAGCCGGAGTCGTTGGGGCCGGGCGCCGGGCGCCTGATCCCGATGACGCTCAGCGAGGAGATCAAGCCGTCGCCGGCCTACGACGTGGAGGCCTCTCTGGACTCGCTGCCATTTCTCGACCGCGTGTGCTCATACCTGGAGGAAATGGACTTCGGGCTCTTCAGTTTCGACGCGGAGGGCGGTGAGGGGCAGTACGAGTTCGACTTCGCCCACGGGCCGGTGATCGAGTCGGCGGATCGGATCACGCTCTTCCGCCTGGCGGTACGCCAAGCCGCCAAAGAATGCGGGCTGCTCGCAACCTTCATGCCGAAGCCGTACCCCGAAATGTGGGGATCCGGCGCCCACTTCAACATGAGCCTGGAGGACGAGTCCGGGCAGAACATGTTCCGCAGTGAAGAAGGAAACAACGGCTGGTCCAAGGAAGCTTACCAGTTCGTAGCCGGCGTCATGCACCATGCCCCCGCGCTCACCGCGCTCGCCAATCCGACCACCAACTCCTACCGCCGCCTCGTGGAGCGTCTGGCCGACGGCGAGATCTCCTGGGCCCCGACGAAGATCAGTTACGGCTACAACAACCGGTCCTGCATGATCCGCCTGCCCGCCAACCGGCCTGCGATCGAGAATCGGGCCGTCGACAGCTCCGCCAACACCTACCTGACCGCGGCGTACATGCTCGCCGCAGGCCTGGACGGTATCCGGCAGGGCATGGACCCCGGCCAGGCCAGGGACGACCTGTCCTACGCGGCCGAGGCGGACCGGCTGCCGCGCTCCCTGATCGACGCCGTCGAGGCATTCCAGCGGGATCCCCTGACGGCCGAGGTCTTCCACGAGCACTTCATCAGCGACTACGCCGAGATGAAGATCGGTGAATGGGAGCGCGCGAACCTGGAGGTAACCGACCGCGAACGTTCCACCTACCTGCTCAACCTATGACCAGTGTCGGAATTCTCGTCGCAAGAAGGCGGGAGTTCTACAAGGTCCACCGCTCCTACGTCGACTGTGTGCTCGCGGCCGGGGGAACACCCTTGCTCATCCCCACGTCCGTGATCGACGGCAGGCTGGCCGAGGCGGTCGAGCTCGTCGACGCCATGCTGGTCACCGGTGGCGGGGACATTCAGCCCGAACGCTATGGCGCCGCGGCGAGTACCACGCTCACCGAAGTCGACATGGAGCGGGACGAGGCCGAACTGCGTGCGTTCGCCCACGCCACAGCGCGTGGCCTGCGCGTTCTCGGCGTCTGCCGTGGCGCGCAACTCATGACCGTCGCGACCGGTGGCCGGCTTGTCCAGGATCTTCCCGCAGCCGGATTCGCCCCACATCTTGACACCCGTAACGACCAGGGTTATGCGGCCCTCCGTCATGGGATCAAAACCGAGTCCGGCAGTCTCATCGATCACCTTCTGCACGGTGTGGACACCGTCAATTCCCATCATCACCAGTCGATCGCCGACCCCGGGAATCTGCTGCGGGCGACCGCGTGGGCCCCCGACGGGGTGATCGAAGCGGTCGAGGGGCCGGGTCTCCTCGGTGTCCAGTGGCACCCGGAGACCGAACTCAGGACCGATCGCAGACACCTGCGCCTGTTCCGCTGGCTGGTGCAAGGAGAGCTTACGCAAGGAGAAAGGAATCCGGGTGATGGTCTCTGAAGTCGCCGAACCAGCTCGCCCAAACTCCTACGAGGACCGGCTCGGCAAAATCGAGCAGTGCGGGATCGAGTACATTCCCGAGAGCGCACGCAAGTCGGCGCCCCGGAACCTGTTCATGATCCTCTTCGGAGGCAGCCTCACCTTCAGCGTGATCATCATCGGCTGGTTCCCGATCAGCTTCGGGCTGGGGTTCTGGCAGGCGGCCACCGCCGTGGTCACCGGATCAGCCGTGGGCGCGGCGCTACTGGCGCCGATGGGGCTGATGGGGCCACGCACCGGGACCAACAACCCGGTCTCCAGTGGCGCGTTCTTCGGCGTCGCCGGACGGCTGATCGGCTCGCTGCTCGAAGCGACGGCCTCCCTCGCCTTCGCCGCGCTCAGCATCTGGACCGGCGGGGACGCCCTCGCCGGAGCCCTGACCGCCCTCTTCAAGTTCTCCGACACCACGGCACCGAGGTTGATCGCCTACGCCGTACTGAGCGTGATCGTCACGTTGGTGTCGGTACTCGGCCACGCCAACATGGTCGCCGCGCAGCGCTTCATGATCCCTACCGCCGGGCTGTGCCTGCTGATCGGGATACTCGTGTACGCGCCCGACTTCGATCCGTCCTACTCCGGCACCGGCACGTACGCGTTCGGTTCCGCAGTGGCCCCCTGGACGGCGTCAGCGCTGATCTGCGCGTCCACCGTGGCCTCCTACGGCGCCTACGCGGGCGACTGGACGCGGCATATCTCCCGCAAGCTGCACACCGACGGCTCGGTCATGCGGTCGCTGCTGTTCGGCGGGCTGTTCGGCATGGGCGGCCCGTTCATGTGGGGTACCTTCACGGCGGCCGCGGTCGTCGGGGGCGGCCACGTCGCTCCCGACACGCCTTACGTGCTCAGTCTGGTGGAACACACGCCGCTCTGGTTTGTGCCGGCGCTGATCTACCTGGGCTTGGCCGCGGGCACCTCCCAGGCCGTCATCAACACTTACGGGACCGGACTGGACACCTCCGCAATCATTCCGAAGCTCAACCGTGTCCAAGCCACCCTGATCGCGTGCATGCTGGCCACCGTGCTGGTCTACGCCGGGCACTTCATCTCAGCCGTGCCCGAGATCGTGAGTGTGTTCCTGCAACTCCTGGCCTGCTTCTCCATACCCTGGATCGTCATGGTGGTGATCGGACACCACCGCCGCCGCGGCTTCTACGACCCTGACGCGCTTCAGGTATTCAACCGAGGCGAGCGTGGAGGAATCTACTGGTTCTGGCACGGCTTCAACCCCTGCGGCATGACGGTCTGGATCACCGCGGCCGGCGGAGGACTGCTGTTCGCGAGCAACGCCTGGTACGTGGGGCCCGGCGCGGCGATATTCGGGAACACAGATCTCAGCTTCGTGGCCGCCGGGGTCGCCGCCGCCGTTCTCTACCCGTTGGCTGTCAAGATCCTCCCCGAGACGGACGAGGTCTACGGTCCCACTGACTGACGCCAACGCCGCCGTGTTCTCCCTCAAGTATTCTGGATGGGCGACTCAACCTCGGTCCAGCGTGGGGAGCATGGTGTCAGCCACAATTCATGACGTTGCGGCGACCGCCGGCGTCTCGATCACCACCGTCTCTCATGCCCTCAGCGGACGTGGACGCATCTCCGAGACCACCCGCCAGCGGGTGGTCTCGGTGGCGGCCGCCCTCGGCTACCAGGCCAGCACCCACGCGCAACAACTCGTAACACGCCGCAGCCGCATCCTGGCGATCCAGATCGCCAACTCGGTCGACTCGGTCGCCGGCGCCGCCCTGGTTCCCAACTCCGAGTACTTCCTCGAAGTGCTCAACGGCGCGGCGGAAGCGGCAGCGCAGGCCTCCTATGCGGTCCTCATGACACCGCCCAACGCCGATCCCGAAAGCCTCGACGCGTTCGCGATCGACGGCGCGATCCTGGTGGACCCCCGTGGCGACGAGCCATTTTTCCGCACGCACCGAGTCGGCGGCTTTCCATTGGTGACGACGGGACGGCCGATCGCAGTCCCCAAGAACGTCCCGGTCGTCGTTGACAACGACCTCGTCGCCGCGGCCGAACCGATGCTCACCCACCTGCACGACAACGGCTACCGCCGCCCTGCCATCATCACGACCGACACCTCACGGTCCTACACCTTCGACCTCGTCACCGGATACACACGCTGGACCGTCGCCCACGGACTGTCGCCCATGGTCGTCGAACTGGACGAACCTCCCACGCTCCAGGGGACGGCGCGCGCGCTCGGCGAGCTGCTGGATCGGCCCTTCCCTCCGGACGCGGTCCTCACGACCTCGGAGAATCTGGCCCTCGGTGTCCTGCACGAGGCTCAGAGCCGCGGCCTGGACGTCCCCGGCGACCTCGGCATTTGCAGCGCCGTCGACAGCGGGTCCCTGCAGCTCACATCCCCCCAGATCACTGGCCTGTTCGTCCACCCCCGCGAGGTGGGACGCAAGGCCGCGGAAGCGCTCATGGCCCTCATCGAGGATGCCGCAGAAACGCAGCACACGATCGAGATACCCGTCCGGCTCAACGCCCGCGCTTCCACTCAACGCGACCAGACCTTGTAACTCGAAGAGTTGAGCTTCCCCCACAGCACGGACATCTTTGATGTTGCCCCGGTTTCACGGACTTGGTGGTGAGGAGATCAGGTTCGGCGAGTGGGTGGTTTCGACCTCTATCGGGCTCATGTAGTCCAGAGCGGACTGGCGTCGGCGGCGGTTATAGAACCCTTCGATGTACTCGAAGATCGCGTTGGCGAGTTCGACGCGGGTGTGCCAGCGTCGCCGGTCGAGCAGCTCGGTCTGCATGCGCGCCCAGAACGACTCGGCCACGGCATTGTCGTACGGGTCGCCGATCGTGCCCAGGGAGGGCGGCAACCCTGCCCGCCGTGCGCGTTCGGTGAAGGCCCACGAGGTGAACTGGGTGCCGTGATCGGCGTGGATGATCCCATCGATGACGCGGCCGGCGGTGCCGCGGGAATCGATCGCCATTCCGAGCGCGGAGGTGGCCGGGTCGGCCCGTTGCCGCACATCGATGGCCCAGCCCACCACACGGCGGGAGCAGGTGTCCAGGACCACGCAGCAGTAGAGCTTGCCCTCGCGGGTGGGATGCTCGGTGATGCCGGTGACCCACAGCTGGTTCGGCTCGCCGCGGTGGAAGCCACGTTTCACCAGGTCGGTGACCGTCGCCGATGCGGGGACCCGCTTGGCTCTGCGCCGCAGCGGCAGCCCTGCCGGGCCGGCCCGCCGCATCAGCACCGCCACCGTCTCGCGGGACACGATCACGCCTTGCGCCTGGACCAGCTCGGCGCGCACTCGGGGTGATCCGTAGGGCTGCCCGTGATGCCCGGTGGACGGCCGTGATCTGGTCGGCCGGCCACGCCCGGCGGATCGCGCGGGCCGACGCAGGACGGATGCGGGCGTCGTAGAACCCCGACCGGGATACTCCCAGGGCCAGACAGGCTTGCTTGACCGGGATGCCCTCAACGGCTAGTTCTGCGACCAGAGCGAAGCGGGCTTTTGGGGGCACCACCTGCTCGATCGCCGCGGCGGCCTTGCGCCAGATCTTGACCTCGTTCTCCAGCTCGGCGATCCGCGCTCGAGCCCGAGCCAAAGCAGCGGACTCGGCCTCTGCGGGGCTGAGCGGCTTCACACCACGGTCGATCAGGTCCCGCCGTTTCCAGCGGTGCAGGCAGGACTCCGCGATGCCCAGCGACCCGGCCACGTCCCGCACCGATCGTCCCGACTCCAGCAGATCCAGGGCACGCCGACGAAACTCCGGCGGGTAAGGCTTGGCCACGAGAACGATCTCCTTCGCAAGATCGCCGGCCCCCTACCTCTCTCAACAACCGTGCCCGTCAAACGGGGGCAACATCACAGTGTCCGTGCCATGGGGGGAAGCTCAGTCGGTTACTCCTACTACGGCCCGGCCAACAACAACGGCAGCCTCGACTACCTGTGCGCCCAGGTCGGCGGAAGCGAAGGCGCCGTGCGTCAGACCGAATTCGTCACCTACGGCGACAACTGTTTCGGGACCTGAACACCGCCGCGACCTCAATGACGAAGGGCCCCTCACCGGGGTTGGGGCCAAATATCTGATCTGAATATTTGGCCCCAAAGTCCGGTATGGCTGATGCCAGTGGTCTCGACAATGCAGAACGTTCTTGCCAGTGACTGTCTGAAAGTAGACGTTGCCGTGGCGGGCGTTCTCGGCCGAGATCCGCAGGGGGCCGCCAGATCCGGTGGTGGAGGCGAAGGATCAGGCAGCGGTGCGTAGCGCCCGGTGCAGCAGATACGCGGCCGAGCCGATGGAGCCGGCGAGAACGACGAGCACGAGCGTGGCGGCCACGCCGGACGAGCTTCCGCTGCCCCCTTTCGCGAACAGGAGGTAGAAGATCGGGAACCCCAGCCCACCGGGGAACACCAGTGCGCCGATCAGCTTGTCGCGGAGCGTCCAGCGCGCGGACGCGCAGAGCAGCATCACCCCGACGAGCCAGCCAAGCCCGGGCAGCACGACGCCCCCGATCAGCAGCAGGCTGACCGTCACTATCGCGAAGCCGCCCGCACGGCGGGCCCCGGGCGGCGCCTGGCCAGGCGTTACCGGTTGCTCGCGCGCCGGCGACGCCTCTGACAGGCCGACGCAGGCCTCCTGGACGATCTCCTCCGGGGTGCCGAGACGGTCGAGAACGGTCCGTACGGCCGCCTCGTCTCGGTCGGGACTCTGCGCCAGCACGGTGGCGATGTGGTCCCTGATCTCCTCCACCAACTCCGTCCGGCGATCCGCGGGCAGGACTCGCGCCGCCGCCTCCAGACGGCCGACGTACTCCTCGATCAGCTCATCCGTTTCCGTCATCGCCCTCACGTCCCTTTCCGATGAAGTGCTCGACCGCGCCACTGAACCGCTCCCACTCGGCGGTGAAGCCCTCTAGCGCCTGGTGCCCCGCGGAGGTCAGCAGGTAGTAGCGTCGCGGCGGACCAGCGGTCGACTCCTGCCACACCGTCTCGACCAACCCCTGGCGCCGCAGCCGGGACAGTAGGGGATAGATGGTCCCTTCGCTGATGACCATGCCGTCCACATCGCCGAGCAGCCGCACGATCTCGACGCCGTAGCGCTGCTCGTGACGCAAAAGCGCCAGCACGCAGTACGGCAGCGCCCCCCTTCGCATCTGAGTCAAGAGGTTAGATGCGTCACTTGGTTCCATGCGTCACATAGTACCTGCCGAGGCATGGCCTGTCGATCGATCGGACGAAGCCAGCCCGAGACCGCCGGCCGACTTGAGTGCCCGCGGCTACCGCCCCAAGGCAGGACACCGGCCAAAGATCGCGCCCGCCCCTCCGTCGCCACGGGGCCGAGGGACGCGCCGCCCGAAAGCCAGCGGAAGACGATGACAAGCAGCGGTGGGCAGACCAACGCCGAGCTCGACAAACGGCTGAGGACGAGTGTTCGATCGGTGCAGCGCCGGTGACGAGCCCGGCAGGAGCACGGAGATCGGGCGTTGCGCTCGCAGGGCTCCCCGGGACGGCCCCAAGCTGGGCCCGCAGTTGCCGGCGGTGCTGGAACAGGAGCCGACTGAGGGCCCGCTCGCACACGGCCACAGCGATCGGACCCGGCCCTTTGCTGCTATGGAACCAGAACCGGAGTGTCGCCGGTCAGCAGGTAGTACGTGTGCAGGTCGCCGATCATGGCGTTATGAACGCGCTGCCCGACAGCTTGTAGACGAGCACCAGCAGGGTCTTCGGGTCGGTGGGCAGCGTCCGCAGGCTTGCGGGGTATCGGCCACGCCGACTCCGGCGCCGGACGCACCGTCGGATGCGACACGCCGTGCTTGCGCATCACCGGCCGGGGCGAGCCTGGATATGCGTCATCTACCGCTGCCGGCTCGACGACGTCCCCTACGACCCCGGCGGCCACGGGGTTACGGCACGCCAAGCAAGCGTTCACCCAAACTGCTGCACGAGGTTGACGCAGAGGGCATGCGGCAACGTAAGGGATCAAGATCGTCGTGACCAGGCACGATTCCTGTGTGTGATCGCCACTCCTTCCCCATGCCCCAAAAAATGGATATTTCCTGATCACGCGGACAACTCGCAAGCATGGAGCGGCGTCTTAGAGGGAAAGATTTCCTGTGATCGGGGAGTAACACCATGCGAACGACACGTGGCTTGCGCCGTGCGGCCGGAATCGGTGCTCTCGGGGCGTCCATGCTGCTCGCCGGGCAGACGGCAGCACTCGCGGACAACGTCAAGGCGAAGCCCGGCTGGTGCCAATACCAACTCTCGGACGTAACGCTCAAGCCGACCGACGCGGGGGCCGGGCACCGGTACGCCGACTTGAGGATCAAAAACAAGTCAAACGGCGTATGCGTCCTGAGCGCGGACGTGAAGCTGCAGCTGCGCGACGCCAAAGGCAAGGCGCTCCCCACCCGCGTCGTCCTGCCGCCGGGAAAGCCCAAGCGGGTGAAGCTGGAACCGGGCCAGACGGCCGTCATCAAGGTGGCCTGGGGCGTCGTACCCACCGGTGACGAGCCCGTCGATCGCCCATGTCAGCCCACGCCCGCGACACTGGACGTCGACCTCCCCGGCCAGGCCAAGCCCCAGCCCAAGTTCAACGTGGTCAAGTGGAAGGCCGGTCCGGTCTGCAACAAGGGCACCTTTAAGCTCTCGTCGATCACTGCATAGCCCGAAGCTCGGGGCGCGACGCGCCCCGAGCTTCCCGGCTACGGTTGACGGAGAAACCGGATACATGCCGCCCTACAGCCTGATACCGAACGCGCTGCACCGATATGAGAGCTTTGGGCCTTTAATCCGTAGTTGTGGCTTCGATTCCTACGCGACCCGCTTCCCCCTCCCACGTCTGCTCGATGTTGGCTCGCGGACACGACCCGGGTCCGATGGACCAATTCCCCGGTCCGCTTCGTCCGTCATCAGGTTTCGTGACCGGCTAGCCGACGCGGGAAGGCTTCTCCACTGCGCCGGGCGCCCTTGCGATGTCACTGCTTGCTAGCCGGTGGTGAGGTTGCCCAGCCGGAACAGGCCGGTGGGGTCGTCGGCGATGGTGAGGCCGAAGTGGATGCCCTGGCCTGGTTCGCGGATGGCGATCGCGTCGGGGACACCGTCGAAGAGAAGCAGCAGCGTGTCGGGGGCTGGGTGGGTGCTGCGGAGTTGGCTGAGGGGCCGGCCGTCGCGGGTTGCGGTGAGGTCGAGGTCGGGCCATGCCGGTAGGCGGGCGGAGTTGAGCAGGACGGCGGCTGCCGGGGGGCGGGTGCGGGTGGCACGGGTCGAGGCTTGCCGGAGGTAGGGGGCCAGGTCGGTGTCCGGGCTGGTGTGGACGTCGATGTCTGCGGCCCCGGCTTGCAGCGCAGTGATCCAGGCCGTGTCGATGCGGAACAGGCGCAGGGATTCCGCGGGCAGGAGTTCTCGGTCGGGGACTAGTGCGGGCAGGGGGAGGTCGCCCAGGAGAGCGAGTTCGTCGAGGCGGGCGGCGAGTGAGGGGCCGTACTGGTCGGCGAGGTCGGCGAGGTTCTTTTGGGCGCGGGCCGCTTCGGGGTCGGCCGGTGTCAGGTCGTGGCCTGCGGGTGGCACGGCGGAGGTGACCCCCAGGTCGGCTGCGCGGTTCGCGAGCCGCTCGCGGGCTTGGACGATCTGTGCGCAGTAGTCGGGGTCGGCGAGGGCGAGGGAGCGGCCCAGGGTCCACGCGGTGGCGTAGCTGACATCGAACAGGCCATGCTCGGCCTCGTAGATGAGGGCGTGATCGGCAGTGGTGTGATCGGCCTGCGGGGGGCCGGGGAGAGCGGGGGTGTCGGAAGGGGCCAGCGGGGTGAAGGGGCCGCGGTACCACGCATAGGTGGGCTCACCGGAGAGTGTGGAGAGCCGGACGGAAACATGGCCGCGCTCCCGCATCTCGCGCATGTCCTGGTCGGAGGGCTCCGCGGACGGGCCGGGGCTGGGGATCAGGGGATTGTCCAGCAGACGTGGCAGGTCGAAACCACCGTCGGGGTGGCAGATGAATGACCAGGACCGCAGGCTGGCCAGCCTGACCCGGGTAGTTCCGGCGGGCAGGTGGCCCAGGCTGAAGCCTTCCAGGGAGACCAGGTGCACCGCGTAGGAGCCGAGGGTGCGGGGGAAGCGGTTGGCGGTGACCACCGCGTACTCGCCGGAGGTGCGGATCTCTCCGTCGTGGCGCAGGACAGGAGCGGTGATGCCGCGCATGTGCGCGGCGTACCACCGCTCATCCTGGGCGGGGGCCACGGCTGTGAACACCGTGGCGGGCACGTCGATGGTCCGGCATCCGTCACCGGCGGGCACCTGCTTCAGGTCCGGCCCGATCGTGCCCGGCTCGGCCGGATGCAGAAGTTCGCCGACGGTGCGCGTCGCGGTCAGGCCCCTGGCAGCAGGATCATCGGGCAATTCGCCCTCCCCGAACACCAGCAGCGCCAGCCACGGCGCCCCGCCCGCTCCCGATCGGGACATGACGCGTTCCCACGGCAGGACGGTCCTGTCCAGCGTGATATGCGGAAGGACATGCGCATAGTTGCCCCCACCCGGGGGCGGATAGACGGACTGCACGGACGATTCATCGAGAACGAAGCCAACCGCGCGCGCCTGCTGACCAGCGTCATCACTCACCGGGGTCACGCTCCCTGGACGTCGGTATGACGACTGATCACCCACCAGCCGCCTCGATGTACCTCTCCACCGCGCAACCCCGCCATGCGTCCGAGAACGGAGAACGCACCAGCACCATCCGGCCACACTCCTATATCCGTCTGCCGCCCATAAACGGGCACAACTGGAGGAATCCGAGGACGCGCACCACGCTGCGTCCGATGCTCATCGGGCCCTTTTTGTGGCTTAGAAACGGTGAGGTGCATGTCTGAGGGGAAGCGAACCCCTTGCTCACGTGGGGAACCATGTCCGCCCTTCGCTCGCGCTGGAGCCACACCTACGAACGGTTCTTCCGGGCGGGAGAGTCCGGCGGTCGGGCCCACCTACGGGGGTTCGAGCATGATGATCTGCAGGAACGCACCTAATCCGGGTCGGCATGTCGTCGTACCGTCTGAGCGGCTATCTAGGCGATCATGCCTCCGCTCCCGTCGCTGCACTTGGTGGCCAGGTTCGGGCAGAACGAGTCCGCGCCCGTGGCAGGGATGCCTCTCACCTTGAGCCTGCCGTCGCCCTCTTGGCGATATCAACGTCTTCGGGGACGGATATCACCCTCATGGAACTGGCCCACTGGCGCAGGCGTATCCGGAATAGCGGCGTTGACCGACAGGCTCAACGGAAGCGTCAGATTGTTCGGATAAAACTTGGCGCGTTTCCTGTGAACCGAACAGGAATGCGAGGTTAACGGACGCGAAATGCACGGGCGATGCCAGCGGGAACACCGGGCGACGCGTAGCCGTGCCGGCTCGGGAGGCGGCCGCCGGGAACGTGGCCATGATCCACATGTGTTGGCAGAATTCAGGCGACCTCTGCGGCGGCCATCGCCCGCGAAGTGCGTGACATCCGCCACCGATCGGAGTGCCACGCCCGCAGCGCAGGTCCCAGGCATTACTCACGGAAAGTAACTCGATGTCGACCAGACGTTTCCGGAAGATCGCATGCGGGGTGAGCGCCGTGGCCTCGGCCGCCATGGTCTTAACGCTCACCACCGGCACCGCTCAGGCGGCCGCCGTTTCCCAGCACGACTATCAGTTCGGTCCCACCAGCGCTTATAAGCTGCGCGCCCTGTGGACGCCGCTCAGCAAGGGCACCCGGCCCGCCGTGCTCGTCGTCCACGGGGGAGGCTGGAGCAAGGGCCGTTACAACAGCCCCGACCCGGTCAAGGTCGCCACCTATCTCGCCGCCAAGGGCTTCCAGACCTTCACCGTCGACTACCGGCTCTCCCAGAACGCCAAATGGCCCGCCCAACGCGACGACGTCTCCCGCGCCGAAGCCTGGATCCGCGCCCGCGCCTCCTACTTCGACATCAACACCACCCGCATGTTCCTGGTCGGCGACTCCGCCGGCGGGCAGATCTCCACCAACCTGGGGACCTACCAGCGCGCCAACAAGCACTGGCGCGGCGTGGTCGCCTTCAGCCCCGTCGCCGACCCCCGCCTGGCCTACGACGACGGCAACACCCCCACCTCCGGCGCGGCTCAGCAGACTCTGCGGGATCAGGCACTCGCCGTCGCCGGTTGCACCACTCCCCACACCGGTACCTGCGCCACCAAGTTCACCGACATGGCCAGCAAGACCGCCGTCAACGCCTATGACGTCCCCATGAAGCTCTACATCGGCGCCACCGAATACGTCAGCCCCAAACACTCCACCGACCTGTGCGCCGCACTCAAGAACAGCAAGATCTCCTGTGCCGTCAAGACCGTCGCCGGCTCCGGACACGGCTTCGCCGGCAACTGGGACACCAATCGCTGGGACGTCGTCCTCTGGCTGCGCAGCCGCATTTAGAGCGACGCCCGCTGCGCCCGACGAGCACCTTTACAGGTCGAAGGACGGGATGCCGAGGGCTTGGGCGGCCGTGACGGCGATGTGGGAGAGGGTGGGGGCGTCCGGGAGCGTCGGCGATCTCGTGGGGAGTCCCGGCGCGTAATGGAGGACGGGGACGAACTCCCTGGTGTGGTAGGGGTGGCCGATCGTCGGGTCGTTGCCGTGGTCACCGGTGACGATCAGATGGTCGCCGGGGGCCATCAGCTCAAGGACGGATCCCAGCCCGGCGTCGACCTCCTCCAGAAGCGAGGCGTACCGTCGCGCGTCCTGCTGGTGTCCGGCCAGGTCGGTCTCCTGGACGTTCGCAACGACGAGCGCGTCGGACGCGCGTGTGAGGGCGGTGATGGTCTCCTTGAGCACCTCGGAGGTCTCGACGGCGGGGCGGTGCAGGGCTCCCGGCGAGACGAGGATGTCGGCGGCCTTGCCGACGAAGGTCACCGGGAAGCCCGCGGCGGCGGCGCGCGAGGGGAGCTGGCGGGTGTGGTCGATCTCGACGCCCAGGTGAGCGACGCGCAGGCCGTCGTGGACGTAGAAGCCAGAGGCGGGCGTGTCCAGGCCCGCCGTGCCGTCGGCGCCGGATCGGACGGAGCGCAGCAGCGGCTCGGGGCCGTGGCCGCCGACCGCGATCACCCGGACCGTCGGGGCGACGCCGCGCACCGTCCGGGCGATGCCGAGGATCGCCTCGAACGGCAGGTCGTCGAGACGGGCGCTGACGTTCCAGCTGAGCCCCGGGTCGGCTTCCAGGTTGTCGCCGACGACGGCGCACCCGTCCACGAGGAGGACGGGCCACTCGTCCAGGACGCGCGTCCGGTGACCGGCCGACCGCAGCGCGGACGCGACGGTGCCGATGTGGTCGGCGAACAGGGCCGGGGCCGTGCCGCTCATGTCGGTGCCCATCATCGTCTGGTGGCCGGCGAAGGTGTCCGCGCCGATATAGCCCAGGGCGGAACGCCCGGCGGACGCCCCGGGGAGGGTGGAGGAGCCGAGGCTCCGGTGCGCGTGCAGCAGTCCGAGGCCGAGGGCGGCGAGGACCGGAAGGCGCGGGGTGCCGCTCGCGGCGTCCAGGACGTGGCCGAGGGTGTGGGCGGCGGAGTCGCCGGGACGCGGGTTCGCGGCGTCGGGCATGGCGCCGATGCCGAGACCGTCGATGACCAGGATGGCGACGCGGCTCACCAGGGGCTCCCGTGGGCGTCGGTCAGGCCGAGGAGCCTGGGCCTGCCGGAGGCGACGCCCTGGAGTGCGCCGACCGCGCTGCGGGTCACGAAGATCTGCGTGCGGAAGGCGAGGACGACGGTGTCGCCGACCCGCGGCGGCCGCGCCGAGGACGGCGCGCCGAGCAGGCGGTAGTAGTCGATGTTCTCGGACGGCGCGGGTTCCACCGGCAGGGTGAACGGCTCACCGGTCGCGGGGAACACCAGTGCCCCGTCCGGACGGCCCCGGGGGTAGAAGCCGCCGCCGAAGATCGCGGGACGGCCGTCCGGAAGGATGTGCGCGATCTCGGAGACGTAGACCAGGGCGGGGATCTCGGGCTGGGTGAGGTCGGCGGCGTGCAGGGGCGTCGTCCCGGTGAGGGCGTGACCGGGCTCGCCGTGCGTGACGCCGTGGGCCGCGAGCAGTGGAATGCTCGCGGCGGCCGTCGCGCTGGGCGCGCTGATGGAGCGGACCGGTGACCCCGCCGCCGCGAGCCGGGACCGGGCGGTCTGCAGGGTCCGCAGGTTCGGGGTCGGGGTGATGGCGCCCTCCGGCCCGCTGTACAGCAGGCAGGGGAACGAGGTGAGGCCATCGAGGTGGACGGCGTCCAGGTCACCGACCTCGGCGGCGAACTTCTCGATGCCGGTCAGGGGGACGCCGCCTTCCTGCCCGGGGTAGATCTCGTCGGCCTCGGCCACGACGCGCGCCAGCAACGGCTGGGTGATGCCGAGGCGCGCCGCCGCGGCCGACACCGCGCGGGCCTGGTCGGCGCCGAAGACGGTGACGTGCTCGGGCCGCCACGCCAGCACCTCGTCCATGGCGTTGACCGGGATCTGGACCAGGTGGCCCACGTTGCCCAGCCGCACTCCGGCCCGCCGAAGGGCGCGGGCGCCGCGCAGGTCGATCGCGGCCGCGGTGGGGAGGTGCTCGGCGACCGTCCTGATCACGTGCGGGTTGCGGCCCACCTGCTTGAACACCGGCCACAGCCGGACGCCGTTGGCGTCGGCCACGGCGGCGAGCGCGGCGGCGTTGGCCGCGACGGCGTCCAGGTCGATGAGATAGGTGTCGGGCGGGACGCGCCCGGCGCGGTGGAGCCCGGCCGCGGCGTCCACGAGCCCGGGGTTGCGCGCCGTCGTCGCGGTCAGGAACACCGGACCTCCCCCAGCGCGCTGCTGAGGATCTTGATGACGAGGTCGGCCCCCGACCGCATCGGGTTGATCCGGATCGTCCAGTCGGCCAGTTCGGGGTCTCCGGCCAGGAAGGTCTCGGAGAGGCGGTAGAACAGCGGGGTGATCTCGTATCGGGAGTTGGCCCCGACCGGGTAGGAGGCCGCGCCGTACCGGGCGGCGGCCTCGATGACCCGGGGGGCGCACGGGGCGTCCAGCCGGACGAGCACGCACCGGTCCTGAGCGTTGGCGATGCGCACCTGCGCCACGCCGGGGACCTCACCGGCGGCGAGCCGTTCCGCGATCTCGGTGACGGTGGCGGACTGCACGGCCCACAGGACGGGGACGTGGGTGAGCGCGCGGAGGGCGTCGAGCGCCTGCGGTCCCTGCACCTGGCCGCCGCCCGAGTAGTTGTCGGCGTGGACGCGGTCGATGAGCTCCTCCGAGCCGACGACCAGTCCGACGCCTTCGGGACCGAGCAGCTTGAACAGCGACAGCGCCGCGGCCGCCGCCCCCATCTCGACGCCGGTGCGAGGCGTGCGGAACGCCGCGTAGTTGTCGTCGACCAACGCCTGCACGCCCAGTTCCGCGTACTGGGCGATCACTTCGGCCGGATCGTAGGAGTCCTCCGGTACCTGCCGCGAGTGCTGGATGTAGACGTGGGACGCCGCCGCCTTGGCGGGGGACGAGTTGAAGTCCGCCTCGATCAGTTCGAGGCCCATCGCCCGGAAGGCCGACGCGGTGGTCGCGTAGGCGGGCGCGGAGTGCACGATCAGGGCCTCGCCGTGGCCGAGGGCCGCGGTGAGCATCGCCCTGATCGCGCCGCTCCCGGCGCCCTGGACGAGGGCGGCGGCCGGGGCGCCGAAGAAGTCGGCGAGCGCGGCCTCCGCCCGGCGCGTGGCGTCCGGCCGTCCCCACCGCGGGGTGACGCCGACGTCGGGCGCGAACAACTGCCGTCCGTCGAAGTGGTCCGCCACGCATTCCAGCAGGCGGAACTGCCGGGCCATCGCCTCGTAGAGCGAGACGGTCGGCAACGGGTGGGTCGCGCGCAGCTCCGGCGCGGTCATCGAGCCTCCCCCGAGGTCAGGAACCGGATGGGATTGTCGTGCAGGATCATCCGCAGGGTGACGTCGTCGACCCCCGCCGCGGCCAGCCGCGGCACGAACGAATCGAAGACGACGCCGTAGCCGCCACCGCCGTTCGCCTTGAGGTAGCCGCCCCTGGAGACGTCGTTGCTGAGCAGCAGGCGCGCCGCGTGCCCGGCCTCGATCAGGTCCAGGGCCCGCCGTAGCCGCACCTCGTCGCTCTGGTAGGACGCCTTGCCGATCGTGTCGAAGGCGACGTACGCGCCGGCGGCGGCGAGCCGGCGGTGGGTCGCCGCGTCGTCCAGCAGGTCCTGGTGCCCGATGCTGATCCGGCCGGGCGCCAGACCTTCGGAGGTCAGGATGTCGAGCTGGACGAGCCCGCCCCGGCCCAGGTGCGCGTGGGTGGCCAGCGGCAGCCCCGTCCGGACGGCGGCCGCGGCCGCGGCGCGAAGGCAGCGCTCCTCGTCCGCCGACGGCTCCCCGCCCGTGCCGATCTCGCCGATCACGCCCGGCCGGACGCCGGTGCCGTCCAAGCCGTCCTCGATCTCGGTGAGCAGCCGCCGCGTCAGGTCGGCGGTGCTCGCCCCGGCGACATAGGACGGGTGGTGCGCCCCGTGGTAGAAGCCGGTCGCCGCCACCACCGCCACTCCGGACCGCTCGCTGATCCGGGCGAGCGCGGCGGCGTCCCGTCCCATGCCGAGGCCGGTCAGTTCCACCACGGCCGCCAGGCCGTGCGAGTGTCGCAGCGCGGCCAGCTCGGCGCCGACGGCCTTCTCGTCGTCGAGGACGGCGGCGGGATCCGGTGCCCGCCCGCGGGGCGTGCGCACGTCGACGCGCAGGTGCTCGTGGGCGAGCACCGGTCCCCGCGGTGCCGGGATCTCGCCGAGCACGGTCATCAGCTTCATGTCATCCCTTCAGCGGAGTGAACAGGTCGAGCCAGTGCAGGACGTTCAGGGCGATGCCCGCGACGACGACGGCCGCGGGGCCCGCGGCGAGCCGGACGACCGGCCGTCCGATCGACTCGTTCAGCAGGTAGAGCCCGCCGACGAGGGTGATCCCGAGACCGCCGCCCATCTTGGCGGCGGCCGCGATCGCGCCGAACAGGATGGCGATCTCCAGGGTCTTGCCGATCGCGTTGCGCAGGTGGTCGGAGGCGTCCCGGATCGACGGGAGCAGCGCCAGTCCCTTGCCGATGTAGGAGAGCGCCAGGATCTCCACCGTGAACAGCACGGCGCCGCCGGCCGCGGCCACCGGCACGTTGGGCGCCAGATAGGCCAGCGGGTAGACGAAGGAGAACCCGACGATCTGGAACGCGCCGCTGGCCAGCGCAGTCGTGGCGATGAGCGGCAGGAAGCCGAACGCGCGGTAGAAGTCGACCTGGGCCGCCTCCCCGTAGTCGCCCTTGGCCACCAGGAAGCTGGTCGCCTCGCCACCGCCGAAGACGTGCAGGTTGACCATCGCGGCGAGGGTGGCGCCGAGCAGCGCGAACCAGGGCAGATGCCGTCGTAGCCGCTCGGCGTTGGCGCCGAACAGCGACGCCACCGGGTCCGCGGCGGGCTTGCCGTCCGGCCTCTCCCGCACCGGGATCCGCGCGGCACCGGGCGCGTCCGCGGGCTTCGCCGGGGGCGAGACGGCGGCGGCGCGCCGGTCCCGGAGGTCCTTGTCCAGGGCGAAGCCGAGCAGCATCAGCACGCCCGCGGCCATGGCCAGCGCGCCGGGGAACTGCTCCGGCCAGACCTTCATGGAGAGCACGACGAAGGCGATCTCCACGACGAACGTGGCCGCCCCCCGCACCCGCCCGAACTGGCTCGCGATCGCGATCACCGGGAACAGCAGGAACAGGAACAGGATCGGCGTCGCCATCTCCTGCATCGCCGTGACGAAGTCCACCGGCAGGTCGTGCGCCGCGTTGTTGGCGCCCGACAGCCCGAAGACCACGACCGCGCCCCAGGCACCGCCCAGGATCGGCGCCAGCCACCGGCGCGGCGCGAAGATCCCGAGGATGTCGGTCGGCAGGAACAGCAGCCAGGGGTTCAGTACCCCGGTCGACAGCGCCATCGGGGCCCCGAGCCCGAAGACGAACCCCGCCGACAGGCCGAACGACACCGCGGTCATCTCGCCGCGCCTGGTGTTGCCCCGGACGAAGTCCAGCAGGAAGGGACGGACGCCGTCGTTGAAGACGGCGAGCGCCATGTTCGAGATCAGCGCGGTGAGCGCGCAGACGCCGATGACGGTGAGGCTCTGTGGCAGGGTGAAGTCGAGTTTGTCCACCGTCGCGACGGTGGTGAGGGCAAAGGGCATGGCTGCCTCCGGGGGAAACTGGTCAGGACGGGCCGATCACCCGTCGCGCCGGTCGTGGATGGCCGCGGCGAGGATCGGGACGACCTGGTCGATCTGGTCGATCGAGAAGCCGAAGGCGACCCTGCCCTCGGCGAGTGCGGCCGCCGCCTCGGCCGCGGTGGCCTGGCCTCGGCCGAAGGTGAAGCACCGGGCCGTACCGAGAAGCCCGACGAGCACACCCAGGGAGCCCCCGGCCCCGGTGTGGCACGTTCCGATGTAGTAGTCGGCCTGACCGGCCATCAGCCGCGTGGCCGCGTCCATGTCGTTGGTGACGACGACCTCGACGCCCCCGATCTCCTCCAGCCGCTCCGCCACGTCGGCCTTGCCGACGCCGCCCACCAGGATCTTCGTCATCGCCTCGCCTCTCGTTGTCCCAGCAGGGCCAGGTGCAGTGCCAGGAACCGGACCTCCTGGCCGGGCAGTCCGACGCCCAGCACCGACCGGGCCCGTTCCGCGAGCGCCGCCGCGCGCTCCAGCGCGTCCGGGTGACCGGCCAGTTCCGCCCGGACGGCGTCGTCCGCCTCGAACCCGGTCAGCGCTTCGCCGTCACGGGCGCGTTGCAGGGCCAGGAGCAGATGGCTCGTCAGCGTCCCGGCGCTCTCCTCGGTGACCTCGCCGCCCGCCGCGTCGAGCGCGTCCAGCTCGGTCCGTACGAAACGGCAGATCTCGGGTGCGACCTGGCCGGTCTTCTCGAAGGTCTCCAGCCGCTCGTCCAACAGCCGGTCCATGGGACGGCCTCCTCTCAGCGCGAATCAGTACGAAGGCAGCCGGTCGCCGGTCAGGACGGCCTGCTGCGTGCGGGTCACGAGCTCGGCCGAGAGGCGGTCGCGCACCACGTCCAGGGCGGACGAGGCGTCGGCGCGGGCGGCCAGGACCGCACTGGAGTTCCGGCCCGCGAGATCGGTCGACGTCACCTCGTCGAAGGGGATCGTCGTGACCTCCTCGTCGATGTGCTGGTGGATCTCATCGAGGTTCCACACCGTCGCGTCCACCTCGCCCCGCCGGAACAGCTCCCCGAGCTGCATGTACGACGTCTCGACGTACCGGACGGGCCGTTCGGCGAAGACGAGCCGGGTGAGCCGCTGCTGGTCGACGGAACTCGTGTCGACGGCCACCGCCAGCCCCGGATCGTCCAGCGACGCCCCCGCCCGCAGCAGCACCCCGTGCGCACCGACGAACGTGCGCGCTCCCAGGTCGGCGAGCTGGGCGATCGGGTAGTCCTCGCCGAACTCCTCGAACGCCAGCCGGGACACCACGATCAGGTCCGCCCGTCCGGCCAGCAGCGCGTCGAGCCGGACCTGCGCGCCCCGCATGAACGTCAGCGCGAACGGGATCTCGGCGTCCTCGAACGCCTCCCGCAGCCCGGTCGCCAGGCCCTCGTACCGGCGCGAGTACGGCAGCGGCATCGCCGCGAGCATCGTCCCGAGCCCGGCCAGCTGCCACAGTCCGGCCCGGTCGACGGCCCGCAGGTAGGTGCCGAGATGCCCGCGGGCCTCGGTCTGCACCGCGCCCGCGCTCTCCAGCAGCTGCAAGGCCGCCTGCACCGTGCCGTTGCCGACACCGAGCCGTTCGGCGTAGTCACGGATCCTCGGCAACCGCGAATCCGTGCGCTGATTGAGCAGTTCGGCCGCCAATTGCCGGGCGGTCATGCCGTTCCGCGTCAGGAACCGTGCGTCCAACATGGGCGGAACAATAACCAGGATCCTGTACAAGGGTCAATGGCCGGCACGAACCCGGCCGCGAGAAGGTCCGGAACCCCCGCGGCGCTCGGTGCCGGCGCACCCCGGGAACCCGAACCGCCCACAGCGCGCTCGTCCGTGCCGTGGGGGAAGCTCAGGCGCGTTCGCGGCGACGGTTTCGCATCGCCGCCACCGCGAAGCCGCCGGCAGCGCACGAGGTCACGCCGGTTTCCGTGATGACCGCCGCCGGTCATCACGTCGTGTCGCGGCGGGCCGCAGGGTCGGGTCGGTGCGGTGGTTCACCGTGATCGGTGGCATCCGGCGGCAGGATCCGGCGTCGGCCGGTACCCGCCTGCTCACCGGCATGCGCTCGGCCTCGTCCCCGCTGGTCACCCTCTCCAGGGCGAGATCAAACGGTCGAGGTCGTCCGCTGCTACGGGGCTAGCCGAAGCTCGCTACCGCGCAGCCGGTGTTCTGCCAGAACTCGTGGTCGTCGAGCAGTTCTTGGGGGACACCGGCCATTTCAAAGGAGTGTTCGGCGTTGCCGGGGGTGCGGACGACCGAGTACCCCAGTTCCACCATTCTTTGGGCGAGCTCCCCTTCGCCGAAGGCGTCACATTGAGCGAGGGTCTCTCCGTTGTACAGCGTGGCTTCGTCCGGCAGCGTCAAAGTTCCGGTTTCGTCCAGGACGGCGAACAGGAGGCTGTGGACGTGGAGCATCGGAGGAATCGCGCCGTTCGCCGCCGACAGCGTGCCGACGGCGTGCAGGACCAGTGACGCGACGAGCGATCGCGCCGGCCGAATGCCATTGATCACCGGATTGTCGGCGGTGAGCCGGGTGAGCATGCGGGCCGCGCAGTCCAGCACCGCCTCCTCGACGTCCGCGCGCGGGCCGGGCGCGAGCCGGCTCCAGAGGAGGGACAGGGAGTTCGGGGCCTTGAAAGTGAGGTCGAAGACCTCACCGGCGGGGATGATGGGCGCACCGGTGCGAACGTGGCGGCCGCTCAGCACCGCCGTCAGATCACGCGTGCGGACCGCCGTCCCCGCGCGCAGACCCGCTTTCCTCAGCGCTTCATCCGAGCCGTGCCACATCGAGTTGGCCCGAACGCCCGAGTCGGCGCCTTGCGGGGTGAAAGCCTGCGGCGAGAAAGACGGATCGAGCAGCCTGGCCGCGATGTCCGCGACCGTCGACATTTCCTCCGGCATGATTTCTCAAGATCCTCTCGACGAGGCGCCACGGCGACAGGTTTATCACATGCACACCTTCAATGGGATGCCTTCACAAACATCGCCATGAGCACCGGGATCGGCTATCGTCCAAGTGCTCACAAGGGGGGTCGAGTGGCTGGGAACGAAGACGGTGACGCGCACGACCTGGTCCTGGTTTGGCAGCGAGCCGACGGGCCCGGGGCGGTGGAGTTCGTCATCACGTCATCCAACGCGGAAGAACTGCTGTCACTGCTGGTCGACGAGGGTGTTTCCGCCGTCCCGCAGGCGCGGCGGGTCCGCGGCGCCGGTACCGATGTGCTCACGACCGTGGTCGCTACGGCCGGTAACGCCGCCGCCTGGGCCGCCACGGGGGTGGCGGTGCGGAAGTTCATCGACCGCCACAAGGGCAAGCGCATTCAGGTCGACGAGGACGGGCTGGCCGAAGCGGAGAACTATTCGGCTCGCGACATCGAACGGATCGTCCGGGCGTTGTCGGCCGTCGAGCGCGACGACAACGACGACAGCGGTGGGCAGAAGTAACGCGGGGTAGCGGGCTCGATGAACTCTTCTCAGATGGTCGCCGCCGTTCACGAGTCCGTCTTGATGGCCCTCCGGACGCGCCTGCACGAGAGTGCGGGCGTCCCGCGGCCCCAGCTGCACATGTTCACCGGGGATTCCGGCCTCTCCTACGCGGGCTGCGTGGTGGCCCGGGAATTCGATCGGGGCGATGACGCCGCGTGGGCCGTGCGCGGGCTCGGTCACCCGCCGTCCGCCCTTCCCGCCGACCGGGTCCTGATCGTATGGGAGCAGGCCGATCTCCTGATCTCGCTCGGCGCGCCGGACCTGGTGGAAGGGCGCGCGTTGATGTTCCTCGACGCCACAGTCGACGACTACAGCGTGACCCGATATCCGTTCGAGCCCAGGACCGGCCCGGGTTCGTCGTTCGACATTCGGTGGGGGGAACCGCACACCGCGGAGCGCCCGGCGCTACCGGGGCTGATCATCGAAGTGCTCGACATCTGGCGGGACTTCCTCCCGGACGACTTCGTGGCCACCGTGAAGGAACTGCAAGAGGGCGGCTACACCTATGTCCCGGCCGCCCGCAGCGACCCTCAGCCCAGTTCCGAGAACGTCCACCATATGGTCAGCGCGGCGCTGGCCTCGGGCGAGCCCGAAGCGGTCGAACGCGCGTTCCGGGCACTGCGCGAAGTATTGACCGCGATGCCGGAGCACGACCCGCGGCGCGGGTTGTACTTGGTCGACTTCAGCCTGGTCCTGCAATTGCGCTACGAGAACAGCGGCGACCTCGACGACGCACGGGAGGCGGTGCGCGCGGCCCGTGATGCCGCGCCGTTCCCTGACGGCGGGATGCCGGCCAAGCGACTCAACGTGCTGGGCACCGCCCTGCGGATCTGGTACGAGCAGACCGGCGAGCCCGCCGCGCTGAGCGAGGCGATCACCGTCGGCCGTCAGGCCGTGGACGTGATCCCGGACGGCGACCCGAACCACGGGACCTGCCTGGCCAACCTCGCCTGGGCGTTGCACGCGTCGTTCCTGGCCGACGGGTCCCCCGCAAGCCTGGCCGTGGCCCTGTCCGCGTCCCGCCGGGCGTTCGCCGCGCTCGACGCCCTCGACCCGCGTCGCGAGGTCGTCGCCATGTCCATGGGCGTCATGCTGTACAGCGAATACAGCCGGACCGGCGACCTCGCCGTGCTCAACGAGGCCGTCGAGCTGGGCCGGTCGGCGACCGCGGAAACGACCTCGTCCGGCTGGATGCTCGCCGCCAGGCTGACCAACCTTGGACGCACGCTGGAGGCCCGCTACTGGCGGACGGGCGAACTGGAATCGCTGCGCGAGGCCGGCCTCGCTCAGCGACGCGCCCTGGCGGTGGCGCCCCGCGACCACGCGGACCGCGCGCTCTACCAGCTGAACCTCTCCGGGATGTTGCGCGCCCTGTTCGACCGCACCGGCGACGAGGCCGCGCTCGACGAGGCGTACGCCGTGGCGCGGGACGCCGTCAAGGTCGTCCCGGCGGGGCACCCCTTCCGGATCAACCACCTGGCGAACCTCAGCCAGATTCACCACATGCGCTACGCGCTGACCTCGGACACGGCCGAGCTGGACGCGGCGGAGACCCTCCTGCGGGGGGCTCTCGCCGGAGTTTCCGCCGAGCACCCGGGTCGTCCCGCGGTGACGTCCGCCCTGGCTGAAGCCCTTCATCACAGAAGCTCCCACACGGCCGATCCCGGCCTTCTGGACGAGGCCGCCGGACTGGCCCGCGACGCGTTGAACTCCGTCGCCCGCGACCACCCGAATCGCGGTGCGTTCCTGCAGATCCTGGCGGAGATACACCGGACACGTCACGAAAGTCTCGGTGACCGAGCCGCACTGTCCGAGGCGATCGAGCTGTTCCGGGAGTCGGCGGCGGACCCGACATCATCGGTGCGGGGCCGCGTGGACGCCGCTCGCCGCTGGGGGGACATCGCGGCGGCCGACGGCCGGACCGAACTCGCCCTCGACGGCTACGCCACCGCCGTCGAGCTGCTGCCGCTGCTCGCCGCGCGGAGCCTCCACCGCCACGACTCCGAGCACTGGCTCGGCCAGTACGGGGGTCTGGCGAGCGACGCCGCCGCGCTGGCGGTGGAGATGAACGCTCCCGACCGGGCGCTGGAACTGCTCGAACTCGGCCGGACCGTGCTGATGGCGCAGGCGCTGGACATCCGAACCGACATGTCCGCGCTACGGGACCGGGATCCTCGGCTGGCGGACCGCTTCGAATGGCTCAGTACGTGGCTGGAGAAGGATGAGGGCGAACAGCCGAACGGCCGCCGGGAATTGGCCGACGAACTGGAGACGGTCATCGCCGCCGCCCGCGCGCTGCCGGGCATGGACCGTTTCCTGCTTCCGCCCAGGGCCGCGGAACTCTTCGTCCAAGCCGGCCAGGGCCCCATCGTCGTCGTCAACGTCAGCGCTTACCGCAGCGACGCGCTGATCCTCACCGGCAGCGGCCTCCGGCTGCGGTCATTGCCGCAGCTCACCCCCGCCACCGTCCGCGGACATGTGAACCGCTTCCTGACCGCGCTGGAGACCGACTGCAGATCCCCGTACCGCAGTGCGAAAGAACGCGGAGAGCGGGTCCTCTCGGAAACCCTGTCGTGGGTGTGGGAGAACATCTGCGTTCCCGTCCTCGACATCGTTGATCCCGCGCCCGACCAGCGAATGTGGTGGATTCCGACGGGCCTGCTCGGCTTTCTCCCACTGCACGCTGCCGGGGACGAGGCGACCGGCGAATCGATGCTCGTCCGAGCGGTCTGCTCCTATACGCCGTCCATTCGCGCGCTGGCCCATGCCCGGACGACGGCCAGCGGTGGGCCGTCCACTCGGACGCTCGTCGTCGGAATGCCGGAAACCCCCAATGCCTCCGCCCTTCCCGGGGCCTTCCGTGAATCCACTCTCGTCGCCGAACGGGCACCGGATCCGCACGTGCTCATCGGGCCGGAAGCCACCAGCGAAACCGTCACCGCCGCGCTCCAGCACAGTGCGTGGGCGCATTTCGCCTGCCATGCGGTCACCACCGCCAGCCCGTCCAACGGTCACCTCCGGCTCCACGACCATGAGCGGCGTCCGCTCACCGCGGCCGCCATCTCCCGCCTGCGCCTCGGCTCCGCAGCGCTGGCCTATCTCTCCGCCTGCGACAGCGCGGTTTCGACGACCGATCTGGCCGACGAGGTCGTCCACCTGGCGTCCGCCTTCCACCTGGCCGGATACCCCCAGGTCATCGGCACCCTCTGGGCCGTGGACGACGCCGCGGCCACCACGATCGCCGAGCTCGTCTACACCGGGCTCACCCACGGCCGCCCCGATCCCCGCCGCGCGCCCGCCGCACTCCGCGACGCCCTGAGCGGCATGCGCCGAAAGCACCCGCGGCAGCCCTCCCTCTGGGCGAGCCATATCCACATCGGCATCTGAATCAATCCGCGCTTCGGCTGACGCGCCGGCGGAAATGAAGGGAGAATTGATCTCGTGCCCGACATCACCTCAGAACTGCCACGTATCCTGATCGAGGCGAGCAAAGCTGAGCTTCACGCCACCGGAGCGATTCCCCGACCTCAGGTCCATATGCTCGCCGAGGACATGGAGCACTCCTACGTCGGGTTCGTGATCTGCCGAATGTTCTACCGCGGCCAGGACGCCGCCACCGCGATTGGCAACCTGGGCGCATTACCGTCGGTGATGAAGATGACCCGGCTCGTGATCCTGTGGGAGAACCTCGATCTCTTGACCGCGCTTGATCAGGTGACGGGCCTGGCCCCCAGGGCGCTGATGCTGCTCGACGCGCAATTCAACCGGCACACTCTGTACCGGCACCCCTTCGAAGCCGTCCCGACCGGACGGGTCGTGAACGGCGTGCCCACCATCAGCCTCCGCTGGGAGACTTCGCAGCGGACCCATGACGGGCCGCTTCCCGAACCGATCACCACTCTCCTCCGCACGTGGCGCGAGCTCCGCGAGGACGACATGCAAGAAACGGCGATAGCTCTCCAACGATCGGGCTACGAACTCAACTGGGCCACCCCCACCGGCTGAGCAACGATCGCCCGACCGTCTCAGCCCTGACCGAGTACGTCCATGAGAGGTCGTCTCAGACCTCCGAGCCCGGCGTTATGAGCCCTACTTCGTAGGCCAGGACGATCGCCTGGGCCCGGTCCCGTAGATTCAGCTTGCCCAGGATCCGGGTGACGTGCGTCTTCACGGTCGTCTCGCTGAGCTGCAGGGTCTGCGCGATCTCGGCGTTGTTCCGGCCCCGGGCCAGGACCGTCAAGACCTCCAGTTCCCGGGCCGTCAGCGCGGACAGATCCTCGGGGAGGGCAAAGGACCGGCGGTCCCGCCGGGCATAGCGCTGGATGAGCCGACGGGTGATCATCGGTGCGAGCAGGGCATCGCCGGTCCGCACCAGCCGCACCGCCGCGACCAGCTGTTCCGGCGACACGTCCTTGAGCAGGAACCCGCTCGCGCCCGCGGCCATCGCGGCGTACACGTACTGGTCGAGGTCGAAGGTCGTCAGGATGACGACGCGCGGGGCCGGGCCGTCGCGCCCGAGGATCCGGCGGGTCGCCTCCAGTCCGTCGAGCCGCGGCATCCGGATGTCCATCAGCACCACGTCCGGGCTCGTCCGGCGAACGAGTTCGAGCGCTTCCTCGCCGTCGCCGGCCTGACCGACGACCTCGATGCCGTCCGCGACCAGGATCATGGTGAAGCCGGTCCGCACCAGGGCCTGGTCGTCGGCGATGACGACCCGGAGGGCGTCGCTCATCCGGCGTCCGTCGGGATCTGGGCCTCCAGGCGGTAGCCGCCGCTCGGCAGGTGCTCGGTCTCCAAGGTTCCTCCGTAGATCCCGATGCGCTCTCGAAGCCCGACGAGGCCGTGCCCGCCTCCCATGCCGTCCACGCGGGTGCGCTGTATGTCCTCGGCGCCGTTCGCGTTGCCGGTGTTCGTGATGCGGAGCCGGACCGTCCCGGGAAGGTATTCGACCAGCACGGTGACCTGCGAGCCCGAGGCATGCTTCAGGGTGTTGGTGAGCGCCTCCTGAACCACCCGGTAGGCCGCGAGGTCGACACCCGGCGATAATGGCCTAACGGGCCCGTTGACCTGCAGTTCCACGGCCGCGCCGGTGTCGCGAACCCGGCCGACCATGTCCGCGACCTGATCGAGGCCGGGCCGAGGTGCGAGCACGGCCCCGCTCCCGCTCTCCTGACCCGCGCCGAGCGGCTCGGTCCGGGCTTCGTCGCCGTCCATCGTGAGCAGCCCCATGACGTGCCGCAGCTCGGTCATGGCGGCCCGGCCACCGCTCTCGACGGCGAGAAGTGCCTCCCGGGCCAGTTCCGGACGGCTGTCCATGACCTTGCGGGCGGCTCCGGCCTGGATCACGATCACGCTCACGTTGTGGGTGACGACGTCGTGAAGATCGCGGGCGATGCGTGCCCTCTCCTCCTCGGCGGCCCGCCGGGTGGCGAGTCGCTGCTGGAGTTCCAGGGCCCGGATCTGCTGTCTCCATGTGCGGATGGTGGCCGCCGCCAGCACCACCGGCACGAAGAATCCGACCATGAGAATGCCGGGACGAACCGACGTCAGACTGGACCGGTAGTCGGCCAGCAGCACCACGGTGCCGAGCAGGATGCTGCTGATCGCCGGCATCTGGTACGGACTGTGCATCGCTGCGCTGTAGGCGGCGATCACCGTGGCCACCACCAGGAATGTCGGATCCACCCCCGAGTCGTGACGGCCGAAGTGCACCACGAGCAGGACCAGCCAGAACGTGGTCAGTGGAACCCGCCGCCGGAACACGAGGGGTAGCGCGACCGCGAGACCGGTCACGATCCCCCAGGCCCGCCCCGAACTGGCGAGGGTGGCCGTGGAGTCGACCACTTCACCGTGGGCGCCCGCGCGAGCGGCGATCAGGGCGGCGACCAGGAAGGCCAGCCCGCCGTCCAGCAGGAGGGCGCGGCGGGTCACCGGCTTGGCGGGGCCGCCCGGGCGCCCCAAGGCGGCGACGTTCGCGCTCCATCGGCCAAGGACCTTGTGCACCTTGACAGTGTCGCAAGGGCGCCCGCCGGCACGCATCACCCGCCGTGACCACGTGGCCGGTCCGAGCGATGTACGCCTTGAGGATGACCCCGGACCGGCTTCCACATCGCGGACGACGCGGCGGCCGGTGCTCCGTTTCTAGCGTCGAGCCATGGAGAAGACGACCGGCTCCGAGGCCGGCCCCCTCATTTCGATCAGTCATCTGACAAAGCGGTACGAGGCCGGAGATCCAGCGCTGAGCGACCTCACCCTGGAAATTCGGCGCGGCGAGGCGCCGGCCGTGCTGGGGCCCTCCGGCAGCGGCAAGTCGACCCTGCTCAACATGATCGCGGGACTCGACAGGCCCGACGAGGGCACGGTGACCGTGGACGGCGTCCGTGTCGACCGGCTCGGTGAGGCCGGCTCCGCCAAGTACCGGCGGGCGACGATCGGCATGGTCTTCCAGTTCTTCAACCTGCTGGACGACCTGACCGTCCAGGACAACGTGCTGCTGCCCGCCCAACTGGCCGGCATGCCCCGGGCCAAGGCCCGCGAGCGCGCCCTCGAACTGCTGGCCGACCTCGGCATCGAGCAGTACCGGGGCACCTTCCCGGGACGCCTGTCCGGCGGCGAGCGCCAGCGCGTCGCTCTGGCTCGTGCGCTCATGAACCGGCCGCCCCTGATCCTGGCCGACGAGCCGACCGGTGCGCTGGATCGCGCATCCGCCGGCAGCGTCGTCCGGCTCATCCGTGAGCTCAACGAACGCGGGCAGACCATCCTGCTGGTCACTCACGACACCGGCCTCGCGGCGAGCTGCGCCACGCGCACGATCGAACTCGTGGACGGCCGGCTCGTCCGAGACGGCGCGGCGGTCACCCAATGACCGGGGGCCTCGGCACCATCGTGCGCGCGGGCGTCGGGCGCCGTCGCGTCCAGACCCTGGTCATGGGCCTCACGACCACGCTCGCGGTCACCGCGGCGGTACTGGCCGCCGGTCTCATCGTCGCTTCCGAAGGCCCGTTCGACCATGCGTTCAACCGGATGCGCGGCGCCCACCTGTCGGCGCGCTTCGACTCGTCGCAGATCACCCCGGCCCAAGTGTCCGCCACCGCGCGAGCCCGCCAGGTCACGACCGCCGCCGGTCCCTACCCGCTGGTGTCGGTCAAGCCGACCCCGGTGGACACCGATGGGGGTCTGCCACCCGGTATCCAGCTGGCGGACCTGACCGTTGTGGGTCGTCAACCCGGCGGCCCGGTCGACGACCTGACCCTCACCAAGGGGCGCTGGGCCACCAAGCCGGGCGAGATCGTCATGAGCGCCCACAACGAGCCCTTCGTCCTGGGCAACACCATGCGCTTTCCGGGTGTGCCGGGCGACCGGCTGTTCAAGGTCGTCGGCATCGCCCGTTCTGCCGGCGAGACAGCCGACGCCTGGGTCCCGCGGACGACGATCCCCTCGCTCACGGCCCCCGGCAGCCGGGCGGACTACCAGATGCTCTACCGGTTCGAGACGGCGTCGACCCACGCCCAGATGGACGCGGACCGGACCGCGATCGCCGCCCTGGCACCCGGGAGGTCACTGGTCGGAGTGCAGCCCTGGCTGAAAGTGCGGCTGGCCGCGACCCGTGTCTCGGCGACGTTCGCGCCCTTCATCGTGGCGTTCGGCATCCTCGGTCTCATCATGTCGATCCTTGTCATCGGGATCGTCGTGGGCGGCGCGGTGGCGGCCGGCACACGCCGCATCGGAATCCTCAAGTCGCTCGGATTCACGCCCGGTCAGGTGGTGCGGGCTCACCTGGGGCAGGCTCTCATCCCCGGTGGCGCGGGAACCCTGCTCGGTCTGGTCTTCGGAAACCTCGTGGCGATCCCTGTGCTGGGCGACACGGCAGAGGTGTACGGCGTCGGCCGAGCCGGCATCGCCCCATGGGTGGACGTCCTCGTCGCGGCCGTGGCCCTTCTCACCATCGCCGCCGGCGCCTGGGTTCCGGCTCGCCGAGCGGGGAACCTGCGCACCGTCGAGGCCATCACCATGGGCCGCACACCGAGTCGCGACCGGGGCCGCGTGGCCCGGCGGATGCTCGGGCGGCTCCCTCTCCCCCGCCCGCTGACGCTCGGCCTGGCCACCCCGTTCGCGCGTCCCGGTCGATCGGCGACGATGGCGGTCGCCGTGGCGGTCGGCACGATCGGCGCCACGTTCGGAATCGGTCTGGCGCTCTCCCTCAACGGCGTTCAGAGCGGCATCAACCTCCGATCTCCGGGTGACGTGGTGGTCGGCGACCCGACCTCGGCCGTGAACACCGAGAAGGTCGACGCCGCGATCACCCGGCAGCCGGGCACCGGGCAGTGGTTCAACAGCGCCGAGGCGAATCTCGGGGTGGCCGGCCTGGCCGGATCGACCACGGTGATCTCCTATCAGGGGGACTCCTCCTGGGCGTCGTGGCAGATGATCCGGGGACGCTGGTTCCACGGGACGGGCGAGGTCGTCACGGCGTCCGGTTTCCTGCGCGCGACCGGCACCCGCATCGGCGACAGCATCGCGCTCGTCAACGGATCCCGGTCATCGACCGTGAAGATCGTGGGGGAAGCCCTGGACGTCCGCCAGGAGGGCATGCTCATCGTGCTCGACCGGACGTCGATCGCCCCGCTACAGCCGCGGATAGACCCTCTCTCGTACCGGTTCAACGTCCGCCTGAAGCCGGGCGTCGACCGTGACGACTACATCGAGGCGGCGAACCGGGACCTGGAGCCGCTCGGCGTCTCGGCGACCCGCAACAGCAACAAGCTCAGCGACACCGTGGTCTCCATGGACGCTCTGGCCGGCGCCCTCACCGTTCTCCTGCTCTCCGTCGCCGGTCTCGGGGTGCTCAACACCGCCGTCCTCGACACTCGCGAACGAGTGCGCGATCTCGGAGTTCTCAAGGCGCTCGGCATGTCGCCGCGGCAGACGACGGCCATGGTCATCACGTCCGTGGCGGGTGTCGGTCTCATCGCCGGCGTGATCGGTGTTCCCATCGGCGTCGCCGTCCACGGTGTCGTCCTTCCGATCATGGGCCACGCCGCGGGAACCGACATTCCGGCCGTCGACGCGGCGGTCTACGACCTGCCGCTCGTGATCCCGCTGCTCCTGGGCGGACTGGTGATCGCGACCGCGGGCGCTCTGCTGCCCGCCGGGTGGGCGGCTCGCACCCGCACCGCCATCGCCCTCCGCACGGAGTGACCGCCTGAAGCCAGGGCGGCCGGGGTCGGCAATGCGGAATGTCGAGGGGAGGCTGAGCGCCGTGGAGCCGAACCTCTCTCCTCCGGCCGGAGCGCGGGAGGGGGATCGTCCTGCTCCGCCGCTTCGGCGTGGCGGCGGCTCGGGTGTCCGGAGCAGGTCATCGCCGGGACGGGCACATTACCTTCCCTTTACCTTCATCGAGTGACACCAACCTCACATTCCAGACTTCGGGTGCACCGTTCAGGCCGCACCACCCTGCGTCTCGGCGTTGCCGTGGTCACGGCCGCCGCGACTGTCGCCGCCCTGGTTCTCGTGCCGGGCACGGCCTCGGCGAGCCTGCCGGTGGAGCCCACTCTCACCATTAGCTCCCCCACCCGCGCCGCGAGCGCGGCCGCCGTCTGTGCGGGACTGGAGCGGTTGTCGGCGTGCCGGCCGCTGGCGCTGGTCGTGGAGCAGCGCACCACCAGCGGCCAGATCCTGGGCCACGCCGAGGTGAGCATTCAGCGGACCGAGACGCTGTCGGCGACCTCGCGGACCTGGCACCACAAGGTCGCGGTCAACGTCGTGGCCTCACGCGGGACGGTCCGGGGCCATGTCATCCAGGTGCGGCCCCTGTGCAAGGGCGGCTGCTCGCTGTCGCCGCGCTTGACCTCGTTCGGCCTGGTCGCGGGGACCAGGCGCACCTTCGACTTCACCGCCGGCCTGTCCGGATCGGCGACCAGGACCGCGGCGATCAAGGTGGAGTTCCGCGACCTGCAGGGCGGCTCCCGCACCGCCACCCCGCTGGGCGACGTCCGCTGCGACAGCGCGTCCTACCTGGGCGCCAAGGGCGGCTGCGTGCACCCCGCCGGGCTGGCGCTATGGACGCTCAAGCGCGCGGACCCCGCCGTGACCGCGGTCGCCTCGCACATCGCCACCGCCCAGGCGTCCCTGCCCGGCCATCCGGGCCAGTACGGGTACCGGCACCCTCTGCACCGCATCACCGACGCCGCGCAGATCGCCCGCAACCGCCGCACCGTCTGCCCGCCGAGCCTGCCCCGTCCGCCCGGCCAGACATGTGATGAGTATCCGTTCGCTTCCACGGCCGAGGGCGGCGACCCGCGCGGGTTCTCCCGCGCGATGGTCCCCGCCGCCCAGAACAGCGCCGCCGGCGGACGCTTGAGCGCCTTCCTCAAGGCCAATCGGATCATGGCCAAGGACGGCTACTACGTCGCCATCGGCTGACCCGCCGCACGGCACCGCGCCCGGCCGCGGCGACATGGGACGGCCGGGCGCGTCGCGGTGGTTACTTCAACGCGCCACGCGGTAGCGGAGGTAGACGACTCTTGAGCTGAAGGTGCGGGTCTCGACGAGTTCGAGATCCACCCGGCGCTCCTGCTGCGGGAAGAACGGGATGCCGCCGCCGACCAGCACCGGGTAGACCATGGTCCGGTACTCGTCGATCAGATCCGACGCGGCCGCCTCGGCGGCCAGAGTCGCACCGCCGATCGCGATGTCGCCCTCCCCCGGTTCGGCTCGCAACCGCTCGATCTCCTCGGCCAGGCCACCGGAGGCCAGGCGGGCATTGCCCTGAACCTCCGCCAGCGTGGTGGAGAACACCACTTTTGGCAGCGGGTTCCACAGCGCGGTCCATTCGAGCTCTGAGTCGTCGAGCGAACGATCCCGGTCGGCGGTCTCCCAGTACAACATCGTCTCGTACAGCCGTCGCCCCAGCAGGTGGACGCCGACCTCGCGTATCTCATCGATCCAGTAGCGGAAGACGTCCTCGCCGGGAACCTCCCAGTCAAAGCCGCCGTCCGGCCCGACGATGTAACCGTCAAGCGACATGCTCATCGAATAGGTGACACGGCGCATTAGACCTCCTCCTCGGCAATGGGTTCGACAGTACGACCGGTCAAACGCCGCCTGAAGCACCTTTGCCTCCTGTCGGCTTACTCCTTGGCGCGCGGAGATAAGCGCAGAGCCGCAGAGCCGTCAGACTGGGCGAGTTCGATTCGGTTCTTGTGCCTTTGGGGGTTTGATGCGTACAGGCGTCGTGGTCACCGCCCGCCCAGGTGTGGAGGACCTCGCCGTGCGGGCCGAGGAGTTGGGCTTGCACAGCTTCTGGGTCAACGACACCCCGATGGTCCACGGTGACCCCTTCATCGCCCTGGGATTGTGCGCGAAGGCCACCAGCCGCATCAGGCTCGGCATCGGCGTGACCTCACCGGCGCTGCGCTCGGCCCCGGCCGCGGCCGCCGGGTTCGCCGGCCTCAATGCCCTGGCCCCGGGCCGGATCATCTGCGGAGTCGGCACGGGAAACACCGCCCGGCGCACCCTGGGCATGCGGCCGGCCACGGCGGGCACGCTGGAGAGCTTCACCGCCGCACTGCAAGACCTGTGCGCCGGACGCTCGACCGAGTACCGCGAGGGCGACCGGGGCGGCGACATCCGGTTCCTGCACGCCGGGGCTCACGTGAACACCACCGACCCGATCGAGTTCGTCGTGGCCGCGCTGGGACCGAAGGCCGCCGCCGTCGCCGGCCGCCGTGGCGCCGGCCTCATCTCCTTCGGCCTGCTGGACCCCGCCGCGTGGCAGGCGTTGCACGACGTCCGCCGCACGCCCGGCGTCCCCGACTCCCCGGCGAACTCCTACGTGGTCACCGCACTGCACATACTCGACGACGGCGAGGACCCGCACCGCGACGCGGCCCGGGACGCGACGGGCCACCTCGTCCTGTCGCTGCTGGCCTTCGCCGCCGACACCGCCGCCGACACGCCCGCCTTCGTCGAGCAACTCGGCCCCGCCGAACGCGAGGCGGTGCAGCGGCTCCTCGACCGGCGTGGCACCACCGCCACCGCGCCGGACAGGCACACCAAGCTCTACCCCAACTACCTCGGACGCATCGCACCCCAGGACCGGGACCTGGTCCTGCCCTCGCTGATGAACACCCTGGCCCTCGTCGGCACCCGCGCCGAACTCCTCGCCCGCATCAGCACTCTGGAACAGGCCGGCGTTGACGAACTCCTCATCCAGCCGGTGATAGACCCACCCACCGAGATGGCCCGGCTCGCGGAACTCCTCACCTGACTGCCGAGGGTCACCGTGTCCGCGCGCTCACCCGCACTCCCGGCAAGGCCGCCCTGCCCGACGGCGTCGAGGTCGTTCAGGCCGACCTGACCGTCCCCCGGACGCTCCCCGCCGCGCTGGACGGGGTGACCGCCGTCTTCCTCGCCCTGCCCTACGGCATGGATACCACCGCCCTGATCTAGGCGGCCACCAAGGCCGGTGTGCAGCGGATCGTGTTCCTGTCCTCGGGCGCCGTCATCGACGGCGCCGACGAGCAGCCCGACGTCCTTGCGGGCCGCCCGCTACCGTCGAGGACCTCGACCCCGAACCGACCAAGAAGCAGATGGCCCAAGTTCATGGACGGCGAGTTCCTCGACGCACTGTTCGCCCTGATGGCCAAGGCCGACTTCTCCTGACCACGGCCCGTGGGGTGGCACGGGCTGAGCGCTGTCCGGCCGCTTCGGGGTGGACCGCCACGGCGGCGGGACGGTCCACCGGCGGGAGTTCGAAGCCGCGGTGCGGCGTGGCACCGGTCCCTTCGAGCCCTGAGCGGGTCAGAGAGAGGGTGCCGCGAGTTCGTAGGCGAGGAGTTGGCCCCGGATTCCGTCGACTTCGCGTCCGGTGACACGCTGAAGTGCCCGCTGTGCCTCGATGGCCCTTTTCAGCCCCTCGGTATCCGCTCCTGGCTGGGTGGCTCTCAGAGCATTCCAGGCGATCGTCCAGTCGGCGAAGTCGGCCATGTGCGAGCTGATGTCGATGCCGCCGATGAAGCGGAATCCCGCGGCGTCGGCGGCCTGATGATATTCCTCGACGGACCCCACATCGGTGTGATGGGTCGCGTCGAAGGTATTCTTCCACCCCGGTTCGGCACCGAGGAATACGTCCTCGATCAGAACGTGGCCGCCGGGCCGGAGCATCGAGCTCAGCATGGAGAACCAGCGGTGGCGGTCGAAGAAGCACGACGCCTCCAGCGCCACGACGGCGTCGTACCGGCCGGGGTCCGCCGCGAATGTGTGGATGTCGCTGCAGTGGGGGTGCACCAGCTCGGCCACCTCGGCTTGGGCGGCGAAGGTGTTGATCAGCGGGATGTGCTCGGCGACGTTGGTCACCGAAGTGACGTCGGCGCCGAAGTTCTGGGCCAGCCAGATGCTCGTGCCGCCCAGCCCGCACCCCGCGTCGAGGACGCGTCCCGACAGGTCGGCGAAGGAACGCCAGTGATCCGTCGCGAATTTCAGCATTTTCTCCTGAAAGGCGTTCATACTGTCGCGGAGCTCGTCCAAAGTGGCCTCGGGCGGCACGCCGGGCTTCTCGATGTAACCGTTGTGGAAGTGAACCCGGGGCCCCGGCCCGAATCTTTCGATGATCGCATCGGTTCTACTGCGGTAGTACTCCTTGGCCAGGTCAGCCATCACGTCTCCCGAGAATGGCGTGCGCTAATCGAAGATGGCCATTGTCGTCCCAGATCGCCACCCTTTCACCACAGTGATCAAATCAGCGCCGACAAGGCGAATCAACACATGGAGGCGGGGAGAGGCAAACGCTGGCCTCACGTGGCCACCGATCCGGCCGCCGCCGATCTCCGAGATCTTCGCCCGGCGGCGAGGAGACATCGGGAATGACGACAAGAAGATTGACGACCTGCGGTCGTACGATTTGGATCGATGCGGAGCCGCCCATCTGCCATCGTCGCGGGCCGACCTCTGTGGGCAGGCTTCAGGTGTTCAGGAGGAGTGCGCAGCGGATGACGCCCAGGTGACTGTAGGCCTGGGGGTGGTTGCCGAGACCCCGTTCGGTCAGTGGGTCGTACTGCTCCGGGAGCAGGCCGGTGGGACCGGCGGTGTTGAGCATCTGGGTGAACAGTTCTTCGGCGTCGTCGCGGCGGCCGGTGCGGAGGTATGCCTCGATCAGCCAGGCCGTGCACAGGTGGAAGCCGCCCTCTCGGCCCGGCAGTCCGTCGTCCCAGCGGTAGCGGTAGACGACCGGACCGCTGCGCAGCTCGGCTTCGACTCTTTCGACGGTGGCCAGGAACCTGGGGTCGTCGGGGTCGAGCAGGCCGGACAGCCCGACCCACAGGGACGAGGCGTCCAGGTCGGAGTGGCCGTAGGCGACGGTGTAGGCGTTCACCTCGGGATGCCAGCCGTATTCGATGACGTCGGAGGCGATCTGGTCGCGGAGCCGTCGCCACTCGGGACGGTCATGGCCGCGATGCCGTGCCGCGATGTGGAGTGCGCGGTCCACCGCCAGCCAGCACATCACCTTGGAGTAGACGTGGTGGCGCCGGGGCAGCCGGGCCTCCCACAGCCCGTGGTCGGGCTCGCGCCAGCGTCGCCGGACGGCCTGGACCGCGGCCTCGACGATGGCGAACTCCTCGTCCCCGATGCCGCCGCGGGCGTCGGCCACGGCGGCGATCAGGTCGGTCACGGGGCCGAAGATGTCGAGTTGCAGCTGGCGATCGGCGAGGTTCCCGACGCGGACGGGCCGGGAGCCGGCATAGCCGGGCAGGGTCTCGATGACCGCTTCGGGGCCCAGGTGCCGGCCGTCCAGGGTGTAGAGGGGGTGCAGGCGTTCGGGGTGGCCGCCGGTGGCCGCGATCAGGTCGCCGGTCCAGCGCAGCAGGTCCTCGGCCTCGTGGAGGCTGCCGAGGTCGGCCAGGGTGCGGGCCGTCATCGCGGCGTCGCGCAGCCAGCAGTACCGGTAGTCCCAGTTCCGGACGCCTCCGATCTCCTCGGGAAGGGACGTCGTGGCGGCGGCCAGGATCGCTCCGGTCGGCGCGTGGCACAGACCGCGCAGGGTCAGGGCGCTGCGCAGGACGTCGGCGCGCGCGAAGGTCGGCAGGCGCAGCCCGGCGGCCCAGTCCCGCCATGGCCGTTCGGCCCGCGTCCGGCGGCTCTCGATGTCGACCGGCGGATGATGGAGATCATGTTCGCCCAGGCGCAGTTCGAGGGTGACGGCGCCGCCGCACGCCGCGAGGTCGACGACGGCGCGCGCGGTGTCGTGGCCGTCCTCATCGGGCCGGACGATCCAGTCGACCTGCGGTGAGTAGAGGGCGGCGCGTTCACCGGCACCGGCCACCAGCAGCCCGTTGGGGTGGGGCACGAGCTGGACGTCGATCTGGCCGAATTCCGGGCGCGGGGCGAATTCCACCTGGGCCGTGCCCGTACCGGACAGCACCCGCACAAGGGTGGTGGTGCCCGTCACGTCCGTGTGACCGGCCGGATCGTCCGGGACGTCCGACTCCAGCCAGTCGGTGACGGTCAGTCCGGGCCACCGGGTCTCAAGGGTCATCGTGGCGGTCCGGTAGCGCTGGCCCAGGGGCAGGCCACCGCGGTGGGGGCCGGTGGTCAGGCGTCCGGCGGCGGCGCCCCCGATCAGGTGCCCGAACAAGCTGGGCGAGTCGGGCCGGGGATGGCACAGCCAGGTGACGGTGGCGTCGGGGGCGAGGAGCGCGACCGTGCGCCGGTCGGACAGCAGGGAGTGACGTTCGATGGGGACGGCCGGCTCTCCGTGCAGCCACCGGCGGCGGGTTCGCTCCAGCAGCCCCAGCGCGACGACCGCCGTGGCGTCGGGCTCGCCGGTGGCGCCGGTGGTGTCGATGCCGAGGTCCGGGCCGTTCAGCCGCGCGAACACCTCCGCGTCGGCGTGGCCGTCGCCGATGAACAGCACCGCCCCGGCGGAGGTCTGGGCGCGCAGGGCGTCGAGGGCGCCGCCGGTGTCCGTGTAGATCAGCGCGGGTCCGAGGGTGTGCTCGACGCCGTGGCCGGCGATGAGGTGCACCTCGGCGGGCAGCCGCGACAGCGTGGCCAGTTCGCCCAGCGGACGGCCGGACATCACGGCGACCGAGGTGTCCGGCAGCGCCGCGAGGAGCCGCAGGGTCGCGACGGCCTCGGGGGACGCGACGGCCTGGCCCCGATCGGTGCCGGGCGGGCTGAGGACGCCGTCATAGGCGCAGGCCACCAGCAGCCGGGGGACGCGGGCTATGCGACGCACGGCAGCCGCCAGTTCGGGGTCGCGCGGGCCGTCCTCGACCGCGATCGGCTCCCGCGGGGACGGGTGGTGGGGACCCCTCGGGTCCAAGGTTGCGCTCATGCGGCGCTGCCTCCGGATGGTGTCATGCGAGATGGGTGCGGGGCGAAGGGGGGACGAGGCGCCTCTCGGGGCCTCCACGGGCCGGGCCCGTTACTTGACGGCCCCTTGCAGCAGTGCCTTGACGAAGTTGCGCTGGAACACCAGGAAGATCACCAGCGAGGGCAGAATGATCAGCAGTGATCCGGCGCAGAGCAGGACGATGTCGGTGCCGTACTGGCCCTGGAAGGCGCCGAGTCCCCCGGCGACCGTGCGCTTCGCCGGGTCGTCGACGAGGACGAGCGGCAGCAGGTACTGGTTCCAGGTGGCGAGGAAGAACAGGACCGACAGCGCGGACAGGGCGGGGGTGGCCAGCGGCAGGTGGACGCGGCGGAAGATCTGCCAGGTGCCGGCGCCGTCGATCTTCGCCGCCTCGGTGAGCGCCGTCTCGGCGCCGAGGAAGTGGGCCCGCATCCAGAAGACGCCGAACGGCATCAGCAGCCCGATGAGCGGCAGGACGATCGCCGGCCGCGTCCCCAGCAGGCCCATGCTCCGGAGGTCGTAGTAGAGCGGGGTGATGAGCGCCTCGACCGGCAGGGTCAGGCCGACGATCAATACGGTGTAGATCGCCTTTCCGCCGGGCACTTTCAGCTGGGCGAGCGCATAGCCCGCGGCGGTGGCCATCGCGACCGTGGCCGGGACGACGCCCAGCACGATCAGCGCGCTGGAACGGAACAGGGCGAGGAGGTTCGCCGAGTTCCACGCGTCGAGGAAGTTGCGCCAGTGCGGGTGGGCCGGCCAGCTGAGTCCCTGCGGGGGGCTGCCCGGTTCCGCGAGGGCGGTGGTGAACATGCTGAGCAGCGGCACGATCGCGAACAGCATCAGCGCGAGCAGGATGCCGGTGCGGGTGACGCGCTGCGCGGTGGACGTCCTCACTTCTCCCTCCCCAGGCGCTGGATCGGCCAGATGACGACGAGGACCAGGACGGCCAGGAACACCGCCAGCGCGGACGCCTGGCCGACGTGCTGCTGGAGGAAGGTGAGCCGGTAGATCTCCACGCCGGGGACCATCGTCTGGTAGCCGGGTCCTCCCTGGGTCGAGATCTGGATCACGTCGAAGCTGGCCAGGGCGGCGATCATGGTGAAGGTGGTGCAGACGACGAGTTCCCGACGCAGTCCGGGCAGCGTCACGGCGAGGAACTCGCGGAGCCGTCCCGCGCCGTCCAGCCGGGCGGCCTCGTACAGGGACGGGTCGATCTTGCCGATGCCGGCGAGCATCAGCACCGTGCAGAAGCCGAGCATCACCCAGACGCCGATCACGCCGACGGCGGGGAGGGCGAACGTGAAGTCGCCGAGCCAGTCCCGCGTGTGCGCGCCGAGGCCGAACGCCCGCAGGATCTGGTTGACGAGCCCGTCCGAGGAGTACATCCACGTCCAGGCGATGCCGGCCGCGACGAGCGGCAGCACCTGGGGGACGAAGAGGACCACCCGGGCGACGGTGTTGAACGGGCCCGGCCTGAGCTCCCGGATGAGCGTCGCCGCGACCAGGCCGAGTCCGACCGGCAGCACCGTATAGAACACGATCAGGACGAAGGCGTGCTCGACGGACCGCAGAAGCTCCGCCTGGGTGACGAGCGCCTTCCAGTTGTCCAGCCCCGCGGGCGTGGCGGTGCCGACGCCGTCCCAGTCGTAGAAGGAGTACTGCACCGACTGGAACAGCGGGTACAGCACGAACACCGCGTACATTCCGAACGCCGGTGCCACCCAGAGCAGCGCGCTCCATCGCCGGGCCCCGGCTCGCCGGGGACGCCGGCCCGGTTCGCCGGGCACGGGGCGTTCGCCGGGGGTCGTCGTGCTCGGCGGGACCGACGTGGTCGAGGTCCGGCGCGTCCCGGGCGGATTGGAGATCGTCGGCATTGCGCCTCCTGATAGGACCGAACCGAATCGCCGGGTGCCTCAGCGCCCGAGATCGCGCTCATAGTCGCCCTGGACCTTGGCCGCGAACGCCGTCGGCGACGTCTTGCCGCTGAGCAGCAGCTGCGTCTGCGGCAGCAGGGTGTTCACGTTGATCGACGCGGTGGCGTCGGCCATGAACCCCACCAGCCCGTCGCTCTTGAGCAGGGACTGGAACGCCGTGACGGTCGCGGCGACGGCCGATCCGGCCGGTGCGGCCGGGACGGCGGCGTTCACCGGCCCCGCCGGGACGAGACCGCCCAGGGTCACCGTGTCCTGCCGGGCTCGCGGGTCGGTCTGGACGAAGTCGAGGAATGCGGCGGCGACGTCGGCGTGGGACGACTTCGCCGGGATCCCGAGGTTGGCGGCGGCGGTCATCGCCCAGGAGGAACCACCGGCCTCGCCGGGCGGGAACAAGAAGAAGCCGACCTTGCCCTGACCGGCCTTGTCCAGCCCGGGAGCCTGCCAGTTCCCGCTGGGGAAGAAGACGGACTTGCCCTTGAGGAACTCGGCGGGCGCCCGGGTCTGGTCGATGGTGTTCACGTCGGCCGGCAGGTAACCGTCCTGTGCCCAGCGGCGCAGCGTGGTGGCGGCCGACACCATGGCCGGAGTGTTGATGTTCGCGCCGGGCTTGGCGAAGTTCCAGTCCTGGACGGCCCGCGCCTTGGCCGCATCGTCCATCAGCAGGTTCTGCAACGGGTACACGGTTCCCCCGTCCTTGCCGTTGATCATGATCGGCTGCAGCCCGGCGTCCTTGGCCTTGGCGAGGAGCCCCTCGAACTCGGCGACGGTCGCCGGTGGCCGCGACATCCCGATCCGTTGCGCGAGCGTCTTGTCGTAGTAGACGCCGGTGAGGCCGAAGCCCGGACCGGCGCCGTACAGCGACCCCGTTCCGCGCTGTTTGCCGTCGGCCGCGACACGGGTCGAGGCGAACTGCGATTGGGGCCAGCCGTCCCAGCCGTAGACCTTCGCGTAGGGGTCGAGATTCGTCAGGAGGCGATTGTTGACCAGGTTGCCGAACTGCGGGACCCGGACCAGGTCGGGCACGTTGCCGCCGGTGAGGACATGCGCGATGTTGGTGGTCAGCGCACCGTAGTCCTGGCTGGTCACCTTGACGGTGACGTTGTCGTGCTCGGCGTGGAACAGCTTGCCGAGCGCCGTGAAGAACGGCACGTCCGTGCCGCTGGTGACGAGCAGCGTCAGCGTGACGGGCTTGGCACCGATGTCGGTGTTGACCGGCTTCGCCGGCCTGTCCGCCTCGGACGTCGCGCTCGGCGCGCACGCGGACACGAGCAGCGCTCCGGCCGCCGTGACGGCGGCGATCCGGCCTGCTCTGCGGGGGTGGGTCAGTGATCTCACGGGAGTTCCCTTCGCGGGCTAGACGGGGTCCACCAGGTGTCGGAAGGCGCGGCGCAGGGCGTCCCCGGCGACGCCGACGGCGTGCCGCGCGTCGGACATCACGCTGAGCATCTCGAAGAAGCCGTGGATCTGGCCGGCGTACTCGCGCAGCTCGGCGGGCACGCCCTCGGCCCGCAGCCGGCCGGCGTAGTCCTCGGCCTCGCCGCGGAGAAAGTCGTGTTCGGCGGTGATGATCGTCGCGGGGGCGACGCCGGCCAAGGACGACGCGTGCAGCGGCGACGCGTACGGGGAGGCGCGCAGCGCCGGATCGGGGACGTAGGTCTCCCAGATGTGCTCCAGACGCCGGTAGGTGTCGGGGCCGAAGCCGGGCCGACCGGCGAAGCGGGCGTACCGCCGCCTGAACGCGATCTTGTAATCGGTGTCCGGCGTGCTGTCGAGCACGGGGTACACGAGCAGCTGAGCCGCGATCTCGACCCCGCCGTCGCGCGCTTTGAGCGCCGCCGCGGCCGCGAGGTTGCCCCCCGAGCTGTCCCCGCCGACGGCGACGCCGTCGAAGGCGCGCCGCGCCCACTCGACGGCGGTCCAGACGTCGTCGAGCCCGGCGGGAAACGGGTGCTCGGGCGCGAGCCGGTAGTCGACGGAGAGCACGGCGCACCCGCCCTTGTTCGCCAGGGCGCGGGCGACGCCGTCGGCGGTGTCCAGGTCACCGTGGATCCAGCCGCCCCCGTGGGCCCAGACGAGCACCGCCCGCTCCGTACCGGTGGGCCGGTACAGCCGGGCCGCGACGCCGTCCGCGTCGATCGCCTCGACGGACACCACGGGTTGCGGCACGCCCGTCACCGCCAGGACCCGTTCCCGGGTGTCGGCGCGCACGGCGGCGATGTCGGCGGTCCAGGGGTCGGGCGACGGCGTGGATCGCTCCAAGAAGGCGCGCACCTGCTCGTGGGGCCGCGGCGGCACATCGGCATCGTGGACGTCCGAACGCTTCTGCCCGACCTCTGCACTCACGCGATCAACCTCATCCGCCTCGGCCCAGTACCGACTGATTGTTCAGTCTGTTCGCGGAAGGTTACTGAGTACTCAGTCGGTTGTCTATACTCGAGGCGACCTTTCGTCAGCGCGAGGGAGAACGAACCGTGCCCACCCCCAGGTCCAAGACGTCGTCGGCCAAGGGCATCGAGACCCGGGAGCGCATCGTCGAGGTCGCCGTGCGGTTCATCGCGCGCAACGGAGCGCGGGGCACGAGTCTCAGCGACATCGCGACCGAGGCCGGGGTGTCGCAGACCGGGCTGCTGTATCACTTCGGCAGCAAGGAGGCGCTGCTCAACGCGGTGCTCGATCGCTACGTGGCGTTCACCGAGCAGTGGCTGTGGGGCGACGATCCCGACCCCGGCCTCAAGATCGTGTGGATCATCGCGCGGCACATGGCCGACTGGCCGAGCCGTCCGCGCGACGACAGCGTGTACAGCCTGATCGGCCTGAACACGGTGGTGCTCGCGGAGAACGTCGGCAAGGACACCGACCTCCACCCCCGCCTGGCCGAGGGCTATCGGACGACGATCGACCGCGTCGCGGCCACGCTGCGGTCCGCCCAGGAGCGGGGCGAGATGCGCGACGACGTGGACCCGCGGCTGAAGGCCATGGAGATCATCGCGTTCTGCTACGGCCTGGAGGCGGCGTGGCTGGTCAACCCGACGATCCCGGTCGCCGGCGCCGCCGTCCAATGGGCGGAGCAGCAGACCGCGCTCCTGACCCCCGAGTCCGCCGACCCCGCTCCACGCTAAGCGCGTTCTAGCCGGACCGGGTCCTCACTGTGCGCTCACTCGCGTCGATGCGGCTGGAACTTTACAGACCTGTCTGTTAAGTTCCAGCCATGATCGAATCGGCTCGTGCGGCCAGGAGCCGTGAGCGGCTCATCGATACCGCGGCCAAGCTCTTCTACGCGGAGGGCATCACCGCCACGGGCGTCGACACCCTCGTCGCCCGCTCCGGGGTGTCCAAGCCGACGCTCTACGCGAGGTTCGGGTCCAAGGGCGCGCTCGTCACGGCGGTCCTGGAAGAGATCCATGTCCGTCGGCGGGCGGAGCTGGAGCGGCACCTGGACGACCAGGACGGGCCCCGTGCGCGGATCCTGGCGGTGTTCGACTGGTTGCAGCGCTTCCACCGGCGGGACGGCGATCGAGGCTGCCCGTTCCTCAACGCCGCCGCGGAACTGTGCGACGCCGAGGACCCGGCCAGGGAGGTCGTCGTGCGCCACAAGCGCTGGCTGCGCGAGGTGCTGACGGCGCAGGCGCGGGACGCGGGCGCCGACGATCCCGGCGAACTCGGGCACGCGCTGCTGTTGCTGCTGGACGGGGCGAACGCGCGGATGGCCGTGGAGGGAGACCGGGACGCCGCCGCGCTCGCCCGCCGGACGGCCGAGCGGCTCCTCGACGCGGCGGGGGCATGACCCGCGAGCGGCGATCCGTACCGGGCACGGTCAAAGGCTGATCCAGTGAAAGGGACGTTGTGGTGTTCTCATGGTCGGCGATGGAACTGGCGCAGGCGATCCGGGCACGGGAGGTGTCCAGCCGCGAGGCGGTCGAGAGCGCGCTAGGCCGGATCGAGGCGGTCAACCGCGACCTGAACGCGATCCGGGTGGTGCTGGCGGAGGAGGCCCTGGCCGCCGCTGACGACGCGGACCGCCGGCTGGCCGCCGGCGAGGAGGTCGGGCCGCTGCACGGCGTGCCGTTCACGGTCAAGGAGAACCTCGACCTGGCCGGCAGCGCCACCACCCGTGGTCTCGCGGGGCTCGGCCAGGCCATCGCGTCGGCCGACGCGCCGATCGTGGCCGGTGTGCGAGCGGCGGGCGCGATCCCCATCGGCCGCACGAACATGTCCGAGGCCGGGTTCCGGTACCACACGTCCAGCTGGATCGGCGGCGACACCGTCAACCCCTGGGACCGCGGCCGTACTCCCGGCGGGTCCAGCGGCGGCGACGCGGTGGCGCTCATCAGCGGAATGACCCCGCTCGGGATCGCCAACGACCTCGGCGGCTCGCTGCGGTTCCCCGCGCAGTGCTGTGGCGTCGCCTCGCTCAAACCCACCTTCGGGCGGATCGCGGCGCACACGGAGGGAGCGCCGGAACTGCCGATGAGCATGCAGCTGCTGCAGGCGAACGGGCCGATGGCGCGCAGGGTGGCGGATCTGCGTCCGGCGTTCGCCGCGGCCTGCCTGCCGGACCTGCGCGACCCGTGGCAGGTGCCGGTCCCGCTGACCGGGCCCCCGCTCACGGGCCCCATCGGTGTCGCGGTCACTCTGTGGGACGGCGTCGACCCGCAGGTGGCCTCGGGTGTACGACGCGCCGCGCAGGTCCTCGCCGGGGCCGGGTACGCCGTCCAGGAGAACGAGCCGCCGGAGGTGGACCGCGCCGCGGAGCTGTGGAACACCCTGGCCGTCACAGAGTTCAGGTGGGCGTGGCCACGACTGGGCCCACTGGCCTCGGAGGAACTGCGGACCGTCGTCGAGGACGGCTATTTCCACCTGTTCCCCGCACCTGACCCCGTCGCGCACGGCATGGCATACGGCGCCCGCAAGACCATCGCGGCGCAATGGGCCCATTTCCAGGACGAGAGCCCCCTGATCCTGGCACCGGTCTCCGCGCAGCCGCCGTTCCCCGTCGGCTGGGACCTCAAGGCACCCGGCACCACCGAGGAAATGGTCGCCGCCATGCGCATGACCCTGCCGGTCAACGTGCTCGGACTGCCCGCGGTGACGGTTCCGGTCGGCGTCCAGGACGGCCTGCCCCAGGCCGTCCAGATCATCGGGCCGCGGTTCCGGGAGGACCTGTGCCTCGACGCCGCCGAGACCATCGAGGCCGCCATCGGCATCCATGAGAACCCGCTCTACCGTCAGCTGCTGGGCGCGTAGGACCCCCTCCCTCCGGTTCGTGCGACCGCCATCGAAGTGCTTCGGGTTCGATGGCGGTCGCCGAGACCGATCCGGACGGAGTGGCCAGGAGCCTGCTCGCGGGCACGGGCCGGGCCTGGTCGGGGCGCGCCCCCGTCCGAGGGCCGGGTCGTCAGCCGGCCGCGTTCTCCAGGGCCACGACGATGCCGAGCAGGCCGTCGTCGAAGCCGAGCCGTCCGACGACCTGGACTCCCGATGCCGCGGTGGCGGCTCCCGGGGCCGGGAGCGCGACGACCGGGTGCCCGGTGTGGTTGAACAGCGAGGTGAACGAGATGAGCGCGGAGGTGACATCGACGAGTTGCGAGTCGACCGTCAGCTCACGGGCGGTGGTCGAGGGCACCGGCACGGGCAGGGTCGGCATGACGAGCGCGTCGACGCCCGCCAGTGCCGCGTCGACTCGCGCCGCGAGATCGCCTCGCGCCTGACGGGCACGGAAGTAGTCGACGCCGCTGATGTTCTCCGCCAGCCCGACGACCATCTGCAGCACCTCTCCGCATCGGTCCAGGTGCGGGTTGAACTCGTGGTGGTAGGCGGCCAGCTCCACCGGCACGATGGTGTGGTGGATCGCGCGAACGGTGTCGACCGAGGGGAGCTCGACCGGCACCGTCTGAACGTCGAGGTCATGCAGCCTGCTCAGGAACGCGGCGAACGACGCCTGCACCTCGGCGTCGGCGATGCCGACGAGCTTGTGGGGGACGCCCAGGGTCAGTCCGCCGAGGTTCTGCGGGCGGTGCTCGGATCCGCCCGCGAGGACGCGGTGGACGATCGCCGCGTCCTCGGCGGTGCGCGCGGTCACCCCCACATGGTCGAGTGACGCCGCCATCGGGATGACGCCCTCGGTGTCGAGGACTCCCCTGGAGGGCTTGTGGCCCACGACGCCGCAGCAGGCCGCGGGGATCCGGATGCTGCCGCCGGTGTCGGTGCCGATCGAGACCGGGCACAGGCCCGCCGCCACCGCCACGGCCGACCCGCCGCTCGAGCCGCCCGCGATCCGTCCGGGATCGATCGGGTTGACCGCCGGTGCGCCCACCGTGCTGAGGGCGTACTCGTCACAGGAGTTGATCCCCACGATCACCGCGCCGGCCCGCCGAAGCTGGTCCACCACGGCGGAGTCCGCCGACGCGACCTGCCCTTTCAGCGTCGGCGAGCCGGCTCCGAGGGGCATGCCGCGCACGGCCAGGACGTCCTTCACGCCGACCGGGACGCCGTCGAGGGGGCCGCGGGCCGCGCCCCGGGCGAACCGCTCCGCCGAGGCGCGCGCCTCGGCACGAGCCGACTCGGGCGCGACGTGCTCGAAGGCGCGCAGCCGGCCGTTGTCGCGATCGATGCGCGCCAGCACTTCCTCGAGGAAGCCGACGGGCGACACGGTGCCCGCCGCGAAGGCGGAGGCGAGGTCGGTCAGGGACGGGGCCGTGGGTAGCGCAGAGATCGTCATCATCGTTTCTTTCTTTGTGTACGCGCCGCGAGACGCACGCCGCGGCGGAGGAATCAGGCTCGCTTCAGGACGGGAGACGTCTCGTGCAGCAGGAGCAGCGCCGGGACGATCAGGCAGAACGGCAGGGACATCGCGGTGGGCATGCCGAAGAGCGCCGCGAGCGGCCCGAGCGCGACGAGCACCAGCGGCGAGAGCGCCGCGCCCGCGACGCCGAGGGCCACCGACCTGGCCGACGGCTGCAGGCAGACGCCGCCCACCGCCAGGCACACCAGAAGCCCGTTCAGCCCGACCAGGCCGAAGTGCGTGAGGAACCCGTCGACCCCCATGACCTGAGCGCTCGCCACGGCGGTCACCGACCCCAGGACCGCGAGCGCCGCCAGCAGCCTGGAGCACAGCGCCAGGCCCAGCAGGACCAGCAGGCCGCTGACGGTGCCGGGCAGGAAGAACAGCTGACCGGCGCCGTGGACGACGGACTCGGCGATGCCCCTCACCAGGTCGACCTCACCGCCGCCCGGTGCCAGCCGCAGGGTGCTGTCGGCGGCCGTCGCGGCTCGCCCGGTGTTGGCGTGACCGACGAGGGGACCGGCATGCCCGCGCTCGACCGAGACGAGCGCGGCGACGAGCCCGATCACGACCAGGTTGAACGGCAGCGTGAGGGGCCTGACGCCCCAGACCTCCGTCATCACCCGGAGGAGCACCGCCATGAGCGGGGCGGTGAGCGCGGCGGCGACCGCGACCAGCGCCAGGGCGGCGAGGTTCCACTCCGGGGCCAGGAACGTTCCGAGCCCGGCGCCGGCGATCGCCCCGTTGTAGCCGAAGACCCCCACCCGGCAGGCGTCGCAGTCCAGGCGGAGGAACTTGGCCGCGGCCGTCGCGGCGAGCACGCCCACCGTGACCGTCACGCCCAGCCAGGCCGACGCGACGGCCACCGTGGCGAGCAGGACCGCCCCGGTCAGCGGGTTGCTGGTGAAGACCACCATGCTCACACCGCGCAGCGCGGAGTCGGCGAAGGCGGCGACGGGACTGGCGTCCAGCCGGGCGCGGAACCGGGGCATGTCGCCGGTGACCGCCTCCTTGACGTAGGAGAGGACGTTGTCGTGATCGGTTGTCGGCAGGGCGGCGGGAGCGGGCTGCGCCTGGGTCGCCGAGGCGGCCGCGGGGGCGGCCACCGGCGGAGCGGTCGTGTCGCTGGACTCTGTCTTCTTCATGAGGGCCTTCCTGACGACGGGTTGCCTGTGGACGCCAGAGGAGGGTGGCCCGACGCTGGACCTACCGAGATGAGGCGAGGAATCACGACTGTGATGTAGAATGTTCTTGCAAGCAAGACTAGTCTTTTTTTGTGACGTCTGCTACAACGCGGCGTCCCTACTCCGGGCCGGTGCCCGCGACGGGCGGCGCGTGCAGAAGCTGTGCCTCTCCGGAACCGTAGGAGTAGTCGACCGGGGCGTTCTCGACGAGCGCGATCGACACGTCCTCCGCGCGGACGCCCGGGATGGCCGCGAGGTTCTCGCCGATCGCTCGGTACAGCGCCACCTTGAGTTCATCGCTGCGCCCCTTGATCAGTGTGATGTGGATGAAGATCACGTCTTGGCGGGCGATTCCGAGGTACTCCGGGTCTGCGATCAAGTGCTCGACCGGGTGCTGGGAGAGAATGTGGAACCGGTCGCCCTCCGGGACGCCGATCGCGTCCACGAACGCCCGGTGCACCCCGTCGGAGATCGCCCTGAGGTCCTCGGGCGACCGGTTCACGCTGACGTCGATCCTGACCACCGGCATGGTGGTTCCTCCTTCTGTCGCTCCCCCCGCTCAGCGCGAGGGCGGCCGCCGCGACGGCGTGTCGATGGTGGGTGGACGAAGTCCACGGCGCCGACTCTGCGGCCGTGACGGTGGCGTTCACAACCGGCCGGGCATCGGCTTTGACCCACGACAGACCGGTATTGCCACAGGACAAACGGCCTGCGACCAGGCGGTTCGGCGTCGCTACCTTGCTCTTCATGACAACTCTGATCGGGCACTTCATCGACGGCCGGCCCGCGCCCGGCGGCTCCGGCCGGGTCGCGGCGGTGTACAACCCCGCCACCGGTGAGCGGACTGGCTCGGTGAGCCTGGCGTCGGAGAGCGAGACGAGGGACGCGATCGCCGTGGCGGCGAGGGCCGCCGAGAGCTGGCGGCGTTCCACGCTCTCCCGCCGGGCCGCGGTCCTTTTCGCCTTCCGGGAGCTTCTGCACGACAACATCGACGAGCTGGCGGCCATCGTCACCGCCGAGCACGGCAAGGTGCTCGCGGACGCGGTCGGCGAGATCCAGCGCGGTCTTGAGAACGTGGAGTTCGCCAGCGGCGTCCCGCACCTTTTGAAGGGGTCGTTCTCGGAGCAGGCCGGCACCGGCGTCGACGTCTACAGCATCCGCCAGCCGCTGGGCGTCGTCGCGGGGATCACGCCCTTCAACTTCCCGGTGATGGTGCCGCTGTGGATGTGCGCGAACGCCATCGCGTGCGGCAACGCCTTCATCCTCAAGCCGAGCGAGAAGGACCCGTCCGCCTCGCTGTTCCTCGCCGACCTCTGGACGAGGGCGGGCCTGCCCGCCGGTGTCTTCACCGTCCTCCAGGGCGACAAGGAAGCGGTCGACGTCCTCCTCACCCACCCGGAGGTGGCCGCGGTCAGCTTCGTCGGCTCGACCCCGATCGCCAAGCGGGTCTATGAGACCGGAACGGCGCACGGCAAGCGGGTGCAGGCGCTCGGCGGCGCCAAGAACCACGCCGTCGTCCTGCCGGACGCCGATGTCGGCATGGCCGCCGACGCGATCATCTCCGCCGCCTACGGCGCGGCCGGAGAGCGCTGCATGGCGCTGTCGGTCGCCGTCGCCGTCGGGGACGTCGGCGACCGCCTGGTCGAGGCCATCGCCGACCGGCTCCCCAAGCTCACGATCGGCGACGGAACCGACCCGAACGTCGACATGGGGCCCCTGATCACCGCTGAGCACCGCGACCGCGTCGCCGCCTACGTCGGGGAGGGGGCGAGCTCCGGCGCGCACGTCGTCGTCGACGGCCGTGAGGCCGACCTTCCCGGCAACGGGTTCTTCCTGGGCACGACGCTGCTGGACCACGTGCGCCCGGACATGAGCGTCTACCGCGACGAGATCTTCGGGCCGGTGCTCGGTGTCGTCCGCGTGGACGACTACCAGGCCGCCATCGAACTGGTGAACTCCAACCCGTTCGCCAACGGGACGACCATCTTCACCAGGGACGGCGGGGCCGCGCGCCAGTACCAGTTCGACGTCCAGGTCGGCATGGTCGGCATCAACGTCCCCATCCCCGTGCCAGTGTCCTACTACTCCTTCGGCGGGTGGAAGGCCTCGCTGTTCGGAGACACGCACATGTACGGTCCCGAGGGCATCAACTTCTACACCAGGGGCAAGGTCGTGACGTCCCGGTGGCCCGACCCCGGCACGTCGACGATCGATCTCGGGTTCCCGAGGACGCGCTGAGGACGTGGCAGCCGATCCGGTCGGGCCACGTGGGCGGCTCCCCCCTTCCAGCCCGGGTGGCCCGACCGTGGCGACCCGTCCGGTACCGTGCGCGATTCACCCGAGACCTTGGGTGACCCGTGCGATGCGACGGTCGGGCGCGGGCTAGCCGCGGCCGAGGTCGTAGCGCGAGGCGGCGGCGATCTGGCGGGCGAGCGCGGCGTGCCCGTTCGCGACGAGTCCCGCGGTCACCCGGATGTACGCCTGAGGCTCCGCGAGCGTCATGAACGCCGAACCCGCGCTGACGCCGATACCGGCGCCGTCGAGCCAGGCCACGGCCGCGCTTTCGTCGGCGACCGGCACCCAGACGTTGAGCCCGTCCCGCCCGGCGACCGGTACGCCCAGCGCCGACAGTTCCCTCGTCAGCGTCGCTCGGCGCCGGTCGTACTCCGCTCCGGCCCGGCGCAGCGCCGCGCCGGTGGCCTCGTCCCGGAGCATCGCGTCGAGCAGGCGCTGCAGGAGGCGGCTGGTCCACCCCTGCCCGAGCCGCCGTCGCGCGCCCAGTGCCGACACGACGTCCTCGCTGCCGCCGACCGCCGCGATGCGCAGCTCCGGGCCGTAGCCCTTGGCGAAGCCGCGGATGTGGACGGTCCGGTGCGGCAGCCACGACCCCAAGGTGACCGGCGGTTCCGGATAGAGCCCGTACATCGGGTCCTCCTCGACGACCAGCGCGCGGCTCTCGGCCAGGAGGCGGGCCAGCTCCGCGGCCCGGCCCGGGGTGGTGCTGACACCGGTCGGGCAGTGCGCGCGCGCTTGGAGGACGACCATCGAGACGGGCTGCCGCAACGCCTCCTTCAGGGCGGCCGGGTCCGGGCCGTCCTCGTCCAGCGGAACTCCGACGGTGCTCACCCCGAGCGTGTCGAGCATGTCGATGACCGGCGGAGAGGTCGGATGCTCCACGACGACCCTGTCGCCCGGGGCGAGGAAGCAGCGAAAGACCGAGTCCAGGGCGTCCAGGCTGCCGTGGGTCAAGGTCAGCGCCGCCACGTCGTACGGCCAGTCGGCGCGGATGCGCTCGGCCAGGCCCGGGAGCACCGGGTCGTCGAGGCAGCTCGACGGCGCGCCGAGGTCCCACAGGCCCGTCCCGGCCGGGAGCGACGGCAGCAGGGCGCCGTCGGGCAGGCCGGTGGACAGGTCGAGACGCACGTGCGCCCCGGCCGACAGGGCCTGCCGGTATCGAGGCTGGTCGGCCCGCGAGTCCCGGACGGTGGTGCCGCGCCGGCCATCGGTGCGAAGCAGCCCCCATCGGCAGAGAAGCGCCCACGCCGAGGAGACGGTCGTGGGTGACAGCACCAGCTCACGTGCCACCACGCGTATCGGCGGCAGCCGGGAGCCGGGCCGCAGGGCCCCGTCGGCGACGGCGTCGGCCACCGCCGAGGCCAGGGCCCGCGCGGTCGAGCCGTCGAGCCGCTGTTCAAGCGCGGACAGGACGGCGATGACCTCGCCGTCGCGTCGCGGCGGCCCGCCCCGACCCGCGTCGCGGGACGGGGCGGCCGCCTTCGTACACGTCGGCGGGGCCGCCCTGCGGACGACGGCGCCCGGGGTGAACGACCGCTCTGATCTCATGACCGTGTCCCCGTCGTCTCTCGGTGGCGTCGGCGCATCCGGTCGAGCCCGAGGATGCCCACGGCTCCAGTCAACGCCAGACCGGCGGCCAATGCGACACCACCGTCGACATTGAGAGATGAGTCCTGCGCCTCACCGGGGTCGACCACGCCCACCAGGAGGGCGAACCCGATCGCGGACCCCACATAGCGGGCGGTGTTGTTGATGCCCGAGCCCATCGCGGCGTACGCCGCGGGAACACTGTCGATGGCGAGGCGGGGAAGGGCGGCGTTGACCAGCCCGCTGCCCACACCGGTGACGGCCAGGCCGGGAACGGTCCACTCCCAGGCGCCGGAGCCCAGCGTCCCGATCAGTGCGGCCAGCCCCGCCGCGCAGGCGGCCAAGCCGAGGATCAGCTGCCGGGCGGCGCCCACGGCGCGGAGCCTGCTCATGCACAGAGCCGCCACGGCCGACGTCGCCGACCAGGCCAGCAGCACCAGAGCCGCCGACAGCGGGGTCATCGCCAGTTCCGACTGCAGGAGTGCCGGCAGATAGCTCGTCAGCGCGATGACCGACATGCCCGTGACGAGCGCGCCGGACGTCGCGACCAGAAGAGTCCGGTTGCGCAGAAGATGCAAGGCCAGCAGCGGCTTCGTCGTCCGGCGCTGCCGGACGACGAAGCCGACGAGGCACACGGCGCTGACACCGGCGGGAACGAGCACGAGCGGCCCGGTCCCGCCGTTGCGAGTCTCGGTCAGCGCCGTCATCGCCGCGAGCAGGGCCACCGTCCACACCGCCGCGCCCAGGACGTCGGCGCCGGGCCTGGCGTCCGCGCGCGACTCGCGCAGGCCGCGCGCACCGGCCACCGCGAGACCGGCGGAGAAGAGGGCGATGAGCCAGTAGCACGCGTTCCACCGCCACGCGGAGACCGCGCCCGCGACCACGGGGCCCGCGGCGATCCCGGCGCCCACCATCACGCCCCACAGCCCGGTCGCCCGCACGCGACCCTGACCCGCCGGGTAGGCCTGCGCGATGAGACCGAGCGTCGTCGCGATGACCGCCGCCCCGGCCGCCCCCTGGACGATGCGGGAGACGACGAAGGTCACGAGGTCCCCCGCCAGAGCGCTGACCACGGTCGCCGGGACGAGCGTGGCCATCCCGGCGACGAAGAGCCGCCTGCGCCCGTGGTCGTCGGCGAGACGCCCCGCCACCAGCAGGAACGCGGCCAACCCCAGCGGCATGCCGTTCAACGCCCACACCTGGCCGGTGCTGTCCCCGTCCAGGGCGACCATGGTGGCCGGCAAGGTGGTCATCGGCGCCGTGTAGTCGACCAGGATCAGGAAGGTCGCGGCGCACACGATCGGAAGGGTCGCGTGCCCGGCGTCGGTGACACGAAGACCTGGCGGGCCGGCGAGGCCGGCGCGCCGTGATGGGCGTGACATGGGCGGTCCAATCTTTCAGCGCCGGGGACGGCTCGGGGGCGGCTCCGGTGACCGGTTCGCTCGGACGGCTGCTCGTCGCGCCGGCTACCCGGCCCAGACCTGCTGGCCGCCGACCCAGGTGGAGAGCACCCGGGTCTCCCCGATCCGCTCGGGGGCCGCCGTGATGTCGGTGTCGAGGACGACGAAGTCGGCGAGCTGGCCCGGGACGAGCCGGCCCTTGCGGCCCGACTCGCCGGTGGCGTGGGCGGATCCGCGGGTGTAGATCGCCAGTGCGTCCCGCACGTCGATGCGCTGGTCGCCGCCCAGAAGGTTGCCGTTCACGGTGGTCCGCGTCGTCATCGACTGCATCGCGACCAAGGGCGACGGCGGGGTCACCGGGTAGTCGGACGACCCGGCCACGGGGATGCCCTCCTCAAGGAAGGAGCGGTGCGGGAGAGTCCTCTCCGCTTGTTCGAGACCGTAGAAGCGGGTCACCTGGTCGCCGTACTGCCGCATCAAGCCGCCGAACGGCACGGGCGTCACCCCGGCCGCGCGGATGCGTCCCATCAGCTCCCGGTCGGCCATGCTGGCGTGCTCGATGCGGTGGTTGATGCGCCTCTGATGCGGGTGCTTGCGCTGGGCCGCCTCGACGGCGTCCAGAACCTTCTGGATGGCCAGGTCGCCGTTGGCGTGCACGCAGATCCGGTCTCCCGCCGCGTGCACGCGTTCCACCAGGTCGTCGAACTCGCCGTCGTCGACGAGCTGGATGCCGTTGTCCTTGCCCGTCGCGCTCGCGTAGGGCTGCCTGCACAGGCACGTGCCGCCGCTGATCGCCCCGTCGTGCATGGTCTTGATGCCGACGTAGCGGAGCCGGTCGTCGCCGAAGCCCGCGGTGATGCCCAGCTCACGAGCGGTCTCGAAGTAGGTGTACCAGAGCAGCATGCCCACGCGGGGAGTGAGCCGCCCCTCGGCCCTGGCCTGGGCGTAGACCCCCCAGACGTTGGGCGTGACGATCGCGTCGCAGTAGGACGTGATGCCCAGCGAGTGCAGGTACTCGTTCTCCTCGACGAGGGCGTCCACGAGGGCGGGAAGGTCGGGCTCGCGCACCCAGGGCGCCCGGCCGGTGCCGGCCCAGAACGGAAGCAGGAACGCCTGCTCGTACAGCCAGCCGTCGAGCTCGCCGTCCACGGCGCGCCCGAGCTCGCCCCCGACCGGGTCGCGGGTGTCCCGGTCGTAGCCGATCGCCTCCAGGGCGGCACTGTTGACGACCGCGATGTGCCAGTTGAAGACGATGACGGCCACGGGCTGGGTGCGCGAGATCTCGTCGAGCGACCAGCGGTCGAGGCGCTGCCCCGGCTCGGTTCGCGCCGGGTCGTAGCCGGCGGCGATCACCCACTCGCCCGGTGCCGTGGTCGCCGCGAGCCCGGACAGCCGCGCCTTGATGTCGGCGAGCGAGTCCACGACGCCCGCGCTCACGTCGAGCCGAAGCCGGTTCTCGGCCGTGACCGACGGATGACAATGAGCGTCGTTGAACCCGGGCGTCACGAGCGCGCCGCCGAGGTCGACGTGGTCGCCGTCGGGGAACCGCGAGCGGAGCTCAGCGCTGTCTCCGACCGCCACCACCACGTCGTGGGCCACCGCGAACGCCGTCGGCCTCGCGCCGCCGTCCGCCAGCACGTGGGCGGCGTGGAAGACGCGGGTGCGGTCGTCGCCCGAGTCCGCGCCACCCGGCCCGGCGGGCTCCGGGAACAGTGTCGCGTCGAGGTTGCCGGTTCCGTCCATGGTGACCACTCTCTTATCGGCGAGCGAGCATGGTGAGGCCGCACCCCACCATGTAGAATTGTCTTTCATGGTAGAGGATTCTTGCCGGACGTTGCGTTGTCAAGGGTCGAACCCGACCCCGCATCCGCAGGTCACGTCCATGGGCAAGAGGCGGCCCTACGCCGGCACCCTTCTGCTCGGCGGCCCGAGTACCGGGTCCCTGGGAGCCGCCGGAGTACGGCCGCACCGCGAGCCGGCCGGCCGGCGCCACGAGGGGGCGCTCACCGTGCGGGCGGCCCACCGTGGAGGAAACGACTCGGCCGGGGCCGCCTCTCCCCCTGATATAGAGAAGGCGTGAGTAAGCAAAGCCTGGGCGGCCAGATCCGGTTCCGGCGTCAAGCGGCCGGTATGAGTCTCGACGACCTCGCCGGCCGCGTCGGCGTCTCCCGCGCGACCCTCTCGAAGATCGAGCGCGGCGAGCGGACGCCGACCCTGACCGCCGCCGTCGCCATCGCCGACACGCTCGGAATCCCCCTCCCCGTGCTGCTCGAGGGCGACGCCGCCGCCAGGCCCGAGGTCATGACCGACACCGATCCGCGGTCCTTCGTCGACCAGGCCACCGGCGTCGCCCGCGAGACGCTGTTCCAGCCCGCGGACGGCGTTGAGGTCGTCAGGTATCTCCTCCCGGCGGGCGCCTCGGCGGGCCCCTTCCACCCGCACAGCCCCGGGACCCGCGAACTGTTCGTCGTGGTCAGCGGCCAACTCCAGATCCGCGCGGGCCGGCACACACTCGACCTCACGACCGGCCAGGTAGCGGCGACGCCCGGCGACGTGGCACACCGCCTGCTCAACCCGGGAACATCCCCCACCCACATAGTCCTGACCATCATCCAACCGACGACGGACTGAGTCTCAGCACGGACGGAACACGACCAGCCGAAGGCGCTGATATGGGTGAAGGGCCCCGGGTTGCCGGGGCCCTTCGTGGGGTGCTAGTTCGTGATCAGGTTTTGGGCGTGGTCTGTGAGGGTGGGGTCGGGTCGGGTAGGCGGGAGACGTGGACGGTGGGCTTGGCGGGCAGTTTGTCCTGGAGCCAGTAGGCGTCGAAGTAGGAGTCGACGCCGCCCGCGCGGCGGTCGCCGCGGTGCACGATGCAGTGCGTGCGGTCGCCGTCCTGGACGACGAGGTGCGCCTTCAGGATCTTCTGCAGCTCCAGCGCGCCGGCGTAGGGAGTGGCCGCGTCGTTGGTGGCCTGGAACAGCAGGATGTTCTTGGGCAGGTCCCGCGTGTGGCCGACCTTGACCGGCGTGCCGGGCTTGGCCCCCCAGTAGAGGCAGGGCGCGTTGTACCAGGTGTTGTACCAGGCGTAGAACGGTGCTCTGCGGTCCATGCGGGACGCGTCGGCCTGCCATTTCCGCCAGTTCGACGGCCACTTCACGTCGCTGCACTGGATGGCGTGGTAGGCGGCGAACTCGTTGTCGTCGCTGCCGCCGGTGGTGCCGGCGCCGAAGGTGTCGAGGAAGGTGTCCAGGTCGCCGGACTTGTAGGCGGACAGGCCGGCGCCGTAGGTGTGCCAGACGGCCTGGCTGCGCTTGTAGGCGGCGTTCTGGATGTTGTCCACGAGCTCGGCCGGGCCTGCCGCGACGCCGTTCTTCACGACGGGCTTCTTGGTGAGCTTGGCCTCTAGGCCGTAGTAGAACTTGCGGACGGCCGCCTGGGTCTTGCCCAGGTGATAGTGGTCGTCGTATCGGGCCAGCCAGCCGAAGTAGTACTCCATGTTCTCGTTGAACGCGACGTTCTGGCCGGCCTGGGCGCCGTACCAGACGCTGCTTGGGCCGACATTGCCGTCCAGGGCCATTTTGCCGACGCGCTTGGGGAAGACCGTGGCGTAGACCTGGCCGAGGTAGGTGCCGTAGGAGCCGCCGTAGTAGTCGAGCTTCTTGTGACCCAGGGCGGCTCGGATGGTGTCCAGGTCGCGAACCGAGTCGATGGTCTTGCTGTGGTCGAGCAGGTTCACCGGGGAACCCTTGCCGTATTTGCGGGCGCAGGCGTCGGCGTACGACTTCGACCGCTTCAGCCAGGTCGCCATGAGCTTGTCGCCCCCGTGACCGTAGGGCGGCCGGGGGGCGTTGGTGTTGTTGGTGTCGCAGCTGAGTGCGGGCTTGCTGAAGCCGATGCCGCGCGGGTCGAACCCGATGACGTTGTAGGCGGCCTGCATCGGCGCGGAGTTGCCCGCATAGACGGCGGGCCCGAACAGGGAGCCCTTGGCGCCTGGGCCGCCCGGGTTGACCACGATGTCGCCCTTGGCCTTGCCGGTGCCCTGGTGCGGGGTCCGGGTCAGCTGGAGCGTGATCTTCTGGCCGTCCGGGTGGGCGTAGTCCAGCGGGACGTTCAGCTCGGTGCACTGAATGATTTTGGAGACCGCCACCGGCCCGAGGCGGTCATAGGGCTTGGCGCCGTTGACGATGTCGGTACTGCACCCATGCCACTTCAGGGACGCGGGACGAAACGCCCTGGGCTCGTCCGTGCGCGCGAGCACGCTGGTGGCCCCGAGGACACCGACTCCGGTGATACTCAAACCGGCCGCCGCGGCCGCGACGACAATCTTCTTCACAAATCCCCCGCTCGGTTCGCACAACCATGTGGCGAGCCAAACGCTATGGCGCGGCGGCGAGACACCCCATGAGGCTGACAGGCGATATCGGGGTGGGGATAACCCCACCGGCGGGTGCCTCTGCGGCCGAACCGGAAGGGGCCCTCAATTCGGCGGACGGTGGCCGTCTCAGCTTCGGTGCGCCGGAGTCTCCGCCTGCTGGGACATGCCGACGATCGCGAATGGGGTGAGCTGCCTGGCCTGGCCGAGGGGGTTGTCGGCGAAGGCGGCGGCGAGGACGTCGGGTTCGAGGGACGTGTCGTGTCCGAGGATGTTGGTGCCCAGGTCGTTGGCGTCGACGATGGCCGTTCCGGCGTGCCAGGTGGCGACGTGCGGCGGAACCACCGCGCGGACCGCCGCGGTGACCTTCCGCGCGACGTCGTCGGGGTCGGCCGGCGCCAGCTTCGCCGAGACGTTCGCCGGGTAGGCGGAGTACTGCGTCGGCCCGTCGATGGCGCGCACCGAGGGGCCCGCGACGCGGTAGAACAGGCCCGCGCGGCCGACGAGCTTGCCCGCGACGCTGACCGCGGCGGCCGTCAGCACGCGCGGCAGCCCGGCCTCCCCGATCGCCAGCTGCATCGTCGCCGGATGGGCCAGGCCGATTCCGTGGTCGGAGCGGTGCACGCACCGGCAGATGGTCCGGGCCCACCATCCCGGGTGGACGTCCCAGACGAACGATGAGCGGCCCTGGCCGATCGCGACGACCTTCTCGGAGATGAACAGCAGCCAGGGCTTGCCGCGCATGCCGGACGCCAGGTCCGGGGCCTCCAGAGGGAGGCCCGCGAAGAAGGCGGCGACGCGTTTGGCGGCGAGGGCGCCGATGTCGTCACCGGCTTCGATATGGCCGGTTTGCAGAGGGAGCCGGGTCCATGTCCAGCCACCGCCCGGCAGGACGAGCCGCTTGCCGTCGTTGGGCTCGTAGTCGCTCTTGACGGTGTCCTGGTCCTGTTGCGTTTCGTCGAGGGAGGGATAGGAGGACGGGTCGGCCGGGTCGCAGTCGATGAACTCCCGCAGCCAGAGCTCGGTGTTGAACAGCCGCCAGAACGTCATGGTGTCGGCGCCGGCCTCGCCGCGCAGGAAGGCGTGGAAGGCGGTGAGCACCGCCTCCTGGTCGAAGTAGGGCCGCGCCGCGAACGTCTCGGAGGCGAAGACGTTGCTGACGTGCCCGGACATCGCGCGGAGCCAGGCGTCCTCCGGCGCGGTGAACCCGATCTTGTCGCGGCGGGTGCGGATCTGGCGGGGCAGCAGGTTCCTCGTCGCGTCCCGCAGCGCTCGCTTGTTCCAGCCGCCGGACAGGATCGCCGTGTCGTCGAGGCTCCACAGCAGCCGCATCAGGTCGGTGTCCAGGAACGGGACGCGGCCTTCGATCGAGAACCGCATCGTGTTGCGGTCCTCGGCGCGCAGCAGGGCGGGCAGGCTGTGGCGGAAGGTGTCGTCCAGCAGGCGCGCCTTGAGGTCGTCGCGGTTGACGGTGAAGGTCTCCCCCGCGTGGGCCTCGCGGAACCCGGCCGCCAGCAGGTCGGTGACGGGCGCGCGGCGGCGGCGCCGCAGACGCTCGCCCACCCGGGTGCGTCCCAGCCGCCACAGCACGTCACGTGCGCTGATGAGCTCGACGATCGCGCGGCCGCGTCGTCCCCGCCGCCACAGCTGCCTGATGTGCACCCAGTAGAAGGGCACGTATCCGGCCATGAGCTCGTCTGCTCCCTGCCCGTCCAGCATGACCGTGACGTGTTCGCCGGCGGCGCGCATGACCCGGTACTGGGCGTAGGGGCCGGTGGAGACCACCGGTTCTTCCTGGGTCCGCACGAAGTCGGTGAGGTCGGAGACGAACTCCGCCGCCTTGGGGTGGACCTTGTGCACGCGGAGGTCCACGCAATTGTCGGCGACCACGTCGACGTAGCGTTCCTCGTCGTTGCATTCGCCGGGGAAGACCGCGGAGAAGGTCTGCTGCGCCACGCCCACGGCGCCGGCCGCCTCGTCGGACGAGGCGAGCAGGTCATTGATCGTCGTCACGATCGTCGAGGAGTCCAGACCGCCCGACAAGGCCGTGCCCACGGGGACGTCGCTGACCAGACGATCCCGGATCGCGCGGCGCACGACCTGCTCGAAGGCCCGGCGCGCCCGCCGATCGTAGGGCCGGTGTCCCGCGCCCTTGCGCAGATCCTCGTACAGCGTGGTGTAGGTGTGCGGCCTCACGTCCCCATCAGGGGAGATCACCGCGCACTGCCCGGGCATCAGCCGCGTGATCCCGGCGAAGAAGGTGTTCGGGGTGTCGTCATGCACACGGAAACGCAGGTATCGGTACAGCGTCGTCTCGTCGGGGACGCGTTCCACCAGCCCGGTGGCCAGCAGAGGCTTGATCTCGCTGGCGAACAGCACCTTGCCGTCGCCGTACCGGGCCAGATACAGCGGCTTGATACCGAAGTGGTCCCGGGCAAGGGTCACCTGCTCGGTCTCGGTGTCGACGATGGCCAGGGCGAACATGCCATTGAAGCGGTCGAAGGCGCCGGTGCCCCACTGCGTCCACGCGGCCAGGACTACTTCGGTGTCGGAGTTGGTGTCGAAGGAGTGACCGAGCTGGACGAGTTCGGTGCGCAGTTCGCGGTAGTTGTAGACCTCACCGTTGTAGACGAGCACGTATCGCCCGTCGCGGGAGTACATGGGCTGGGTCCCGCCGAGCCTGTCGATGATGACGAGCCGCCGGTGCGCGAGTCCGGTGCGCGCCGTTGTGAAGAAACCGGAGCCGTCCGGTCCGCGGTGTTCCTGGGCGGCGGCCATTCTCCGCAGCACGTCTTCGCCCGATTCGCCGGTGATTCCTACGTAACCCGCCACACCGCACATGTCGCGATACCCCCAGGTTGCCGGTTTCCTTCGGAAAGACGCACCAGCGCCACACCCGCCAATCTCCCCCAACATCAGCCAAAGCACACCAAGCACATATTTTGAGTCGGTGATTGTGCGGCATTCACGGTCACTCACCCACCCGCATTCCGCAAAATGCAAGTAATAAATACCGCACGGCGGCGCGGGTCCCCTGATATCTCAGTGCGTCCCGGGGGGGGGTGAGGTCGCAGGTCGCGGCGCCCTGGCCATGGCCCGGCGCCAGGACGGGCTCGGCCCGCGTCCGGCCGCCTCCGCAGCCAGACCCAAGGTAAAGACATCACAATCGACTTGCTGATATCTCAGGCTGTTCGTAGTGTGATGTTAGTAATCAGCTCAGCAACGAAGAGTTAAGACATGATCCTCGACCGGCCGGCCGGCGAGCCGGCACCGACATCGGCGACACCCTCATCGGCGTCATCGCACCAGGCCAGGCCTGGGACGGCGGTCCACACGGGCCCGGCGGGTGAGGGCAGGTCCACGGCCCCGCATGGTGATCACATGATTTCGAAGAAGACGACGCCGGAAGACACGCCCGGGGGGATCATCGATCTCTGGGAGCCGACGGCGGTCCATGAGCTCACCGACCAGCACGCGATCAGCGTGCTGGGCGCGGAGCTGCGAGTGCGGGACTGCCGGCCGGCCGAGCGCGGCGGCGATTTCTTCATCCTCGAGGCGACCAAGACCGAGGATCCCCCGCACGGCGGCACGGCGACGGGCCTCGTGGTCGTCGAGGTGGACCGCAACCGCACGGTCCCCGCCCGCATCATCGGCGACGGCACACCAGCCCACGCCCCCGATCACGACGGCTCACACCCCCACCACTGCGCCCCCACCTCCACATGGACCCTCTGACCAACGGCCGAGACCGAAGCCAGAGCGCGGCCCCACAGACTGCCTGAACTGAACCTCAGCCGAAACGCGAGCACGCCACCCGACCGGCGAAGCAAAGCCGAAGGCGAGCCCCGCCGAGAAGACCGCGATTCACGCCCGCACAAGCCCAGTCACGACCCGAACCGCCAGACGAGAACGCGAACCAGGAACGCGATCAACAAGCGCCGACAACCCCACGAAACGCCTGAACTGGGCCTCAGCCGTCACGCGAGCGCGCGACCTGACCGGTGGGGGCGACGCCGGAGGCGAGCCCCCACCGGGAAGATCGCGAAGCGATTCGCGCTCGCACAAGAACGGTCACGAAGCGAGCGCCAGCGAGCGAAGTGGGCCGGGCTTGAAGTGAACACGGCCGGGCTTGCAATCAACTCGGCATCTCGATGTGCGCTCGGCTGATGGAGACGCTCTTGGCCAGGACCTTGAGGATGTCGTGACGCACACGCTCACACCGCTTGTGCATGGCCGCGCGGGCGCCTTCCGGGTCCCTCGCGCGCAACTGCTCGTAGATGCTCTCCAGCTCGCCGGGCGGACTCGCGATCTCGGGTTCGATCAGCGCGGCCATCCGCAGGACCCGCTCCAGCTCGTCGAGCACGTCGACGATCGCCTTGCTGAAGCGGCCGTTGCCGCTGAAGTTGGCGATGATGGCCTCGAACTCGATCCCGGCCCGCAGCGAGTCTTCGAGTTCCACCTCGCCCGCGGCGAGGGCGAAGGGCACCCTGGACAGCTCGTGGAGCCGTTCGAGCGCCGGGGCGTCGACGCCCTGGCGGGCGGCGGCGGCCGCGGCCTCGCCGGACAGCAGCGCCCGCAGGCCGCAGAGGTCGTCGGTGTCCTGGAGCGTGACCGGGCTGACGACGTAGCCCGCGCGCGGAAGCGCCTGCACGAGCCCGTCGCGCCGCAGCCGCGCGAGCGCCTCGCGCACCGGCGTCTTGCTGACCTGCCATTTCTGCGCGAGCGACGTCTCGGTGAAGCTGCTGCCGGGCGGCAGGGTCAGGTCGATGATCTGGCGCCTGATCGCCCGGTACGCCTGGCTGGTGCGGTCGAGACCGTTCTCCTCTTGACCGAGCAGCAGCAGCGCCGGGATGTGCGGCGTTCCCGTGATCAAAGAATGGATGTCTTGCACACCTTCAGCGTACCACCGAGGGCCTGTTGATACAGCAGTATCACCGTGTGAGCGACCATACAAAGATATTTGATCAGGTGGTTGATATCTCAAGGTGATATAGTGCATATATGCTGCGATCTACCACAGGCCCCTGGGTCCTTCCCGCCGCGACCGAACTCCCCGTCATGGGCGCGATGAGCATGCGCGAACGCGCGGCTCGGAGCGAACGCGACGGGGTGCGGATTCTCCCGATCGCCGGAGCGCCGGTCCTTCCGATGCCCGAGCACGTGCGCCGGGCCGTGGCGGAGGCGATGACGCGGCCCGACCCGCGCGACACCCGTGGCGTCCCCGAGCTGCGGGCGGCGATCGCCGCCGATCTGGAGCGCGAGCACGGCCTTCGCATCGATCCCGAGCGCCGCCTCCTGATCACGCATGGGGCCATGCAGGGGCTCGCCATCGTGCTGCGCACGGTGCTCGCCCCGGGCGACGAGGTGATCGTGCCGACCCCCACCTTCTTCTTCGACGGGACGATCCGCGAGGCCGGCGCGACGCCCGCCTTCGTCCCGTCCCGCGAGTCCGAGGGGTGGGCCATCGACCTCGCCGGACTGGAGGCCGCCGTCACCTCCCGGAGCCGCGCCATTCTCCTGTGCAACCCGAACAATCCGACGGGTTACCTCCCCGACGCGGAGACGATCGCGGCGGTGGTCGACATCGCGGCGCGCCACGGGCTGCTCGTCATTTCCGACGATTCCTGGCAGCACTTCACGTTCGACGGTCATCGCTACCACCCGGTGGAGGTCCTCGCCGATCGCTGGCCGCACATGGTCACCGTCACGAGTCTCAGCAAGGGCTATGCGTTCGGGAGCTGGCGAGTCGGTTACGTCCTGGCGCCGCCGCACATCATCGACGCGCTCGAATGCCGCTTCCAGTGGGAGTCGGCGTGGTGCGGAGTGGTCCCGCAGCGGGCCGCGGTCGCCGCGCTGACCGGGCCCCGCGACTGGCTCGACCCGACGCTCGCCGCGTACCAGGCCAGGCGCGACCTCGTCTGGGACGGCGTCGTCGCGAGCGGCCTCGGCGAGCCCGTGCGTCCCACGGGCGGCGCGTTCATGCTCGTCGACTGCTCCCGCCTCGGCGACACGCCCGAGGAGATCGATCGCGTGCTCCTGCGGAACGGAATCGCGGCGGTCCGCGGTGGCGACATGCACGCCCCCGGCACGCATGTCCGGATCAACTTCGGCTCGGACGAGCAGTTGCTCAAGGAACTGGTCGGCGGCCTCGCTCAGGCCGTTCGCGAGTCCGCGGGAACCCAGCTGTAAGACGGCCCCCGGTTCCTCACCGGGGACGGTCCGAAAGGCAACGGTCCTGACTCCCACCCGGCGGGCGGGGGTCAGGACCGTGGCACCGCTGTGACCGGCGAACCGCAGTGGTGGTCAGACCGCCGTCGGGAAGTGGAGGTCGCCGCGGTCGTGCGAGCCGTCCGCCGTCTCCTCGGGCCAGCGAGTGGTGACGACCTTCGCGCGCGTGTAGAACGCGATGCCCTCGGGGCCGTGGATGTGATGCCCCCCGAACAGCGAGTCCTTCCAGCCGCCGAAGGAGTAGAACGCCATGGGCACCGGGATCGGGACGTTGACGCCGATCATCCCGACCTGCACCGACCGCTGGAAGGTGCGCGCCGCCTGGCCGCTGGAGGTGAAGATCGCCGTGCCGTTGGCGTACTCGTTGCCGTTGATGAGGTCGATCGCCTCGGTGAGCGAGCCGACGCGCAGGACGACGAGCACCGGGCCGAAGATCTCGTCGCGGTACACGTCCATCTTCGGCGTGACGTGGTCGAACAGGGTGGGGCCGACGAAGAAGCCGTCGCCCCGGACGTCGATCTCGCGCCCGTCGACCACGAGGTCGGCGCCCGCATCGACGCCGGAGCCGATGTAGCCCCTGACCCGCTCGAGCGCCTCGGGCGTCACGACCGGGCCCATCTCCGACCCGGCCTCCAGCCCCGGCCCGACCTTGATCGCCCGCGCCTTCTCGCGCAGCCGCCCGATGAGCGGCTCGGCCGCGTCGCCGACCGCGACGGCGACCGAGATCGCCATGCAGCGCTGGCCCGCCGAGCCGTACGCGGCCGCGATCAGGTGCTCGGCGGCGCGGTCGAGGTCGGCGTCGGGCAGGACGACGGCGTGGTTCTTGGCGCCGCCGAGCGCCTGCACGCGCTTGCCGTTCGCGGTCCCGCGCTCGTGCACGTACCGCGCGATCGGCGTCGAGCCGACGAACGACACCGCCGCGACGTCCGGGTGGTCGAGGAGCGCGTCGACCGCGACCTTGTCGCCGTGGACGAGGTTGAAGACGCCGCCCGGCAGGCCGGCCTCGGCGTACAGCTCGGCGACGAGGTTGCACACCGACGGGTCGCGCTCGGAGGGCTTGAGGACGAACGTGTTGCCGGTCGCGATCGCGATCGGGTGCATCCACAGCGGGACCATCGCGGGGAAGTTGAACGGCGTGATCCCGGCGCAGACGCCGAGCGGCTGGCGGAAGGAGAAGAGGTCGACCTCGGTCGAGACCTGGTCGGAGTACTCGCCCTTGAGCAGCTGCGGGATCCCGCAGGCGAAGTCGATCACCTCCAGGCCGCGGACGACCTCGGCCCTGGCGTCGTCGAGGACCTTGCCGTGCTCGGCGGAGACGAGCCGCGCGAGGTCGTCGGTGTGCTTCTCGACGAGGTTGCGGAAGGCGAACATCAGCCGCGAGCGGCGCATGACGGAGGTGTCGGCCCAGCCCGGCAGGGCGGCCTTCGCCGCCTGGACCGCGGCGTCGACGTCGGCGACCTCGGCCAGGAGCACGTCGGCCTGGTGCTCGCCGGTCGCGGGGTTCCAGACCCGGGCGGTGCGGGTCGACACGCCGGCGGTCTCGACGCCGCCGATACGGTGCTGGATCGTCCTGACTGCCTCTGTGCTCACGGGCTGCTCGCTTTCTCGTTGGATCAAGGTGGGTCTGGGGGCTGTGCTCGGCGTCCTCGTGTCCGTCCCGCTCGCCGCCGCGTCAGACGATCAGGTCGCCGCCGTTGATGTCGACGGCGGCGCCGGTGATGTAGGCCGCCCGGTCGGAGGCCAGGAAGGCGACGAGTTCGGCGACCTCCCACGGCTCCCCGACGCGGGGCACCGGGAACGTCCCGGCGGCGTGTTCGAGCGCCCCTCCGGGCAGCACGGAGCGCGCCATCGGCGTGTCGATGAGCCCCGGGCAGACGGCGTTCACCGTGATCCCGTCGGGTCCGTACGCCTTCGCCAGGTGGCGGGTGAGCCCGAGGACTCCGTGCTTGGACGTCGTGTAGTGCGCGCCCCCGGCGGTGCTGATGGTCTTGCCCGCCGTGGACGAGAAGTTGACGATCCGTCCCCAGCCGCCGCCGCGCATGGCGGGCAGCGCCGACCGGCAGCACAGGAACGTCCCGTCCACGTTGACCGCGAGCACGCGGTTCCACTCGGCCGGGGTGATGTCCTCGAACGCCGTCGGCGGTGCGATGCCCGCGGCGTTGACCAGGATGTCGAGCCGTGATCGCTCGGCCAGCAGCGAGGCGAACGCGCGCTCGATCTGGTCGCCGTCGGTGACGTCCACGGTGGCCGTCAGGACGCGGTCCGCCGGCAGGTCCAGCGCCGACGCGAGCTCGGTGGGGCCGGGCACGGCGAGGTCGAGGACCATGACGGTCGCCCCGCGGCGGGCCAGGGCGTGCGTGGTCGCCAGGCCCATGCCGCTCGCGCCGCCGGTCACGACCGCGACCCGGCCGGCGAGCTCGTGGTCGTCGGCGGTGGTGGGCGCACGGAACCCTTCGGCGGCGCTCATGCGCGGGCCAGGACGCCGCGGGCGCGGTCGAAGGCTCCGGCCGCGAGGTCGAGTTGCTCGGGGGTGTGCGACGCCGAGACCTGGAGCCGGATCCGCTCCTCGCCGGCCGGGACGACCGGGTGCGTGAGCGCGAAGGCGAGGACGCCCTCGTGGCGGAGCGCCGCCGCGACGTCACGGGCCACCGAGCCGCCGCGCAGCATCACGGGGATGATCGGGTGCTCGCCCGGCAGGACCTCGTAGCCGAAATCCAGCAACGCCCCGCGGAGCCGGGCGGTGTTGGCGGCCAGGCGTTCCCGCAGTTCGGGACGGCCTCGCGCGATGCGGATCGCGGTCAGCGCCGCGACGGCCAGCGGCGGGGCCATCGCGTTGGTGAAGATGTACGGACGCGAGACCTGGCGCAGCGTCTCCACCATCTCGCGGGGACCGGCGGCGAAGCCGCCCGCCGCGCCGCCCAGCGCCTTGCCGAGCGTGCCCGTCAGCACGTCGACGCGGCCGGTCAGCCCGAAGTGCTCGGCGGTGCCCGCGCCGGTCGCGCCGAGCACGCCCGTGGCGTGCGAGTCGTCGACCAGCAGCGCCGCGTCGTAACGCCACGCCAGCTCGCAGAGCCGGGGCAGTGCGGCGATGTCGCCGTCCATGCTGAAGACGCCGTCGGTGACGATGAGCCGGTGGCGTGCGTCCGCGGACTCGGCGAGGCGGCGTTCGAGGTCGTCGAGGTCGGCGTGCGCGAAGACGAACCGGCGGGCCCGCGCCAGCCGGATCCCGTCGATCAGGCTGGCGTGGTTGAGCGCGTCGCTCACGACCACGTCGTCCGGGCCGAGCAGGGCGTTGAAGACGCCGAGGTTGGCGTCGAAGCACGAGCCGTAGAGGACGGCGTCCTCGGTTCCGGCCAGCTCGGCGATGCTCGCCTCAAGCCGGCGGTGGACGTCCCGCGTGCCGCTGAGCACGCGTCCCGCGGCGACCCCGAGCCCCATGTCGCGCAGAGCGCGCTGGGCCGACTCCAGGACCTCGGGGTCGGCGGCGAGCCCGAGGTAGTCGTTGGAGGCGAGGTTCACGAGCGTCTCGCCGTCCACGCCCAGGGTCGGTCCCTGGGCGCCCGAGACCACGAGGTCGCGACGCAGCCCCGTGGTCACCCGGCGTTCGTCGAGCTCCGTCCGGAGCCGGTCCAGCAACGTGGTGTTCACGCTTGCCCGTCTCCTTCGTCGTTAGGGCGATCGCATACACCGGAGGTTATCATATCAATTCTCCGCATTGATATATCAGCCAGGCGCGTACGTATGGCAATGTTCGAAATAGCCCGTGCATTTCGTGGCGTCTCGCAGCCGCACCCGATTGGGGCTTCCGGGAGACAGGTCCGTGCCCACGGCCGCGTGCTCGCGGACGCGGCCGTGGGCGGCCTTGGCCTGGACCCGAACGCGCTACCGGAGACCGGTCATCAGGATTCCGCGCGCCACTCGGCGCACGACACGACCTCGATGCCGCGGCCGGGGAAGACCGCGTCCATGAAGAAGTCGTGCACCGCCGCGTCGCCGTCGGCGCAGCCGTCGCGCAGCACGGTCACCTGATAGCCGCGGTCCGACGCGTCGTAGCACGTCGCGGCCACCATCGCGCTGGTCGCGACCCCGGCGATCACCAGGTGGTCGACGCCGCGGGCGCGCAGGACGAGGTCGAGGTCCGTCCCGGCGAACGCGCTGGCGCGGCGCTTCAGCACGACGACGTCCTCGTCCGCGACCGGCAGGTCGAGCTCGGTTCCGGGCGTGCCCTCGTGGAAGGCGTCTCCGGCCTCGTAGAAGGACTTGAGCAGGGCGCTGCCCGGCGGGACGTCGGCTCCGTTGCCCCGGAAGGCGAAGTGCACGAAGACGACGAGGTCGCCGGCCGCGCGGGCGCGCGGGAGCAGACCGGTCAGCGGCGGCACGACGCCCCGGGCGAACTCGAAGCCCCCCGTGATGCCCTTCTGGATGTCGCCGATGATCAATGCGGTGGTCACGACCGTCCTCCGTACAGCTTCTCTATGCGGCGCCCCACGGTGAGCAGGACGCCGATTCCAATGATCATGATGATGGCGATGGTCAGCAGCGCGTAGGTGAAGCTGCCGGTCGTGTCCTCGATGTATCCGGTGAAGTACGGACCGGCGAATCCGCTGAGGTTGCTGACCGAGTTGATGAGCGCGATCCCCGAGGCCGCCGCCGCGCCGGTCAGGCCGATCGCCGGGATCCGCCAGAACTGCGGCATCGCGGTCATGAGCCCCGCGACGCTCAGGCAGACCGCCGGGACGAACAGGGCGCCGTTGTCGGCGAAGGTCGCCAGCAGCAGCCCCGTCGCGCCGAAGACCATCGGGACGACCGTGGCCGAGACCGCCGACCTGCGGGCGGCGAAGCGGGCCCACGAGAGCAGGGCGATGATGGCCACCGAGTACGGGATCGCCGACAGCAGCACGCTGTCGACGTCCCCGGCGCCCTCGATGCCCTTGGTGATGGAGTCGATCATCTGGGGCAGGAAGAACGCCAGCGGGTAGAGGCCGAACGCGATCGCGGACCACGCGACGGCCATCGCCCACACCCGGCCGCTGGTCAGCGCCTGGGTCAGCCCGGTGGGGGCGCCCTGGGCGCGCTGCTCGGCGGCCTCGGCGGCCAGGACCGCCTCGATGGCGTCCTTCTCCCGCTCGTCGAGCCAGCGCGCCTGCCGGGGGCCGTCCGGCAGCAGGACGAAGATCAGCACGCTGACCACGACGGTCAGCGCGCCCTCGACGAGGAACAGCGACCGCCAGCCCGCGATGCCGAACAGGTCCCGGCCCCACGAGATCAGCGCGGCGGCCAGCGGAGCGCCGATGATCGAGGAGATCGGGGTCATCAGGAAGAACCCCGACAGCGCCCAGGAGCGCTGCTTGCGCGGGAACCAGAACGTCAGGTAGAGCAGGATTCCGGCGGCCAGGCCGGCCTCGGCGAACCCGAGCAGGAGCCGCGCGACGTACAGGGCGCCCGCCGAGTTCACGGCCGCGGTCGCGGCCGTGATCGCGCCCCATGTGATCATGATGCGGGCGATCCACTTTCGCGCGCCGAACCGTTTCAGCATCATGTTGCTCGGCACTTCGACGAGCACATAGCCGATGAAGAACAGCCCGGCGGCGAGACCGATCTGGCGGCCGTTGAGTCCCAGGTCGTGCGACATGGGCTTGGCGATGTAGCCGACGTTGGCACGGTCGATGTAGCTGGCCACGTAGGCCACACCGATCAGGGGGATGATGCGCAGGCCGACCTTACGCCAAGTGCGGGGCGAAATGGCGTCGGGGGTGGTGTCGGCGGTCGAGGTCATGCGAGCTCCTACTCCGCGAGCAGAGACGGGCCGTCTGCGGCGCTCGATCGCGCCTCAGCGCGCGACGCGGCGGTCGCGCTCTCATCGATGACGTCGTCCCTGATGACGACGCCGTAGTCACGTTCGGCACCCTCCTGGGTGACCTTGCCGTCGAGGACGTCCTCCAAGACGCGCTCCGGCTCGCGCTCGAAGGGGCTGCCGTGCCCACCGCCGCCGGCGGTCACGTGCCGGTGCCGGTCGCCCGCGGTCATCGCGAGGTGCGGCTTGGACTCCAGCAGGCGTTCGCCGGGCCCGCCGAGGTTCAGCACGTTGAGCGAGGGCGACCCCTGCGCGCCGCCGGCCAGCCCGTAGGGCAGGAACTTCCGCCGGTCCGACCTGATCTGCACGGTGACCTCGGGCGCCAGGATCGTCATGTCCCGGAAGGTCGCCAGGCCACCGCGCCAGCGCCCCGCTCCGCCGGAGTCGGGGAGGTAGCCGTAGCCGTCGATGCGGATGTGACCTGAGCGCTCCAGCTCCTCGATCGGGGTGTTGGTCAGGTTCGCGCCCAGGCAGCTGATCCCGTCCACGCCGTCACGGTCCGGACGGGCGCCCCACGCGCCGGACAGCGGGTCCCACAGCACGGTGGACTCGCCGTCCTCTCCGACGAGGCCGATCGCGATTCCGTCGGGTCCGCCGTCTCCGGCGGACGGCACCCGGCCGGGGAACACCGGGGCGAGCGCGCCCAGCACCGCGTCGATGATGCGGAAGCCCACGAGGCCGCGCGCGCCGCGCGCCGAGGGCCGCCGCCCGTTGAGGATGGAGGCGTCCGGGATGACGAAGCTGAACGGCCGGTAGAAGCCGCTGTTGGCCGGGATGTCCGAGGCGAGGACGCCCTGGAGGGCGGCGTAGGCGGCCGATCGGGTGAAGGAGTCCGTCGCGTTGAGCGCGGAGTCGACCTGCGGGGACGAGCCGGTGAAGTCGAGCTCGATCCCGGACTCCGACAGCGTGGCCTTCACGGCGATCGGGATCGGCCCCGAGCCGAGGCCGTCGTCGTCGATGTGGTCGGTGAACTCGTAGGTGCCCGGGACCGCCTCGGCGAGCGCGGCGCGCAGCAGGGTCTCGGAATAGTCGAGCAGCTCGTCGATGAGCTCGTTGAGCCGTTCGACGCCGTGCCGCGCCGCGAGCTCGCGCAGCCCCTCGGCCCCGGTGTGACCGGCCGCCAGCTGGGATTCGAGGTCGCCGCGCAGCAGCTCGGGTTCGCGGACGTTGCGCAGGATCAGCCGCAGCAGCGACTCGTTCGTGACGCCGGCCTCGACCAGGCGCAGGGGCGGGATCTGGATCCCCTCGGCGAAGATGCTCTTGGACTGGACGGCCATGGAACCGGCCGCCCAGCCGCCCACGTCGGTGTGGTTGACGACCGTGACCGAGAAGCCCAGGAGCGTCTCTTCCTGGAACACCGGGGAGAACACGAAGATGTCCGGCAGGTGCATGCCGCCCAGGGACGGGTCGTTGAGCAGGTAGACGTCGCCGGGCCGGATCTCGTCGCCGAACTCGTCGAAGACCGCCTCCATCGCGGCCGGAATGGAGCCCAGGTGCACCGGGAGGGTGTTGGCCTGGGCGATGATCCTGCCCTGGGAGTCGCAGAGGGCGGCGGAGAAGTCCATGCTGGACGCGACGAGCTGGGAGTGCGCCGTCCGCAGGATCGTGATCGCCATCTCGTCGGCGAGCCCGGTGACGGCATTGCGGAAGACCTCGAAGGTCACGGCGTCGCGGATCATGCGGCACTCCAGGTGATGACGATGTTGCTGAACTGGTCGCGGTGGACCCGGGCGCCGGGCGGGACGAGGGTGGTGGCGTCCATGTCCTCGATGATCATCGGCCCGTCGACCGGCTCGGTGCCGAGGTCGGCCCGTCCCACGACGGGCGTGGTCACGGTCTCGGCGAACCGGCATTCGCGGGTGGTGGGCTCGTTGCCCTCGGCGATGGGGAGGCTCAGCACGTCCGCGATGGAGACGGGGGTGGCCAGCCGGCCGCGGACCCGGAGATTGACCAGCTCGACGAGCTCGTCCGTCCCGGCCCGGCCGTAGGTGCGCTCGTGCTCGGCGTGGAACCGCGCCCGCACCTCGGCGAGCAGGCCGTCGGTGAACTCGCCGTCGGGCACCCGGATGCGCAGCTCGAACCGCTGACCGCGGTAGCGGACGTCCAGCAGCCGGTCGACGACCGCGTCCGCCCCCAGCTCCTCGCTCACCTTCGCCGCGAGCCGCTCGAACTCCTCGGCGAGCGCGCTCACCTCGGCGAACTCGGGCCGGTACGGGGTGAGCTCGTGAAGCTCGGTGTCGGCGACGAGCAGGCCCAGGCTGCTGAACAGGCCCGGGTGCACGGGCACGATCACGGTCGAGATGCCCAGCTCGCGGGCCAGCGCGGCGGCGTAGAGCGGGCCGGCGCCGCCGAAGGCGACCATGGTGGCCTCGCGGGGGTCGCGACCGCGCTCGCTGGTCACCGCCTTGACCGCGGTGGTCATGCTCGACACCGCCACCTGGTACGCGCCGCGCGCGGTGGCGGGCACGTCGCCGCCGAGCCGCTCGGCGGCCGACGACAGCGCCTTCGCGGCCAGGTCGGGGTGAATCGTCACGCGGCCGCCGGCGAGGGCCTCCGCGCTGAGGTATCCGAGCGTCACGTTGGCGTCGGTCAGGGTCGGCAGCTCACCGCCCTTGCCGTAGCAGGCGGGGCCGGGGAGCGCGCCGGCGCTGGCGGGGCCGACATGGAGCGCGCCCGCCGCGTCGACGGAGATGATGCTGCCGCCGCCGGAGCCGACCTCGGCGATGTCGATCGATGGTGCCCGCACCGGATATCCGGCACCGGAGCTGATGCCGCGGGCGACGTTCATGCCGCCGCCGACCTCGTAGTCGGCCGAGACGAACGGCTCACCGTTCTCGATCAGCGACGCCTTCGCCGTGGTCCCGCCCATGTCGAACGCGACCACCGTGGACAGGCCGACCAGCCGGGCGAGCTTCTGCACCGCCGTGACACCGGCCGCGGGGCCGGACTCGATGATCTGTACCGGCCGGCGCCCGACCGAGCCCGCGTCGAGCAGTCCCCCGCTGGACTGCATGACCAGCAGCGGGGCGCTCACCCGCTCGTCCCGCAGCGCCGCCTCCAACCGGGTGAGGTAACCGTGCACGGCCGGGCCGATGTAGGCGTTGACCGTCGCGGTGCTCGTGCGCTCGTACTCCTGGAGCTGCGGGGAGACATCGACCGACGCCGTGACGTACACGCCGGGAAGCTCGGCTCGCAGCAGCTCGGCGACCCGCCGCTCCTCGTCGGGGCGGGCGTAGGAGTTGATCAGGCAGACGGCCACCGCCTGGATCTCGTCCTCGCGCAGCCGGGCCGCCAGCGCGCGCACCTCGTCCTCGGCGGCCGGCGGCTCCAGCCGTCCGTCGGTCATGATCCGCTGGTCGAGCTCGTACCGATGCCGGCGCCGCGCCAGGGGCTCGGGCTTGGACCAGGCGAGGTCGTAGAGCACCGGCCGCCGCAGCCGCCCGATCTCCAGCACGTCGCGGAAACCGCGGGTGGTGACCACCGCGGTGCGGACGCCGTTCTTCTCCAGGATCGCGTTGGTGGCCACGGTCGTGCCGTGCAGCATCGCGATCACGGCCTCCGGCCGGACCCCGGCCGAGGAGAGCACGGCGGTGGTCGCCGACACCACGCCCGCGCCGTAGTCCGGCGGGGTGGACGGCACCTTCATCGGGACGACCTCGCCGGCCGGGCCGAGGGCGATCACGTCGGTGAAGGTCCCGCCGATGTCGGCGCCGACTCGCCAGCCGGCTGGTCGAAGATCGCGACTGAGGGGCACTGAGATCTCCTTCGTTCAACGAGCGACTGGGATCACAGTACGAGTGAGTTAAGATATCAGCAATGCTCCGTTGCTGTTTTTTACCGACTCCGGTGATATAGCTACACTGGGTAAGGGAGAGCTACGGTGTGTATGACCCGCCCTTGGCGGCGGCCCTGGCGGCACCGGACCCACCGCTGATCTCCGGCCGCGCGGAAACGCGCTGGCTCCGCCACGCCCCAGCAGCGATCATGAGTCGGTGGACGTCATGGTGCAGTGGGTACGCGTCTATTGGACGAAGCGGTCCCGCGGAGGATCGGGAGCCGTCCGGCGGAGCGCGCTCCCCGAGGCGTTCCTCCTCCCCGAGGTCACGCCGCCCTTCGTCCACGAAGTGCTCCTGCTGGAGCGGGACGGCTTCGTGCCCCGCATGACCGTGACCGACGGTGTCCCGCCCAACGCGGAGGTCGAGCTGACCGAGACCGGCGGCCGTCTCCAGGTCCGTCTCGCCGGCCGGGAGCCGCCCGAGTGGGCGAACAACGGACTCGACCTCGCCTGGCGGCCGCGGGCCGTCACCCTGCGGCCCCGGCAGACCGTGCGCTGGCAGATCAACCACCGCTTCGTCACCAAGCGCGGGTGGTACTACCGGCTCGATACCCTCAACGTCTGCTACGGCCGGCGCACGGCCGAGCTCTTCCTCCGGCCGCCGACCCACCGGGTCGACGAGCGCTCACAACTCTGATCCGGCCACCGCGCGGACGCGGCTGTTACGTGTCGAGGGTCGGGAGAGCCGATCAGGTGCTCGTCCGTGACAGGTGATCGGGGAGGTCGGTGAGCCGCTCGATGCGGAGTACCGTCCCGTCCGCCGCCGATGACGGCCCACCGGTGACGAAGTCGATGCCGCGATCCAGCCAGATGCCCCCGAGCCCGGCGAGGACGGCCGCGTTCACGTCGCTCTGCAGCATGTCGCCCACGTTGACCGCGTGCGCGGGGTCCGTCCGCATCCACCGGCAGGCGGTGACGAAGGCGAGAGGGTCGGGCTTGGCCGCACCGAGTTCGGTGGGGGTCAGGACAGCTTCGAAGTAGTCGAGGAGGCCGAAGCGCGCGAGCTTGGCGCGCTGCTGCTCGGGGTCCCCGTTGGTGAGGACGGCCAGACGCAGCCGTTGGGGAAGCCGCTTCAGGCTCTCCAGACACGGCCGGACATCGGGATAGCACCGCCAGGACGCCTCGAACACGGTGAGGTAGCGCTCGGCGAACCAGGCGTCCAGAAGGGCCGGGCTGTCCGGAACCGGCTCGCCCAGCATCGGCAGGAAGGAACGGAGCCTGCGCCGGTGGTGCTCGGCGAAGGAGCACTCGCCGGCCAGGTACTGCCGCATGTGCCGCGCCTCCAGCGTCCACCACGACGTCACCAGTTCCTCCGGTGGAGCAGTCGCGGCCGGCGCGGCCCGGACGATCTGGCCGATCGCCTCCAGGACCGCGCCCCGATGATCGACCAGCGTGCCGTCCAGATCGAAGAACACCACATCCGCCATAGGAGGATCATCTCCCGGCACCCGAGGTGCGGTCTCCCTCTCGAATTCGCGGAGCTACGGGACCGTCTCCGCGTCCGGGGCTCCTCGATCACCTTTCCGAGCCGGGGGATGAGGCAGATTCGCCTGGCTCGCGGTCAACAGGTTTCTTACTGTCCTGGATTCGCGGCGGATCCTGTCGGCCCCGCGTGTTTCGATCCTGACCACAGGCCCGTCACGGGCGGGTTGACAGGAGGAGCGCATGGGTCGCGACGTGTCCAAGGAGGAGTACGGCGGCCTGCGGCCTTGGTGGCTGCCAGGCTGGTTGCCCTCGCCCAAGAAACCGCACAGCGGTAAGGAATGGGGCACCTGGGCGTTCTTCCTCCTGATCTTCATCTGGGCGCTCGACGTTCTGTGGCGCCTGTCGATCACCTACTGGTATCTGGCGCTGCCGGCTCTCGCGGTCATCGGTTTCGGCGCCGAGCGCTACTGGCGGTCGCTGTGGGCGGCCGAGCAGGAACGCCGCGAAAGGGTCACCTCCTACAGCCTGACGTTCGAGCAGATGCGCGATATGCATTGGCGGGACTTCGAGATCGCGGTCATGCGGCTGATGCGCCGCGATGGGATCGCCGCGGAGCACACCGGCAAGGCCGGTGACTTCTCCGTGGACGTCACCGGCTACGACCCCGTCCTCGGCGAACGCTGGATAGTGCAGGTCAAGCACTATGGCCCGAAGAACAAGGTCAAGTCCGATGACGTCCAGAAGGTCGCGGGAGCCGCCTGGCCCATCTACCAGGCCCGGAAAATGCTCGTCGTCACCACCAGCGGATACACCCGCGACGCCTGCACCTTCTCCGCCAAAGCCGGGATCCACCTCATCGGCAAGGCCGACCTCACTCGTTGGGCCACCGACGGGGTCCACCTGCATGACGTCCTCGGCATCACGCCGGACGCCCGTTACGGAACCGCCGGCTAGAACGCGCGACCTCCGCATTGCGGGCCACGGTGTTCTCAGGCACGGGCGGAGGGTCCGATCCGGGTGGACAGCGATCGGCGCTCACGACCGCCGGTCAGGGACGGGGGATGGCGACGGCGTTGTACGAGACCTGAGGGGTCGGCTCCGTGGTGAACGCCTGGATGTTGGGGAGGTACAGCCGCGACCCGAAGGCGGCGACGGTCGTCGGCAGGGCGAGCCGGGGGTCCGTCACGCGCCGTACGACGCGTCCGTCGGTCCCCTCGGCGTTCAGCCGCAGCACGGCCACGGTGTTGAGCCGGTTCTGCACCGCGTACAGCGTCCGGCCGCGCAGCAGCAGACCGTCCCCTTCCGGCAGCGACTCGCCGTGCAGGTTCACCCGGCGGGTCGTGCCGCTCGCCGGGTCGACGCGGAAGAGCCCGCCGGTGTTCGACTGGACGACGATCAGGCCGCGGCCGTCCGGCGTCGGGGTGATCCCGTTGGCGTTGAAACCGGCGCTGTCGGGGCCGTCGTGGTACACGAGGTCACCGGTGAGCGGGATCCGGATCGCGGCGGAGGGGAGATTCCCACCGCGCAGGGGGAGCTTGTAGAGCACCGGGTTGGTGGAGTCGGTGAACCAGGCCGCGCCCTGGGTGAGTATGACGTCGTTGACGAACGCCGGGCCGGTCGCCAGCCGGTAGGAGGCCAGGACGCGTCCGGTGCGGGTGTCGAGGACGCGGGCGTCACCGCCCATGCCACCGGCCACGAACAGGCGTCCGCGCGCATCGGTCTTCACTCCGAGGGCCTGCGTGCCGGGCCCCCGGCTGAGGATCGCGCCGCGCCCGGTGCGCAGGTCGGCGCGGTAGATGGAGCCGTCGGCCATGGAGCCGACGTAGGCGAACGGACCGGGTCCGGTCGCGATGCCCTCGGGCTTGAACCCGTTCGGAAGGCGGATCTCGGCCGGGAACGCCGCCGGATCCGGACGGTGGGACACGGCCGCCTGCGCCGGGACGCTCACCGTGGCGGCCAGCCCGAACACGAGCAAGGCGGAGACTTTCGCGCGCAGCATTGCACAACCTCTCAACGTTGAAGTGTTCAACGCCGGAGACGCTATTCCAGCGACACCTTGATGTCAAACAGTTCAGCGTTGAGAGATTCTGTGCGCTTGGCCGCGCACTCGGCCGGTGTCCTACGGACATCCGTGGCGTAGCGTGGAGGTGCCCTGGAGCAGAAGGGCGAGAGGTACGGTCGCGGCCATCGGGGGGTGGCGGTGCGGTTGGACGCAAAGGCGTCAGCAGGCCCACGTCGACGGAGGTCCGGCTCCCGGCGGGGGCGTTCATGGTCCGTCACATGCCACCTGATCCGCACCGCGGGGCCGCGGACCTCCACCCTTGGGAGCCGGTCCCCTCCAGCCGGACGCGGGCGGCGGCGCCCGCGATGGACACGTCCAAGGTCAAGTGCGCCAAACACCGCGTTCGGTCACGATTCACCAGCGGTATAGCGACACTTATCAATGCAGGCAATTTACTGGCCCAGAGGTTAAGTCGTGGCTTGTTTGCCGACCGACCTGTGCGTTTTCTGGCCGAGCCACATTTGTCAGGTCGCGCGGTTGACATTCGGCGGGCGACTAGAGAAGATCCAGAGGTACAGTGGAGAGGCCACAGCTCATGGAGTTGATGTGCCCACCTTTTCTTATCGGTCCGTACCGGCACCCCCCGGCATACCCGCCGGGATCCTGTCGTTAGAGGTTCACCACTACTTGACCTCGCGCGAAACTTCGAGGTCGAAGCCGCGAACCCGCCCCGCGATGAGGGCGCACTCCAAAACCCCGGGACATGACGGAGAGGCCGGCCCCCACCGGCTCCCATCACCCCGGCGGAGCACGACCGATCGTGGCATTCCGGCACCCCTTCCCCGGCGGTCCGAGCCGTCTCGCGTGCCATGGCCCTCGCCCCCTCGACCCGCACCGCCGTGTCCCGGCGACCGTCCGGCCGCCCCGGGACGGGCACCGCGCGCCGCGTCCGCTCGACATGGCGCCGATCCAGGTCCGCACGCGCCCGCGAGTATCCGCCCCCTGGCGGGGAACATGCGAAACTTCACGTTTACCGAACGGCTCTCCGGCCGATGAAGCCCATCTATCGCGCGGCCCTTTGAGGAGGAGCCGATATCCGGCCGGTGAAACATCTGAAACATCGTGGCGCACTGTCCGAGTCGAAAGGGCCTGGAGATGGCCGAAATTCGCCTGGCCGGGCGATGTCGCACCTGCTGAGAATCGATCCCAGGGAGGCGACCGCCCCCTCGACTCGCCACTGACGCCGATCACGCCGGCTCCTCCGCCGTCCCGAGCGGCCAGTGCGACGCACCCCGAACAAAGCCCGAGGAGAACATATGGAATTCATCCCAGACCTGGCCCCTGATCCGTCCTCCGCCCCGTCGTCCGCCGTCACCGGCATGACCCGTGAGGACGGACGGCGCATCAGGGATGCGATCGACCAGCTGGCCTCGCAGACCCTTGAGGAGGCCCTCACCGACGTGCTGCCCCAGGGCATCGAGCCCGAACTGGTCAAGCTGCTCACCCGCCGCTGCACGATCGATCACGGCAGTTGCCTCGTCTTCGCGTCCGACCTGGACGGCGTCACGGCCTATCTGCGGCGGCGGGGATGCCTGCCGGGGGAACCGATCGCGAGCACCGTGGTCCGGGACCGGCTGGCCGCCCGGTACCGCGTCCCGCCACCGCGGGTGACCATCGTTCACGCCGCCCTCGCCGCCGTCCCCGACCGCGGGCTGGAGGTCTTCTGCGCCGCCCCCGAGGATCTGCCCGCGTCGGCTCCGCGCGACGAGCGGCTGAGGGAGCATGAGTACCACCTCGCGGTACGGCTCACCCGCGCCGACGGCGCGAACCTGGAACACCTGCGCCGGGAGCTGGCCGGCCGGCTGCCGGGGCTCCGGCCCGACGGCGGCGGCTACAACCCCGACCACGGCGAGTCCGGGTGCACCGTGCTGTACTACCGCGCCGAGGGACGGACCACCCGGGGCCGGCCGCGCCGGCTGGAGATCATCACCGCGGGTCACCACCCCCTTCCCTTGGAGCGGCATCTGGCCGGCGGCGTCGAGCTCGTGGGCTTGCCGCCATCGCGCGTGACGCTCCTGGCCGAGCGCGCCGACGCCACCGGAGGCTCCCCGAACGGCGTCAGCGCGGGTACCCCGGACCGCGCCGATGACGACGCGATCGTCCCCAACGACCACGACGATCTCGACGACCCGGACGACCAGGAGGGGCGCGCGCTGCTGCGCCGGCTGACCGGCGCCTGGGTCGCCCAGGCGCTGCGCGTCATGGTCGAGCTCGACCTCCCCGACCACCTCGCCGCCGGGCCCCTGACAGCGGACGAACTCGCCGGGCGCACCCGCACCGACCCGGCCCTGCTGCGCCGGCTCCTGCGAGCCTTAAACCACCCGTGGATCGGCGCGGTCCGCGTCTCGGGCGCCACCGTCGAGCTCACCCCGCTGGGCCGCCGGCTCGGACGCCGCCACCCCAGGGGCATGCGCAACCTGGCCCTGCTCTACGGCGACCTCTTCTACACCAGTTTCGGGGCGCTCATCGACGGCGTCCGCGGGCACAACCCGTTCACGACCGTCTTCGGGCAGCCGCCCTTCGAGTACCTGGCCGACCACCCGCACCAGGGCGGCATCTTCACCCGCGCGATGGCCGAGGGATCGGTCTTCTTCGGCGACATCGCCTCGGCCGTCGACCTCACCGCCGCGCGGACGATCTGCGACATCGGCGGCGGCAACGCCGAACTGCTCGCCCGGCTGCTGACCGCCTACCCCGGCCTGCACGGCACGCTGCTCGAGCGGCCGGACGTCATCGGCGCCGCCCGCGCCAACCTCGACTCGCACCGGCTGACGTCCCGGTGCACCCTCGTGCCGGGCTCGTTCGACGACGGCGACGTCCCGCCCGGCCGCGACGTCTACGTCCTGTCCAGGATCCTGCACGACTGGGACGACCGGACCTGCACCGCGCTCCTGCGGTCGATCCGCACGGTCGCGCGCGCCGACTCGTCCCTTCTGATCGTCGAGCGGCCCCTCCCCGACGACCCCGGCGACTCCTCCGTGGCCTCGCTCTGGGACCTGAACATGCTGTGCAACAACGTCGGCGGCCGTGAGCGCACCCGCGGCGAATACCAGCGCCTCCTGCGGAACGCGGGCTGGCTCCTCACCGGAGAACGACACCTCTCCCTCGACTTCTCGGTGTTGATGGCCTGCCCGGACGCCCCCGACCCCACCGCGGAGAGCTCGCTTCCGGCGGGCCTGTTCAAGTACGCCCGGTGATCAACGCCCCTCGTCCGGACGCGATCGGTGGGTACGCGCGAACATGGACCGTGCCACATCCGGGGACATGAGTACGGCCGATCCCGGTCGAGGGGCGCCGGTGCGCAACGAGCGCCCCACCGGGCCGAGTCCGGCGGACCGGCTCGCAGCTCGTCGTGGCCCATCGCGAGCGCGCGACCCTGCGCGTCGGCGACGTGTTCCTGAAGATCGACGCTGATCGGACGCGCGCCGACGCCGAGGTCGAGGCGATGGCCGGGCACCGATCCCGACCCCGGAGATCCTGTGGCGCAAGCCGCCCGTGCTCGCGCTCGCCGCCCTTCCCGGGGACGGCGCTCGGCCGCCTCGGCGAGCCGTCGGCCGCGTCTCCGGCGGCATGGCGCGCGGCGGGCGCCGCCGCGCGGATGCTGCACGGCGCGCCCCCGCCGCCATGGCCCGGCCGGAGCCTCGACGAGGTGGCGTCGCACCTCGACGGCGAATGCGAGTGGCTCGTCGCCAACGGCGTCCTGCCCATCGACGCGGTCACGCGCAACCGCCGCGTCGCCGAGGCCGCGCTCCGGCCGTGGACACCTGTGTTCACGCACGGCGACCTGCGGGTCACCCACGTGTTCGTCGACGGTGACGAGGTCACCGGCGTGCTCGACTGGTCCGAGGCGGGTCCGGTCGACGCCCTGTTCGACCTCGCCACCTTGACGCTCGGGCACCCCGAACACCTCGGCGACGTCGTCGCCGGTTACGGCACCGCGTCGATCTCGACGTGATCCGCGCATGGTGGTCGTCACGGAGCCTACGAACCGTCCGCCGGCTGATCGAGCACGGCTTCGACCCGTCACCCGAGATCGCCGTACTGAAATCATAGATACCGGACGAAAAATCCCACCGCCCAATGAACCGCGGCACGCTGTACGCGCTTGTTGAAGCCCGGGCGCGCGGGCGGGAGCGTCGCGGCGAAAGTGGCTCTGGAGTGGAACTTCAGCGAACCGAGCTGGCTGCGGGAAGCGCCCGCTCAAGGAGCGGGTGACCTACCTGGACTGCCCACACACGGTGTTCCGGAAGGTTCCGGCTTCCTGCGTCGAGGGGTCGCCTGCCATCCCGGTGCCACGGACGCGCTGCTGGACCGGCTGCTCTTCGACTCTGACCCCGGCGTGGCCGGGGATGCCGCCGCCAACCCTCTGCTGCGGCCGGCGGAGATGTATCGCGTTCTCGCCGCTGCCGGTTTGTGACTCCTGGGGAGTGCCGGAGCCGGCGACCGCGCGGGCGCCTGGAAAACCATTTGTCGCCTGTACGGAGCATCTAGGACGATCGCGGTTTTATGAGCCTTCCTCCCGCTCCTGAGATTCCGACCGGCCCCGTGGACGTTCCCAGCGTCGTCGCAGCGCTCGCCGGTGGCGACACCATCACTCCGGTGTGGTGCAACGAGCTCGGGGGCCTGACGTTCCGGCTTGAGGGCGAGGCGGTCAGATACGTCAAGTGGGTCGCCGCGGGCACGCCGGAGATCGATCTGCACGCGGAGGCCGAGCGGCTGGCCTGGGCGCGCCAGTGGGTGACGGTTCCGCGGGTCATTGAGCACGGCGCCGATGACGAGTGCGCGTGGCTGGTCACGGCGGGGATTCCCGCCCGCTCCGCCGTGGACCCCCGATGGGTCGCCGAGCCGGTGACGGCGGCGGCCGCGATCGGGCGGGGGCTGCGCCTGCTGCACGACACTCTGCCGGTCGAGCGATGCCCGTTCGAGTGGAGCGTCGAGGGGCGGCTGCCCCGCGCCGATGAGCGCATCGCCGACGGGGAGGGACCGGCCGACTGGTCGCCCGAGCACCGGCACCTTGATCTCGCGAAGGCCCGGGAGCGCCTCGGTGATCCACCGGCGATCGACAAGCTCGTCGTCTGCCACGGGGACGCCTGCGCTCCCAACACCCTGGTGCGCGACGACGGCGCGTTCGCCGCGCACGTGGACCTCGGCTCGCTCGGAGTGGCCGACCGGTGGGCCGACCTCGCCGTCGCCGCGTGGAGCCTGGAGTGGAACTTCGGTACGGGGTACGACGGCGGCCTGTACGAGGCGTACGGAATTGCCCCGGACCCCGTGCGCATCGCCTATTACCGCCTGCTCTGGGACATGGCCTGAGCCGTCCGGAACACCCGGCTCGCCGCGGGCCGCTCCTTCATGTCCGCGGCCGGCCGGTGACGAGGCTTCGCCCGGCCGTGGCGAAGCCCCATCAGTGGATCTTCGAGGGTCCGGCCCGTCAGGGGACGACGCGGTACTGGGACGCGGCGGCGGTCTTCACGGTGGCGGTGATGGACAGGGCGGTCTCCTCGTTGATACGCCGTTTCGTCTTGTCGTCCTCCTGGAAGATCTTGGAGATCTCGCGGGTGCCCAGCAGCCGGTAGTCGTTGCGGTCCAGGATCAGCGTGAACTGGCCGTCCGGGCGGCTGATCGCGCCGAGCCCGATCCCGACGCCGTGGCGTCCGGACGCGTCGACGGCGTCACGGTCGAGGGTCACCCCGGGCAGCTTGGCCAGGGCCCGGTAGGCGGCGCTACGGACCTTGGAAGGCAGGGTGGGCATCTGCAACCAGGCTGCGAGGAAGGCCCGGACCTCCTCGGGGGTGGCCTCGGTCGTATGGCCGTCGGCGCCGAGGCCGGGGTGACGGGCCTTGTCCAGAAGCCGGTCGGGGTCGGTCGGCAGCGCGTCGAGCGTCTTCTGAGGCTGGTAGGGGGTCCCCGCGGAGAAGCCGGGACCGCCGTGCAGCTTGAATCCCGGCGGCTCCTGCCCCTGCTTGAAGATGTGAGGCGCCTTACGGGTCTGCTGCATCTTCGCCATCGCTTCCGGTCCCCCCCACGACTGGACCCGATCGGTCCTGAAAGGACCGTCCGGGGACCCGACCTTGATGAGCTGCTCGACGTAGAGGTACTTGCCTCGCGGCACTCTCAGGGCGGGGCTCTTGTCGGCGGCAAGGGCGGCCCGGTTCAGGACGTCCGCGGCGGCTTCGGAGCGCGGCAGGACGGGGTTGGCCCCGTCGTCGCCGGTCTGCAGGACCATCAGGCCGGCGGCCATCGCCACCGCCAGGCCCCCGGCCAGCGCCGTCCGCCGCACGATCACCGGCCGGGCGAACCGGCGGCGCGCCGGGGCGGGCTCGGCGAGGCCCTCCAGGAGCCGCGCCCTGCCCCGCGCCAATCGGTCGGGGGACGGTTCGCCGATCTCCGAGCGGACGGTGCCGACGATGTCAAGCTCGTTCATTCAGGGTCTCCTCGCTGAACACGGTGAGCGGGTTGACGTTCTTCAGGGCGGCGCGCACGTTGCGGCGCGCTCGGTTGAGCCGGGAGCGCACGGTCCCGACGGGGACGCCGAGCGCCTCCGCCGCCTGCTCGTAGGACAGATCGGCCCACGTCACCAGAAGAAGGACCTCACGGTCCTTCCGCGAGAGACGGGCCAGCACGGCGGCCGCGGTCACCCGCACGTCGACCTGGTCGGCCTGGTCGGCATGCGAACCCGTGGACGGATCGCCGCCCGCCCGTGCCATCGCCCGGTACGCGCGCACCTCGGCCCGGCGGTGCCGCGCGATGAGGTTGCCCGCGATCCCGTAGAGCCAGGGCAGCGCCTCCGACCGCGAGGTGTCGAACTTCCGCCGCCGATTGAACGCGGTGAGGAACGTCTCCGCCACCAGGTCGTCGGCGTATCCGTCCCCCAGCCGCCGGGCGATGTACCGGTGCAGCCGAGACGCGTACCGGTCGTACAGCAGCGCGAACGCCTCGGGATCGCGCATCGACCGCCCGATCACCTCCCCGTCGCCGTCGACGGATGTCAGAACCGGTGATGTCACGGGCAGCTCCGATCTTCGTTGTCTGAGCACAACCCCCTTTTCACCGGGCCCCCGAGAAGGTTCGCCCGGTCCGCGAAAGAATTTCCGGGTCCGGGACGGCGTGTACGGCGACCGCGAGAGCGTGGCGTCCGATGCGCCGTGGCCTCCGTGTTGGCGCACGGCGTGTCGTCGTGGCGTCCGCCCGCCGAGTCCCGAGATCCCCATGCCGCTCACCACCCCGTTGAAGGCACCGTCACCTGGCCTTCTACACCAACGACTTGCATCGACGATGCGGTGCCCAGGGGTGCCGTCCCGAGATGGAGACGACCGACGGCAAGAAGCCCGTGAGCCGTCGTGGACGTTCACGGGCCGACGCGCAGGTCGCAGATGCGGGACGGGGCCGGCCGCTGCCGTCCGGGGGGAAGGGGGGCAGCGGCCGGAAATGGTGGCGCGGACGGCCCGTGTGGGCCGCCCGCATACCGTCAGTGGATGTCCTCCCCGTACACATGGTCGACCGTCATCGTCATGAGGACCCTGCGGTCGGACACCATGACCGACCTGTACTCGTCCCAGTCCGGGTGCTCTCCGGCGGCGGTGCGGTAGTAGTGCACCAGTGCCTCGACCTCGGGACCGTGGGGGTCGGTTCCCGGGCCGGTGAGCGTCGCGATGCCTTCGGCGGTCGCCCAGGACCGGCCGTCGGGGCTGGTGACCTCCAGGGTGGCGCGCGGGTCCCGGCGCAGGTTCACCGTCTTGGCCCGGCCTTCGGTCATGGACACGTAGATGACACCGGCCTCCCGGTCGTAGAAGGGCATGACCGGGGAGAGCTGCGGGCGGCCGTCCGACTTGATCGTCGCGAGGATGCCGAGCCGGCTCTCCGCGAGCAGCGCGCGCGGGTCGAAGGACGCGGCGGTCATGCCAGAATCCCGGACGCGATGTGCCTGTTCCCGGCGAGGCGAGGGCGGTGGCGGTTCATGGTCACTTCCCTGCGGGCTTGCGGAAGAGGTCGATCAGGGCCGCGTAGCCGTCGCCGCCGTGCCCGTCGGCCACGGCCCGGTCGGTCAACGCCTTGATGAACTTGGGGAGGTCGGCGTTGACGCCGAAGGCTTCGCTCTCGTGGATGACGTGCTCCATGGCACCCAGATGAGTGTCGATGGTGGAGTCGTGAGCCGGGTAGGAGCCGTCGTCGATCTGCTGCGCGTATCCAGGGATCCAGCCGTTCACGGTCTCGATCGCCTTCCCGAGGATCGGAGCGGCCGTCGTGGCGTCGACGCCGGCCGCGCCCAGCAGGGCCGCGCCGTGCAGGAAGCCATTGAGGATGTTCCACATCAGGCTCAGTACGGCCACGTCGTACAGCGACGACAGACCGTGGTCGGCGCCGAGGTACGTCGTTCCCTCACCGAGGCCCCGCAGAGCCGATTCGTGCTGGTCGAAGGCCGACTGCGGCCCACTGAGGAGGACGACCGCGTCCGCCCCGACGGCCGGCGGGGTCGCCATGATCGCGCCGTCGAGGTAGGCGGCGCCCCGCTTGGCCGCCCACTCGGCGGTCTCCCGGGCTCCCTGCGACGTGCCCGAGGTGAGGTTCACCAGGACGCGGCCGTCGAGGTCCTCGCCGAGCGGGTCGAGAAGCCCGTGCACGGCCTCATAGTCCGAGACGCAGACGACCACGAGCGGGCTGGCGGCGACGGCCTCGCCCACCGAGCCCGCGAGCGTCGCGCCCTGGGCGACGAGCTCCTCGGCCTTCGCCGCCGTGCGGTTCCACACGGTCGTGGGGTACCCGTCGCGCACGAACACCCCGGCCAGCGCCCGGCCCATCAGCCCCAGCCCGATGACCGTCACGGGTGTGCTGTTTGCGTCATGGTTCTGCGGCATGTGCTCTTCTCCAGGTGCGTTGACAGCCGTGGCTGAATCCTCAACGTTCACACCGGTATGAATGTCAAGGAGACGGCGCAGGGCCCGCTTGGACCATGCCGGGGTCGGCCAACGCCGGTGCACCGACCGCCGACCGCTGGGCCGGACCTGTCCCGACCCGGGTCGCGGTGATATTCGGCCGGTTTTGACCACTTCTGAGTGTGACGGGATTGGACGAGCGTACGTCGAGCGGCCGTCGAGCCCGCGGCCCGGGAGCCGACCGGGTGGTTCGACGACCTCTTCGGCCGGTACTTCCCCCGCGTGTACGCCTACGCGGTGACGCGGGTCGGGAGCGCGCAGGCCGAGGAGGTCGCCAGTGAGACGTTCGCCATCGCGTGGCGGCGCCGCGAGATCGTGCCGGACGTCCCGCTGGCCTGGCTGATCGGCGTCGCCCGCAACGTGATCCGCGAGCAGTACCGGGACGCGCTGCGGCAGGACCTGATCGCCGCCGAGCTGACCGCCTGGGCGGCGTCCGCACCGGCCGGCGGCGACGTCGCCGAACTGATCGCCGATCGGGACGCCCTGCTGCGCGGGCTGGCCGCGTTGCCCGAGCGGGACCGCGAGGTCCTGATGCTGCTCGGCTGGCACGGACTGTCCCCACGAGAGGCCGCCGACGTCCTGGGGTGCTCAAGGCCGACGCTCACCATGCGCCTGCACCGCGCCCGCCGCCGCCTCGTCCGCCACCTCGGCGGCGTGTCGTCCGACTCCGGCCCGGAGAGTGGAGGAACCGATGAGTAGGAAGACCGATCTCCTGGCGGCGATGGCGGCCGTCCGGCCGGACCGGCTCGAACCGCCGGACGATCCCGGACGGCTGGCACGATTCCGCGCCATCGCGGCCTCCGGGGAGTCGCCGCGCCGTCGAGCGCGGACGCTGCGACCGGGCGTCGGGTTCCTGCGGCCGAACCGGTACACCGTGGTGGTCACCGGTGCGGCGGCCCTGGTCGCGGGCGCGCTGGTCGTGGCACGGCCAACTGACCACGAGCCGGAGCCGCCGTCGGCGCGGCGGACCCTGCTCGCCGCCGCCACGGCGCTCAGGGACGGCAGCACCCGGACCGGGAGGTACTGGACCGCCGATCTCAGCACCTCCACCACCGTCGACTACGTCGGCGAGACCGCGAATGGGCTGCCCGGGACGACACCGCTGTACCGCTACTCCTCGACCTGTGACGCCCGGCTGTGGGCCGCCCGGTCCGGTCGCGACGCCAGCTGGCTCATCATCGACTCGGTCACCGACCGGAGGCTGAGCAGCGCCGACGAGCGGGCCTGGAAGCGGGCCGGGGCGCCGGGAATCAGCGGCTGCCAGATCTATGACACCAGCATCGGCCTGCACGCCGCCCCGCCCGCGGCGTTCGGCCTGCGACGCACCGTCCGAGCGGGGAAACGGGACGCGCCGACCTATCCGAACATCGGCGGCACCCCGCTCACCCTCGACCAGATCGCCGCGCTGCCCGCCGATCCCACGGCGCTCAAGGCGGCACTGGACAAGCTGTGGGTCCGGCTCACCACATCGACGGGAAGCAGGCCGGGCCAGAAGGCACCGACGTATGCCACCGTGCGGCAGGTCGCCGACCTCCTGGTGAGCGCCCCCACCCCGCCCGCAATGCAGGCCGCGTTGTACCGGGTCCTGGCCGACCTGCCGATTCACCGTAGCCGCGGCACCGTCACCGATCGGCTCGGCCGCCGCGGAGTGGCCTTCTGGTCCGACAACGGCGCCGTCGACCAAAAGCTGATCGTCGATCCGCGGACGGGACACCCGCTCGCCACCGAAAGCTACCTCGCCGGAAGACTCGACACCTTCACCGTCGTCCGCCGCCAGGGCTGGACCAACGCCCTCCCCGTCCTCCCAACCCACCGCCTCTGACAACGAACCAGGAAATACGACCGGCGGAGCGGGGCGGCGCATGCACTACCCGGCAGAACGGCGTCGCGGCCGGGTCAGGTCTCCAGTTCCAGAGGGGAACCCGGCCGCTCGGTCCACGACAACTCCCGCTGCCGATCGAGCTTCTGCTTGAAATCGAGCTGCCGACGCGCCCGGCGGTTGCGCTCCTGGTCGATCCACTCGCGCCCTTCCACCGAGATGGCGTCCAGGTAGTAGAGCACGCCGCTGATCCCCGAATGGTCGATGGCCAGTTCGAAGAGCTTCTCCTTGTCCTCCCTCACTCGGTCGAGGAAGCCCTCGTCGAGGTTCTCGACCACGATCTGGAACTTCTCTCCGCCGACCAGGGAGATCACGATGGCCCGGCCCAGGACCAGAGGGTCACGGCCCCGCTCCTCGGCGGTCTCCGAGCCGTCCGCGAGGGTCACGACCCGGCGGCCGGAGTCGAACTCGATGCTCGCCAGATGCATGCTGGCCGAGGAGATCTGGTCGTACCGGTGCTGCCTGCGGATCTCGCTGCCCAGCGTGCCGTCCAGGAAGTCCAGATCAAAAGTGATCATGCGGAGACCGGTCACGGTGAGCAAGAAGACGATCACTCGGTACCGGGAGTACCGGGGCGGCCCGAACAGCACCCTGGCCCGCAGGCACGGCGCCTTGGCCTCGGTGAGCACCGCGTGGGCCACGATGTCGCGGTTGACGAGCTTGGCGGCCTTCATCGCCCGGTTCTTGATGTGGATCTTGTCGTAGTCCAGCCAGCGGGCCATCTCGGCGTCGGTGGGCGTGTCCTTCAGGTCGTCCAGCGCTCTCTGGTGGGCCGCCAGCTCCTCTTGGTGATCATGCTCGGCCAGCGCCGCCTCGGCCCTGTACACCTCCAGGCGAACCACGCGAACCGCGTAGTCATAGCCGGCCGCCAGACCCGCCGCGGTGAGCACGAGAAGAATTAAGGCAGGCAGGACGAAACCGCCCCAGAGCATCCCGGCCAGGCCACAGACGATCCCCGTGCCCAGAGCAAAAGCCGCTACGAGGGACAGGCTGTCGCTGGGCTCGGCCGGTGACGGGTACAGGTCGATCGGCTCGCCCTTCTCCCACAGCTCCCTTGCCTGCTTCACCCGCCAGGTGATGAGCCAATCGAGCTCACCCACGTAGGCGTCGGAGCCCGCGTAGCGTTGCAGGATGTCGGTTTCGAGCCTGCTTCGCAGTTCCTCGGTGTCCTCCTCCCACCGTCGGCGGTGGTTCGAGCCGGCGAACGTCTCCAGGTCGAAGCACAGCTTCACGAAGGGCCGGACGGACTTGCGGAACTTCTCCTTCCGGGTCAGCTCGGCGCGATGCTTCCGGTCGGCCTCGTAGTCATCGCCCCACAAGAAACGGTCCTCAGGCTCCCCCGGCTCCGGCCGCGACGACGACTCGATGGTGAGGCGGGACGCCGGCCTCGGCCGGCCGTGCCGGCGGTCGGCGGCTGCCGCCCTCCCGCGAGCCACCAGGTACGCGCGGCCGCTGGTCGCCAGCAGGTAGCCGCCGCCCGCCACGCCCACCGCGCAGAGCAGGGCGAGCATCGGGTGGGCGACCATGACGGTGAAGACCACCGTGAGCTGCGCCGCCGCCGCCACGCCTCCCCCGACCTGCGCCACCCGCATGGAGGTGACACTGTCCGGTGGTTCCTCCAGGGTGCGGGCGACCGGTTTGCGCGGCGTGGGAAGGAAGAACTTGTACGCGCGGTCGCCACGGTCACCGTCCAGGCGCAGCCGCCTGACCTCGTCGATGTTCTTCGTGTCCAACCGGTCTTGGATCGCCCCCGCTTTGAGCTGATCCAAGTGCCGGTCGAACTCCTCCCGCCGCTCCTTGGGAAGGCTCTGGTAGTCGTGGATGGTGGCGTCGAGCTCCTCGTCCTCGATGCTGCCGAGTTGCTGCTGGCGGATGAGGCAGTTGATGAGCCGGGTGATGACGTTGAGCCCGCTCAGCCACTCGTCCTGGATCTCCGGGTCGACGATCTCGGAGAGCTGCCTGAGCGCGGAGAACTCGTCCTGGTCGAGGTGGTCGAACGTGCGGTCGCTCAGCACCGCGAGCGCCCAGTAGTAGGCCACCTTGTTGGAGAAGTAACCCTGCTCGACCGCCCTGACGATCAGTTCCTCGGCCCGGCGCGGCATATGCCCGGCCAGCAGGTTGAGCGCGGTCGTGAACCGCTGCTCGCCGGTCGCGCCCTCCGCCACGTCGTAGATGTGGACGTCGCCGTTGAGGACTCCGAACATGCCGCCGACCCGAGCCTGATCGTGCGCCCCGATCGTCACGCCCTCGTTCGCGTCGCCGTCCTTGGCGCCGCCGCTCCTCGCGTCCCCGCTCACCCGTCCGCCTCCGGCACTCTCTCGTCGCGGGCGTCCTTGCCGCCGAGCTCGTCCTTCTCTCCGGGGTCGTTCGCCATGGCGATCGTGATCGGGGCGTGCGCGCTGCCGACCACGGCCCCGACCTCCGCATGGTCGGAAATATTGAAGGTGAACTTCTCCTCGCTCATGGAACTCCCGTCGTCGGTGGGGGTCGTCGTGCGGCGAACAGGGACGAGGACCGGCCGGTCCCCACCCTCGCCGAGCTCTGTGCTGTCGGCCTCGATCAGTTCGGCGGTCCGGCGGAGCCGGCCACCGGCGGGTGCCCCATGGCAGGACCGCGCCGCCTCATTCGCCCGCCGGTAGATCTGGATCGCCCGCTCACGGTGGCCGGTGTGGTGAGAGGCGAGCATCCACAACTCGACGAAGGGCTCGTCGAGAAGGGCCTCCGGCGCCTCGGAGAGCAGTTCGCACGCGTCAAGCGCCTGGGTGTAGCGATGCCGTTCCATGTCGGACCTCAGGCAGTCGACCCAGGCGTCCCTATGCTCCTCGCGCAACTTGTGACGGACGCCGTCCGCCCAGGTACCGGGCAGCCCGCGCAGGGGCTCGCCGCCGCACAACCCGGACACGTTCGCGCCCCATTCGCCGAGTGCCCGGCGGATCAGCTCGGTTCCCTCTCCTTCGCCGATCCGCCGTCCCTCCGACACTCCGGCCCGGAAACGGTGCACGTCCACCTGCTCTGCGACGATCACCAGGCGGTAGGCGTCGTTCGCGCCGGGCACCGGGTCATCGCGCGGGGAAGCCGGTCGCAGCTGGGCACGGAGTTCGGACGCGACGCGCCGCAGGCCGCCGCCGGGAGCACCGTGACTCCACAGGTAATCCTCCAACCGGCTGCGGGGCACCGGACGGCCGCCCGCGAGGGCCAGCACCGCGAGCAGGTGCTGCTGCTGCCGGGTGAGGTCGGCGACCCAGAGGCCGTTCCAGGCCGTCACCCGGCCGAGAAGCTCGACATTGACGGAACTCACGAGGGGACTCCCAACGCACCGGACGCGAACCGATCCCGATCAGCACGCGAACCACGGGCTGTTCTTCTGTGGTCATCCCGCAGGTGGCGGGGGAAAAGATCGAAGGGAACGGGATCATGACCGAGTCGAACGACTGGCCGGAGACGACCTACCAGTGCAACGGCGGCGGCTGCGTGATGGTGGAGAGGATCGCCGGCTGCGTGGTGATCTGGGACAGCAAGAACCCCTACGGGCAGCGCCACGTTTTCAGCGAGCGGGAGTACGCCGAGTTCCGCCGCCGGGTCCAGGACGACGGCTCGGGGCCCGAGTCGCCGACCCGGCTGTCGCGGTTCACCGCGCGGGTCGCGCAGTTCGTCCGGCTGCTGCTCGGCTGAGCGGCGCCGCGGGCCCGGCCGGTCGGCGTGCGGCCGTCCCCCGACCGGCCGGACGCCCCTCACGGTCATGAGACCGGCTCCGTGGGGAGGTCCCGAAGGGCCGTGGCGATCTCGGCGAGCAGGTCACGGGCGGCGTCCCCGTACGTGGCCTGCTTCCGGAGACGCGCCCACTGCCGCCGGTAGACCGCCACGTCGGCGGGATCGGTGATCGTGAGATTGGCGTGGACCGTCTCGACCATGATCAGCGTGGCCGGGTCCGAGGGCTCGGTGAGCTCGTCGAAGATGACGAAGCCATGCGGAACATAGGTCGTGACCGGGGTCGACAGCGGTATGAGGCCGAGAGAGACGTTGCCGAGAGAGGCCACCGAGCCGATCCTGTCGAGCTGGGCGAGAAGGACGTGGACCGGGGCGAGCCTGAGCCGCAGGGCCGCCTCGGTCACCACGAACTCGAAGCGCTGGGCGGGGTCGTACAGCGCCGCCTGCCGCTCCACCCGGCTCGCCACGGCCTGCGCGACGTCCTGCGGCGCGTAGCCGTGCTCGAACACCTCGAACAGCCTGCGGGCGTACCCCGCGACCTGGAGCAGGCCGGGCACGATCGATGGCTCGTACACGAGCTTGACCCTCGCCCGCTGTTCGAGCCGCTGGATGTCGTTCTGCAGGTCGCCGTGGCCGAGCAGCACCGTGCTCCAGGGCCGCACGTCCGTATAGACACTGTCCGCCAGGACGTGCAGCATGGCCGCCGTCTCGTCGGGCGCATCGGTCGCCTCGGCCCATGCCGTCAACTCGGGTCTGGTCGGCAACGCGGTGCTCGCCTCGATGCGGGAGACCTTCGACTGGCTGATCCCCACGTACTCGGCGAGCCGCCGCCCTGACAACCCGGCTCGCTCCCGCAGCCGCCGCAGCTCCGCCGCGAGGCGCAGCCGGTTTCCGAACCCGCCTTCCCGGCTCACCACGACCACGACGCTGACTCGATGTGAATCATCATGGGTCATGACTGTACGCCCGCAAGGTCGGGCACTCGCCGGGGGACGCGGCCCCCGAGCCGCCCCACAGTGCCTCATGCGCAGCACTATATGTCGAGCCCGACGATTTCGAACCGCACCGTCCCAATGTGGACTGATTCAGCATGATTCACAATCAATCATGGAACGGAGCCGTGAGGCCGCGACCGGGGTCACGCGGTGCCGTCAACGCTTCGGCGGGCGAAGGACGACCGGCCGCACCGGCCTCGGTCACGCTGCTCGGCGACCCCAGGCCGGGGCGTCGCCGATCGCCCCGGCCGAGTCCGCCTTTCGGCGAGGTTGGTCAGGATGGGCACCGCCGCCGCGTCGGCGAGGATCACGGCGTGCAGCTCGACGGGGACACCGGCGTCGCGCGCGTCGATGAGGAGGTTGCGACAGCGGCGGACGATGAGGGTCGTGGGACCAGCTCCACGCGAGCGTGCACGATGATGCGGCTGAGCCCGGCGTCATCGGCGTCGATGACCACCGTGTCCCGGCTGGCGCGGAAAACCCCAAAGAACCGCGTCATCGCTGCTTTCGTGGAATAGCGGAAGTTTCCGTCAATTCACATCAGGTCTGGTTCGCGAACAAAACAGCACGTTCCATAACAGCCCCCGTGAGCTGCGCTTATGCCACCACAAGACGTTAATTCTGGGGCGGGACGACCGATAAGCATCCCGGCCCAGTGGCGAGCGCGCTAATGTCCGGCTCAGGCCCGTGTACGACCCATCGCGACACCGGTGCGTGGTGGGTTCACCGCGCGCGGGCCGACCCGGCCGCCCTCAAGGCCGGGCGAAGGAGGGCACGTCAATGGACGAGCCCGGAGCCGTCAACAACGCCGTGACCATGCAGATGGTGTGCGTGGTCTTGGAGCTGCTGCGCTTCGTGGCATGGATCATCATGCTGCTGGCGCGGTGACGGTGGCGGCCTGACGGCCGCGGGGCCTGGTACCGCAGCAAAGCCTGAGGGGGCGAGCGGGTACCAGGCCCCACCTCCGAGAACCTCATCGGAAATTCTCAGAAGCCCTCATCGTAAAGGGCAATTCGTCGCGCCCGCAGTCCCCTTACCAAGACTCTTCCCATTGTTCTGCGTCCCGTGACGCACAAGCCGAGGGGTAGAGGAATACCTCCCGGTACACCTGGCGAGCGGCGTCGGATGGAGGCATCCATTGCGCGGGGTCCAACTGGTTGACCTTGCCGGATACCCGCGCGCAGGAGAAGGGCCGGCGCCTGGCGGTGGGGCCGAGCGTCAGCACCGGAACGCCACGGCCGGGCAGCCGTGACCATGTAGTCGGACGCCCCGCGACCCGACGTCCCGTGCCCCGGGCCACTCGGCCTCAGCGCCACGGGCGATGAGGCGGATGGGGGCGGTGACGGCGCGAGGGCGTGGCGGCGCATGCGCGGGGCCTTTCGGTGGCGGGGTTTTCGCCCCCGAGGGTGCCGCGCCGTCCGGCTCCCCGAAGGGAAATCCCGTCAAGACAGCGCCGCGGACATCTCCCTCTTACCCTCCCGCCAGCATCGCGGACCCTGCGCGCGGTCGCTCCCGTCCCGCTGCTCGACCTCGGGCCGGGATAGTGGACAACCCGGCCGCACCCCCTGCCTCGACATCACCCGACACCGGTTTCCCTCCGACCTTCACAGCGGTCGCCGGCTAAACGGGCACACGGCGAGGGCGGCCACTACGCCGCCGAGTTCTGCCAACGCCGCAATTCGGGACTGGCAAGGAGAATCGGCGGCCGCGCCTTCCTGGCGGTATCTTCCTGGCGGTGTCTCCCAGTTTCGCTGGACGGACCGGCACGGCGATTCCTCCTTCCTGA
>NZ_CAACVB010000001.1 GCF_900659635.1 Actinomadura roseirufa | reverse complement strand
CGCGTGTGCTATCCATGGAACCTTCTGAGCAGGGTCCGGTCGGCGGGGAGCGGTGTTGAGCACACCTAGGGTCAGGTTGATCCAGTCGACGCTGCGCTGCCTGGAGGTGCTGGACGCCCTGGCCGCCACCGAGGAGCCGGTGTCGGTGTCGGAGCTGGCCCGCCGGATGGACGCGCGGCGCGGCACCCTGCACCAGCAACTGCAGACGCTGGTGCACGCGGGCTGGGCCCGGCAGACGCCCGACGCCAAGTACTACCTCTCCCTGCGCGCGCTGCACGTGGGCAAGGCGGCCCTGACACAGGCGGGGCTGGCCGAGCGACTGCTGCCGTCGCTGGAGGAACTGGCCGAGCGCACCGGCGAGGCCGCCGCGCTCGCCGTCCTGGACGGGACCGACGTGCTGATCGTCCAGCGGGTGGAGTCGCCGCACCTGATCCGCGCGGACATCCGCGTGGGCACCCGGATGCCGCTGGCGACGTCGGCGGCGGGCCTCGTCCTGCTGGCCCACGCCGACGACGCGCGGCGTGCCGGGCTGGCCGGCCGCGGCGTCGCGGTCCCCGCGCCGGAGGTCCTGGACGGGATCCGCGAGCGCGGGTACGCGGTGCAGAAGGGCGAGTACCAGCCGGGGCTCTCCTCCGCCGCCGTGCCCGTGACCCTGGGCCCGGACGAGGAACTGCTGACCCTGTCGATGGCGGCGCCCACCGAGCGGTTCGACGAAGCCCGCGCCGTCACCCTCCTGCTGGAGGCGCAGCAGGAGTTCTACCGCGGATGAGCCGCCCGCGCGGCCCCGCCGGGGCCCACGTGCCGTCCGGCGCGTGATCGTCGGACGACCGCCCTCGGGGACGCTCCGGTCAGACCACCGCCAGCGCCTCGACCTCGACCCGGAACGCCGGATCGACCAGCCCGCTCACCTGGACAAGTGAACTGGCGGGCGGGCGGTCCGGCGCGATGTACTCGTCCCGGACCTCACGGAAGACCGGAAGGTCGGCCAGGTCGGTGAGGTAGACCGTGAGCTTGACGATGTCCCTCGCCCCGGCACCGGCCGCGGCGAGGGCGGTGACGAGGTTCTCGAAAACCTGCCGCACCTGCGCCCGTGCGTCGCCCGCGCCGACGAGGCCGCCCTCGGCGTCCAGGGGCACCTGGCCCGACACCGCGACCATCCGCCCCTCGAAGGACACGGCGTGGCTGTATCCGTTGACCGGAGGCGTCCCCTCCGGCCGCACGTAATGCTGCATGGCTTCCCTTCAGGTAGGCCGGTCGAGCCACCGGCGATGACGAGGCCCGCCGAACACCGCCACTCGACTGTCCTCTATCTGCGACAGATGTTTGGCATATACAAACACGACGCGTCTCGGTCGTCCAGTCGGGGACGTCCCGCCGCTTGTGCGACAGGAAGGTGACGGCCGTCCCAGAGGCACGGCCCTTACCCAGTGGTGAGATGTGGACTCAGGAGCCGCATCGCCCCCTCGGAAACCGCGCGAACACTTCCGAGTGACTACTTTCGGTAGCTACACTCGCACCGTACGTGTTCACTTGGAAGGAGATCTCATGCGACGCCCCCTGGCCGCGAGCGCCCTGGCGCTTGCGGTGTTCACGCTCGGCGGCACCCCGGCCAACGCCGCGCCCGCCCCCGCGCCCGAGCGCGCCACCGTTGCCGCCCCCTCCGGGCACCCCTCGTTCGACCCGCCCGGCTTCGACGACCTCCTGGACGAGTTCCACTAGGTCTGGACCGGCTCAGGCGACGCGACGCGCCGCCACGATGTCAGTGCCGCCCCCCGGGATCCGAGTCCCGGGGGGCGTTCTCCGTGAGACAACGCCGCAGGGAAAGGCCACTACGAGACGGCCCGTGTGCTTCAGCTCGGCAGGCGAAGGGGGCCGTTGCCCTCCCGCACGTTACGGATGATCTCCAGATCGCTCACCGGCTCGCCCCGCTCGTCGACGGTGACCCGGACGGCATGATCGCCGAGACAGGTGCGGCCCTGCTCGGCGCCGTCACAGAACAGGACGTATCCGGTGAAGCGATCGATCCGGCCCTGCTTCAGCCTCCACACGCCGTTGTAGGAGGCGACCTTGGCCTGCGGCTCGGTGAGGCGCAGGCGTTCGCTCACGGCGGCCTGGACGCGCGCGCCGAACGCCTGCCGTTCGTCGAAGGGACGGGTCACCGTGATTCCGGAGGTCACCGGCTCGTCCCGGCCCTCGCGAGTCGTGAAGCCCACGGTGAAGTAGGCGCGCCTGGCGAGTGCGGCCTGAAGCTTGGTCGTGGTGAGCCGGGCCAGGGTGGGCAGCTTCGGATCGGTGCCCGGCCGTTTCCCGGCGACCTCCGGACGGACGATCCTGACGTACAGGGCGCGGTCGCCGGCCGGCAGGCCGTACGAGCCGTCCGAACGGGGCGGGGACCCATGGGCCGTCATCGACGCCGACCACCGGACGGCGCATCGGCCCAGTTCGCCGAGCACGGCCGTGACGTTGTCGTTGGTCAGGTCCGCGGCGACCCACGGCTCGGTGAGAGTCGGCCCCAGGCCGATGACCTCATGCCCGCACCGTTCGAAGGCGGATCTCAGCAGCCGGAACTCGCCGGCCTGCCGCCGGCCCCGCGCGACCGCCTCGGTCAGCGCGCCCTCGCACGGCTTGCGGTCACAGTGCCCGTTCTTGCCGTCGATGCGCAGCCGGACGACCGCGTCCGGGTCGTCCTTCACCGCGAACGTGACCTCCGACCCCGTGGTCTCCGGGAAGAGCCTGCGGGCACCGATCAGCTTGAGCTGTCCGGGGTAGAGCCGCTCGGCCAGTTCGGTGGCGCCCTTCTTGTCCTTGCCGGTGCCCAGCGCGCATCCCCCGGCCAGAAGGGCGACGAGCGCGATGCACGAGCCCAGCGCCGAGTTCCGCATTCTCGTTCCGCCCATCGCCGTCCTCACCGGGTCTCCGCTGCTGAGGCATCACGCTATTGCCCGGCGTGGCGAGGACGATGAGTACGCGTACTCACCACGACATCGACGATGTACTCAACACCTCACCCGCGCAGCCACGCCTCCAGAGCGCGATAGTCGCCGCCGGTGACGCCCGTGCCCGCATCGACCCGAAGAAGAAGAGCCCGCCCGATCAGCTGGCAGGGGAGCGAACGATACCGGTGGGGTCGGAGTGTCGGCGGGCGCTGCTATGTTCGCGCCCGTGGCAACGAGATATGTGTCGTGGGACGAGGCCGTGAAGCTGTTCGAGCAGCGGGGACTGCCCGAGAGCACCTACGAGAATCTGTACGAGGAGGAGTACATCCTCGTGGACGGGCCGGCGACCGTCGGCGGGCATCTGCCACTGGACGGCCACGCTGAGACGCCGTGGGCGCGCGACACCCCCGACGCGGCCACGGGCTACATCGTCGACGGGGATCTGACCGTCGAGGGCGCCCTGGTGGACGTCGACGACGGGGCCGCCGCGCTGATCGTCCTGGGGAACCTCGTCGCGCACGACGTCTACCTCGAAGGGGACGCCAAGCTCGTGACGCTCGGGGACGTCACCGCGCGGGCGTTCGTGGGCTTCATGACCGAGAAGCTCGTCATGATCCACGGGGATCTGCGCACCTCCGTGGCGGCCTTCCTCGACGAGTTCGCCCCCGACCTGGTCACCGGCACCCTGTCCGGCAGGCTGCTGACCCCCGGGTATCTCGACCTGTCCGCGCACGAGGCCATCGGCGGCCTTGCCGACCCGTCTCCCGGAACGCCGCTGGAGGAGCTCCTCGTCCGCGAGATCCTCGCCGCCGGCGACTCCGGCACCGGCGACTTCGCGGGCTTCGCGGCGGTCGGGCTCGACGGCGAGGCCGTCCGGCGGCGGGTGATGGACGGCCTCCCGCTCTCCGTCACCCCCGCGCCGTGAACCGCGTCCGGCCGTCGGTGAAGGCGACGCCTACACGAGCACGCCGGACTCCAGGACGATGAGCGCGCCGATCGCCAGGAAGATCGCGGGCACGATCCACCGGCCGTGGCGTTCGACGATCTCGATGACCCGCCGGTGCGAACCGAGCCACGAACCGGCCGCGCACCACAGCGCGACACCGGCGGCGAACACCGCGATGGTGACGAGGGCGGGGCCGGTGCCGATCGTGCGGAACACCGGCGTGTACACCGAGATGTTGTCGGCGCCGTTGGCGATCGTCACGCCGGCCACCGAGATCAGTCCCGTGGCCACCGCGGGGGAGGCGTCCCGGCCGGTGCCGCGGGCGCGGACCGCCGTCACCAGGCCGCGCACCCCGAGCGCCGCCGGGATGAACCCCAGGAGACCGACGTAGCCGTCGGGGACGATGGTCAGCCCGAGCGCTGCGACGACGGAGATCGTCACCAGGACGGCGATCCCGGCGTACTGCCCGGCCCAGATCTGCCATGGCCTGGGCAGACCCCCGGCCCGCGCGGAAAGGAACAGCACCGTGAGCACGATGATGTCGTCGACGTTGGTTCCGGCGAACATCGCGGTCGCCGTGCCGATCGTTCCCGCGAGTCCGCCCATGACGGGCGAACCTACCGGTTTCAGGCCCGGCGTGTCCGTCCAGCGGGAAGGCCCCCAGGGGGCGGCCCGATCCGCTACGAGTGCGGTGAGGAGGCTCGCCGCCGCGCCGTCCGCGTCCGGGCCGCGACTTCCAGGACGTACCGCCCATGGTCGGCACCTGGGCCCAGGGCGACCGCTCATCTAGGGTGGCTCCCACGCCGCGAAAGTGAGGGGCGGGCCGGATCGTGGCAGGCCGCGATAGGGGAGTGCATGAGCGCCAGGGGAAGGACGAAGGCCGTGGTCATCGTTCTGGACGAGAACCCGGAGATCTGGCGGCTCGCCCATCCGGAAGCGGGCGCCCTCCATGAGGAAGGGACCGCGGTGTGAAACGCAGGGCGCTCGGCCAGTTGGAGGCGGAGGTTCTGGCGGCCCTGGCGAGCCTGGGCGGCTCGGCGGGAACGGCCGAGCTGCGCTCGCGCCTGGAGGGCGACCCGGCCTACACCACCGTGAACACCATCCTCTTCCGGCTCTACGAGAAGGGGTTCCTGACGAGGGCCCGCGCCGGGCGCCACTACCGGTACCGGCTCGCGATCGACGAGTCCGAGTTCGTGGCCGACCGCATGCACGACCATCTGCGCCACGCCAGCGACCCCGGCGGCGTGCTGAGCCGGTTCGTCCAGGCGCTCAGCGCCGACGAGGCGCGCAAGCTGCGCGAGCTCCTCGGCCGCGAGGGGAGCGCGGAATGACCTGGTTCACCTTCCTGCCGCTCGCCATCATGACCGTGCTGGGCCTGGTGCTCGGCCGGGTGCCGTCGGCGCTGCATCCGTCCTGGTCGGCGAGGCTGCTGGCGACCACTGCGGCGATGACCGTCCTCGCCCTGCTCGGCACGTGCTTCTTCGTCGCCGTCAACTACGCGGCGACCCTGGCCCCGTCCGCCGCCGCGCACGTGCCCGAATGGGCGTTGTTCGGGGACGACCGTCCGCTGCCCGCGCTCGTGGGCGTGCCGGCGGTCCTCGGCACGGCCGCCTGCTTCGCGATCACCGGCCGGACGGCGCTGCGCTGGGCGGGCGAGCTGCGCGGCGCCCGGGCCGCCGCCGCCCGGCCGCTGGAGACCGAGGTTCCGATCGCGGTCGCGGTGCCGGGCCGCCGCGGCGGGGTGCTGCTGTCGCGCGGGCTGATGCGCGGGCTGACCCCCGACGAGCTTCAGGTGGTCTTCCGGCACGAGGAGTCCCACCTGCGGCATCGCCATCACCGCTATCTGGCGGCCGGCGCCCTGGCCGCCGCCCTTCTCCCGCCGCTACGGCCCCTGCGGGACAGGCTGCTGCTCTCGGTGGAACGGTGGGCGGACGAGGACGCCGCGGAGGCGACCGGCGACCGGGGCCTGGTCGCCCGCACGATCGCCAAGGTCGCCCTCGCCCACCCGGTGGCCCCGGGCCCGGCCGCGGCGTTCGCCGAGTCGGGCGTCGTGCACCGCGTCGAGGCGCTGCTCGGCACGCCGCCGGACAAGAACGCGATCACCGGCCCGCTGCTGTTCGTCGGCAACGGCTTCGTCACCAGCTCGCTGACCGCCGCCACGCTCCAGCTCGACCACGCCGTCGTCTCCGGACTGCTGACGCTGCACGCGATCAGGTGAGCGCGCGCCCGCGCCCGCGGATCACAGGTCGAACTCGCCCGGCTCCAGGCCCACGGCGAAGCACGCCTCGCGGACGACGCCCTTCTCGGTGTCGTCGAAGTGACCGTCCGCGCCGCCGATGATGATGCCGATCTGGATGACCGCGCGCGCCTCGGCGGGCTTCTTCTTCACCTTGCCGATGTCCTGGAGGATCGCGACCTTGCCGAAGGCGAAGTCGGCGGTCAGCTTGGTGACGTACTCCTCGAAGCGCCGCCGCAGGTCGTCGGCCGGGAAGTTCTGCAGCACCTCGTTCCCGGCGATGAGCGAGGCCGTCCGCTGACGCTCGGACGGGTCCACGTTGCCGTCGGCCGCCGCCACGAGCGCGCACATCGCCATGCTCGCGTCCCGGAACGCGCCGCTCTTCAGCTCGTTCTTCTTGCTGAGGAGCTGTGCCTGCATCGTCTGGGTGGACTCGCGCAGCCTGTTCCACAGGGCCATCGGATCTCCTCCGCCTCGTCGTCGGTTCTCGTCGCCCCACACTAACTGCTACAACCGTAGTAGCAACCTGCGCGGACCCGGTGCCGGGCCAGATCCTCCCCGGCGGAGGCGGCGGGCGGTGACGCCCGGCGCCACCGCCGCCTGAACGGAACGGGAAGATCGCGGTTCCCCGGACACCGTGCCGCGCCGAGACGGTGACGAGGCCGCCGGTCCGGCCGGCGAGTCTCAGACCTCTTCGTCGAAGGTCTCCGCGGCGTCCTCGTAGGCGTCCTGGTAGGCGTTCTCGTACGCCTGCTCGTACACCTGCTCGTACGCCGCCTCCTGGTAGGCGGCCTGAACGGCCTGCTCGTTCACCTCGGCGAGGGCGTCGCCGGCCGACTGCCCGTCCTCGTCGTCATCGTCGAGCATCTCGTTGACGACGGCTCCGGCCACGAAACCCGCGGCGAGGCCACCGGCCGCACCCGCGGCGACCCCGCCCCACCCGGGCCCGTGCCCGCCGTGATGGCCTTCGTAGTGGCCCTCGTGGTGGGTTCCGTGGTGACCCCCGTGGTGGCTCTGGTGATGCGCGCCGTGCCCGGCCACCGCGTCCAGCCAGCCCTCCAGTTTGTACTCCCACGCCATGTGCAGCGCCTGTTCGTGGGTGACCTGGAACCGCCCGAAGGCGTCGTCGCCCTCGGAGAAGATGTCTCCTCGCCGGTCGGCCTCCAGAACGACCGCCAGGCCGTGCGGACCGGCCACGAAGGTCAGCTCCACCTCGTTGATCCGCCCGCTGTACTGCGGGGGAGCGAAGAACTCGATCTCCTGGTAGAAGGGCAGCTCCTGGTGGACGCCGGAGATGAAGCCCTCCTCGACGTCGGCCCCCTTGAAGCCGAACCCCAGCGTTCCGAACGCGTCGAGCACCCGTTGCTGGGACGGTAGGGGGCTCACCGAGATCAGGTCCAGGTCACCGGAGTCGACCGCGCCGGCGACCTCCAGCTCCGTCCGGACTCCCATGCTCATGCCGTGCAGGTGCTGCCCGTGGACCTCGGTGACCGGCAGCTCCCACGGCAGCGGCATCTGGAAGGGGACCACGTGGTACTGGCCCGCGCCGAGGTGGAACGGCCCGGTGATCGCACCGCGGTGGAACTCCCGTCCGCCGGCTCCCTCATGGTCGCCGTGCTCGTACTCGGCACGGGTGACCAGGCTGAGCACCACCTGATGGATGTGGACGTCATGGTCCCCGCCCTGGATCCTGACCTCACCGGACAGGTATTCGCCCGGCCGTCCGTGCTCGCCGGTGAGGACCGTCTCGACCGAGGGCCCGCCCACCCCGAAGGCGCCGAGCAACTGCTTGAAGCCCATGACTCCTCTTCTCTTGTCGCGCTTGCCGGTACGTTCGCCGCGGCTTGCTACTACAGTTGTAGCAGAAGAGGCCGGAGGCCCACCTAGAAGATCGCGCCAACGCCGCCGTCCGAGAGATCACGTCGGCGTACCGTCGCCCGCCCGCCCGGACCCCTCCGCCCGATGTACTCCTGATGTTCGCCCGCGACCGGGAGCGGACGCCCATCGTGACGATCATGGCGGAGATCCGGTACCTGCGTGGGGACGACCCTGACGCTCCTGGAGGAGCACGGTGTCGAGGTGCACGTCGAGGAGACGACCGCCGCGGCCGACCTCTACAACCGGCTCGCGGAGAGCGGGGCCGCCGGGGGGTTCTTTCATTCGACGTGCCGAGTTCGCGGCGGGTGGGGCGCGGTGCCCCACCCGCCGCGCTGCGGCGGACGCTCAGGTCGTGAGCACGATCTTGCCGACCATCTCGCCGGCGTGCAGGGCCGCGAGGCCGTCGGCCGCCTTGTCCAGGGGCAGCGTGCGGTCGATCGTGGGACGCAGGCCGGTGTGGACCAGCAGCGACATCAGGTCTTCAAGCTCGCGCCGGTCGCCCATCGTCGAGCCCTTCACCTCCAGTTGCAGGAAGAACAGCCGGTTCAGGTCGGCCGGGGGCGCCGCGCCGGTGGTGGCGCCGCAGACCACGAGCCGCCCGCCGGGACGCAGCGCCTTCATCGAGTGCGCCCACGTCGCCTCGCCGACGGTCTCCAGGACCGCGTCGACGCGTTCGGGGAGGCGGGCGCCGGGCTCGAACGCCTCGTGGGCGCCGAGCCGCAGCGCCGCGGCGCGCTTGGCCTCGGTGCGCGCGGTGGCCCACACCCGCAGGCCCGCGGCCCGTCCCAGCGCGATGGCGGCACTGGCCACGCCGCCGGAGGCGCCCTGGACCAGCACGGTCTGGCCCGGCGACGCCTCGGCCCTGCCGAAGAGCATGCGGTAGGCGGTCAGCCACGCCGTCGGCAGGCACGCGGCGTCCTCGAAGGACAGCTCGGCCGGCTTGGGCACCACGTTGCGGGCCGGCACGCTCACGTACTGCGCGAGCGTGCCCTGGTGCTTCTCGCTCAGCAGTGACCGGGCCGGGTCGAGCGTCTCGTCCCCGGTCCACCCGGGGCTCGCGATGACCGCGTGGACGACGACGTCCTCGCCGGTCGCGGTGTCGACGCCCGCCGCGTCGCAGCCGAGGATCATCGGGAAGCGGCCGGCGGCGATGCCGACGCCGCGCAGCGTCCACAGGTCGTGGTGGTTGAGTCCGGCGGCCCGGACCTCCACCGTGGTCCACCCGTCGGCGGGGACGGGGTCGGGGCGCTCGCCCACCTCCAGGGCGGACAGCGGGTCGTTCGGGTCGGGGGCGGTGGCGTAGGCGGCGAGCAAGGCTCACTCCGATCGGGAGGGACGGGCCGCGGGGCCCTGGGGACGGCTGATGTCGCCGGGGTCGATGCCGAGGATCTCGGCGGTGTGCTGGCCGACCGAGGGCGGTCCCGTGGCGAACGCCGCGTCGACGACCGGCAGCGGCGAGCCCGGCACGAACACCTCGCCGGACCCGCCCTCCAGGGGGATCGAGCGCACCATCGCGCGGTGCCGGACGTGCGGGTCCGACACCACCGCGTCCACGCTGAAGATCGGGCTGCACGGCACGCCGACCTCGCCCATCCGCGCGACGACCTCGGCCACCGGATGCCCGCGGGTCCACTCCTCGATCACGGGGTCCAGCTCGTCGCGGTGCTCCAGCCGGGTGTCGGCGGCCGGGGCGGTGAAGAACGGCAGCAGCGACGGCGCCTCCACGACGCCGGCCAGGGCCGTCCACATCCGCATGGTCATCGGCGCGAGGTAGACGTGGCCGTCGGACGCGGTGTAGGCGCCGGCGTAGGACCGCCGGACCTTGCTGCCGACCCGCGTGGGGCTCACGCCGAGCTGGAGGACCTCGGCCATGCACGGGCCCAGCAGCGACACCATGCTGTCGAGCATGCTGAGGTCGGTGAACGAGCCCTCGCCGGTGGCCTGCCGCCGGCTGAGCCCGAACATCACCGCGAGCGCGGCGTAGAGGCCGGTGACGTGGTCGGGGACGAACAGGCCCGCCTGCATCGGCGTCCCGTCGGGCTCCCCGGTCAGGTGCACCAGGCCCGACATCGCCTGGATGATGCCGTCGAAGGCCGGCCGTTCGGCGTACGGGCTGTCGTTGCCGAAGCCGCTGGCGTGCACGTAGACCAGCCCCGGGTTGATCTCCCGGGCCCGCTCGTAGCCGAAACCGAGCCGCTCGGGGATGCCGACGGCGTAGTTGGTGACCAGCACGTCGGCCGAGCTCAGCAGGGTGACCAGGGCCTCCTGCCCGCCGCCGGACTTGAGGTCGAGCATGACGCTGCGCTTGTTGCGGTTCAGCGCGTGGAAGTAGACGTCGTTGTAGGACAGGCGCTCGGTGCCCCGGCTGGCGTCGCCCTCCGGCGGCTCCACCTTGATCACGTCGGCGCCCTGGTCGGCCAGGATCTGGCCGCAGAACGGCCCGGCGATGTAGTGCCCGAGCTCCAGTACGCGGATGCCGCTCAGGGGTGCGGTGCTCATGTGGTCCCCACTCCCGTGCCGTCCCGGCCCGCCGCCGCGTCCAGGCCCGGTGTCCAGATTCCCTGCTCGGCGGCGAACTCGATGGCGCGCCGGTAGCCGGCGTCGGCGTGGCGCACCACGCCGCTGCCGGGATCGTTGGTCATCACCCGGTCGACGCGGAGACCGGCCAGCGGCGTCCCGTCGGCGACCACCACCATGCCGGTGTGCACCGACCGGCCGATGCCGGTGCCGCCGCCGTGCTGCACGCCCACCCAGGTCGCGCCGCTGGAGGCGTTGAGCAGCGCGTTCAGCACCGGCCAGTCGGCGATGGCGTCGCTGCCGTCGGGCATCGCCTCGGTCTCCCGGTAGGGGGAGGCGACCGACCCGGAGTCGAGGTGCTCGCGGCCGATCGCGACCGGGGCGCGCACCTTCCCGTCCCGGACGAGATCATTGATGATCTTGCCGGCGCGGGCGCGCTCCCCGTAGCCGAGCATGCAGGTGCGCGCGGGGAGGCCCTGCACGCGGACGTGGCGCCTCGCCAGCCTCAGCCATCGGGTGAGCGTGGGGTTGTCGGAGAACTCCTCGAGCATCGCCGCGTCGATGACGTCGATGTCGGCGGTGTCGCCCGACAGCGCGATCCAGCGGCAGTGGCCCTTCGCCTCGCAGAACAGCGGGCGGATGTAGGCGACGATGAAGCCCGGGAAGTCGAACGCCCGCTTGAACCCGCCGAGGTCGGCCTCCACGCGGATCCCGTTGCCGTACTCGAACACCTCGGTGCCGCGGTCGAGCAGCCCGCAGAGCGCCTCCACATGGTCGGCCATGCTCGCGCGGGCGCGCAGCACGTAGGTCTTCGGGTCGTGCGCGCGCAGGTTCTCGGCCTCCTCCGGCGCCAGTCCGGGCACGGCGTACAGGAGCGGGTCGTGCGCCGAGGTCTGGTCGGTCGCGATGTCGACGGGGACGCCGCGGGCCACGATCTGGGGCAGCACCTCCGCGGCGTTGGCGCGCAGCCCGATCGACAGGGCCCGCCGCTCGTCCCGGGCCGCCAGCGCCAGGGCCAGGGCGTGGTCGAGGTCGTCGGCCTGGGTGTCCAGGTAGCCCAGCCGCATCCGCCGGCCGATCTTCGCCTGGTCGACCTCCAGGCACAGGGCGACCCCGCCGTTCATGGTGATCGCCAGCGGCTGCGCGCCGCCCATGCCGCCGAGGCCCGCGGTGACGGTCAGCGTGCCGGCCAGCGTCCCGCCGAAGCGCCGCGCCGCGACGGCCGCGAACGTCTCGAAGGTGCTCTGCAGGATGCCCTGGGACCCGATGTAAGCCCACGAACCCGCCGTCATCTGGCCGAACATCGTCAGCCCGGCGTCCTCCAGACGGCGGAACTCCTCCAGGGTCGCCCACTCCGGCACGATCATCGCGTTGGAGATGAGCACGCGCGGTGCCCACTCGTGGGTGCGGAACACGGCCGCCGGACGGCCCGACTGCACCAGCAGCGTCTCGTCGCCGGCCAGCCGCCGCAGCGTGGCCACGATCGCGTCGAAGTCCCGCCAGGACCGCGCGGCGCGGCCGTTGCCGCCGTAGACGACCAGGTCGCCGGGACGTTCGGCGACGTCGGGGTCCAGGTTGTTCATGAGCAGGCGCAGCGCGGCCTCCTGCGCCCAGCCCTGGCAGGTCAGGTCCCCGCCGCGGGGGGCCCGGACCGTCCGCGCCCCTGCCGATCCCGCCATCGACTCTCCTCCGTTCATGTGGGTGTCCTCTACTCGGCCGGCTTGGCGGACTTCGGCCCGAACGGCTCGGGCCGGAACGGCTCGTCGCGGGCGTTCAGGAACCCTCGCAGCCCGCCTTCGGCCTTGGCCTCGTTGAGCCGTTCGCGCTGCGGCCCGTAGGAGGAGTGGGCCAGCGCGTTGAGCGCCCCGTTGAGCAGCAGTCCGCTGTCGAGTCCGGCCGCGCGCAGGCCGAGCATTGTGATCGCCTTGTTCAGCCGCACCGACGCCTCGGGCACCAGCGCGATGCGCCGGCCGAGCCGCCGCGCGGTGGCCAGCAGCTCGTCGGGCTCGACGACCTCGTTGACCACGCCGATGCGCAGCGCCTCGGCGGCGTCGAAGTGGTCGCCGGTCAGCGCGTAGCGGTTGGCGCTCTTCCAGCCGCACAGCGCCGCGAACAGGAAGATGGAGCTGGAGGTCATCCGCACCTCGGGCTGGGCGAAGACCGCGTCGGTGGAGGCGATGGTGATGTCGCAGGCCAGGCTGTACCAGAACCCGCCGCCCATGCACCAGCCGTTGACCGCGGCGATCACCGGCTTGGACAGGCTCCAGATCTCCTTGAGGTGGTCGAGCTCCTCGTAGTTGCGCTCGTACCAGTTCGCGATGAACTCCGACGGGTAGCGGGACGCCGGGTCGGACATGTTCAGGCCCGTGGCCGCGGACATGTCGTAGCCGGAGCAGAAGGCCCGGCCGGCGCCGGTCAGGACGATCGCGCGGACGTCCGGGTCGGCCCCGGCGCGGCGCAGCGCGTCGTGCATCTCCCTTTCCAGGTCGAACGACAGGGCGTTCATGACCTCGGGCCGGTTGAGGGTGATGGTGGCGACGGCGTCGTCCACCTCGTAAAGGATCGTTTCGTAGTCCACGGCGGAGAGTTCCCATCGTTTCTGCGGCGGGCACGGGATCCGGACGGGATAGCCGTCCCGGAAAGATCCCTTGCCGCCGGCGGTGTCATCGGAAGGTCTGGTTCTCAAGCCCCGGCGCGCCTCGAAGGCCGTCCCGGGGCACGGTCTCTCATGGCGCCGGCCGGGGGACCGCCGCGGCGACGATCCGGAGGTCGAGCACCCGCACGCCCCGCCCCTCGGGGAGCACGGCGACCGGGTTGAGGTCGATCTCGACCCCGGCCTCGCGCAGGTCGGCGGCCATGCGCGCGACGCGCAGGACGAGGTCGGCGAAGGCGCCGGCGTCGGCGGGCGGGGAGCCGCGGTAGCCCGCGAACAGGCGGGCCAGCGGCGTGCCGTCCACCATCCGGGTCACGTCCCGAGGCGACACCGGCAGCATGGACAGCGCGGGATCGGGCTGGAGCTCGACCAGTGTTCCGCCGGCTCCGAGCGCCAGCATCTGCCCGAACACCGGGTCGTGGACGCATCCGACGAACGCCTCCACACCGCCGCCGACCATCTCCTCCACCACCACGAGCGGCGCCGGCTCGCCGAGGTGGCGCGCCACCGACGACGTCACCGCCTCATAGGCCTCGATCACCTGGGACGGCGTGGTCAGCCCGACCGCGACGCCGCCGACGTCGCTCTTGTGCACCACCTTCGGCGACGCGGTCTTGAGCACGACCGGGAAGCCGGCCGATGCGGCGGCGGCCGCCGCGTCCGCGGCGGACTCGGCGAGGACCCGCCGGGGCAGCGGCAGCCCGTACCGCCCGGCCAGCTCCGCGAGCACGTCGTGGGGCACCTGCCCGGCGGGCGAGGCGTCCAGTGCCCGGCGCACGGCGCGCAGGGACTCCGCCGCGTCCTCCCCGGCGGCCGGCGTGCCCGGGGGCGCATCGGACCCGGTGGCGCCGCCGGCGCGCGCGGCCGCGGAGGTGACCGCGGCGATCGCGGCCATTCCGGCGCGGGTGCCGTGCACGACGGGGATGTCGGAACCGGCCAGCGCCTCGGCGGCGAACGGATGCAGCCCGCCGCCGTAGTTCGACAGAACGATGACCGGTTTGCCGGAACGCCTGCGGACACCGGGCAGGGTCGCCAGCAGGCGCGTGTAGGACGCGGCCAGCCGCTCGCCCAGCGACGGCGGTGCGTCCAGGACGACGGCGAGCACATCGACCCCCGGATCGCCGGCCACGGTCTCCACGAGCCGCCCGAACCGCTCGGGCTCGCCGACGAGCTGGCCGGTGGCGTCGAGCGGATTGGCGATCGTGGCGAAGTCCGGCAGGATCCGCGCGATCTCCTCCCGGGCGCCGGGCGACATCCGCGCGAACCGCACGGCGCCGGACGCCCCGTCGGCACCGAAGTCGGCGGCGACGTCGGAGACCAGCCCGATCTCGCCGCCGGACAGCCCGACGAACGCGACGCGGTCCCCGTCCGGGCGCGCCCGGACGGTCGACAGCGCCACCAGCGCCTCGGTCAGCTCGTCGAAGTCGGTGACGGTCACGATCCCGGCCCGCCGGCAGAACGCCTCGTAGGCCCGCGCGTCCCCGGCGATCGCGCCGGTGTGCGAGGCGACGTTGCGGGCGCCCAGCTCGGTCCGGCCGACCTTCAGGGCCACCACCGCGACGCCGTTGCCGTGTCCCTTCCGGACCGCGGCCATGACGCCCTCGGCGTCGGTGAGGCCCTCCACCACGATGCCTATGGCCCGGGTGGACGGGTCCTGGACGAGGTAGTCGAGATAGTCGGCCAGGCCCGTGACGGTCTCGTTGCCGCTGGAGACGACGTAGGAGAACCCCAGCCGCCCCGAGCCCGTCAGCAGGATGCACCCCGACCCCGACTGCGACACCACGGCGACCGGCCCGGCGCGCAGGTCCGCGCCGTAGTGCGTGGCGGTCAGCCACAGGTCGCGGCCGGGATTGAACACGCCCAGGCAGTTCGGGCCGACCACGCTCATGCCGTGGCGGCCGGCGAGCTCGCGCAGCCGCGCGGCCCGCTCCGCGCCGTCCGCGGTCTCCTCGAAGCCCGAGGCGTAGACGACCACGCCCCGGCAGCCCTTCGCGCCCGCCTGCTCGACCAGCGCCGGCACGGTGTCGCCGGGCGTGCAGACGAGCGCCACCGTGGGGGTGTCCGGCACCTCGGCCAGCGACCGGTACACCGCGACGCCGTCGACGTCCCGGCCGCTCGGGTGCACGCCGTGGACCGCGCCGCCGTAGTCCGACCGCCGGAGGTTGGCCAGGATCCGGCGGCCGGTCGAGCCGGCGCGCGCCGACAGCCCGACGATCACGATGCTCTTCGGGTTCAGCAGGTCGTCGAGCGCGGGCTGGCGGTAGCCGATGACGTCACCGCTCATGGGGCACCGCCGTCACCTGGGTGGTGTCCAGATAGGCCGTCACCGTGCCGCCGTGCCGGATCGACTCGCGGGCGTCGCGGGGAAGAGTGGCGCGCAGCGGCACGCCCTCCGCGGTGCGGAGCGTGACGCGCACGACGTTGCCCAGGTACAGGTCGTCGAGCACGCTCAGCTCGAGGCGGGCGGGCGCCGCCCCCGCCGGGGTCAGGCTCACCGCCTCCTCGGGGATGCTGAGGCCGACCCGATCGGCCCGCTCCAGCGGCTGCCCGCAGGCCACCTCCATGTCGCAGCCGGCGAACGCCACCCGGGCGCGGGCGCCGGTGACGCCGGTCATCGCCGCCTCGGCGACGTTGTGCCCGCCGAAGAAGCCCGCGACGAAGGCGCTGCGCGGACGGGTGTAGAGCTCCTCGGCGGTCCCAGCGGCGTCGATGCGGCCGTCGTGCATGATGACGATCCAGTCCGAGAGGGTCAGCGCCTCCTCGCGGTCGTGCGTCACGTAGACGGTCGTCCCGGCGGCCTCGTGGTGGAGGCGGCGCAGTTCCACGGCCATGCGCATGCGCAGCTCGCGGTCGAGCGCACCCAGCGGTTCGTCCATCAGCAGCAACTGCGGCTGGAAGGCCAGCGCACGCGCCACGGCCACCCGCTGCTGCTGCCCGCCCGACAGCTCGCGCGGCAGCCGGCCGCCGAGCGCGCCCAGGCCGACCAGCTCCAGCATCTCGGCCACCCGCCGGTCGCGGTCGGCCTTCGGCCAGCGGCGCATCTTCAGGCCGTAGGCGATGTTGTCCCCGGCGGTCATGTGCGGGAACAGCGCGTAGTTCTGGAACACCATCCCGATCGCGCGCGCCGCCGGGGGCACCCGGGTGACGTCGCGGCCGTCGATCAGCACCTCGCCCTGGTCGGGGGCGAGGAACCCGGCGACGACGCGCAGGATCGTGGTCTTCCCCGAGCCGCTCGGCCCCAGCACGGTGACGAAGGTGCCGCGGTCGGCGACCAGGTCGATGCCGCGCAGCGCCTCGGTCCCGCCGAAGCGCTTGATCAGCCCGCGCAGTTCCAGCCCGGCCGGCGCGGGCGGCGCGGCGGCTCCGGGCCCGGGGCCGGTCACGGCCTCTCGCCGCGGCGCCTTGCGTGCCCTGACGTTCATACCTTCCTCCGCAGCATGAAAGCGAGCGAGCCGACGACCCCGGTGCCCGCCATGAGCAGGGTCGCGATCGCGGTGATGTTGGGATCCAGTCCGGTCTTGACGTTGTCGAAGATGGCCTTGGGGAGCGTCACGGTCCCCGGGCCGCCGAGGAAGTTGATCAGCACCGCCTCGTCGAAGCTCGTGATGAACGCGAAGATGTAGGCCGCGCCGATGGCCGGCAGCATCTGCCGCAGGGTGATCCCGACCATCGCGCGCGGACGTGACGCGCCGAGGGTCATCGCGACCAGCTCGGTCTCGGCGGGGAGACGGGCCATCGCCGAGCCCAGGATCAGCAGGACGAACGGCAGGCCGTGCACCGCGTAGGTCAGCACCAGCGCCGCCATGTTGCTGGTGAGCCGGAACTGGACGAACAGCGTGTAGAGCGCGACGGCGTAGGCGACGCCGGGGATCACCAGCGGGCTCAGCCCGATGGCCTGGATCAGCCCCTTCAGCGGCAGCCGCGAGCGGTGCAGCGCGAACACCGCCGGGATGCCGATCAGCAGCGCGATCGCCGCCGAGACCGTGGCCAGTTTGAACGACAGCGTCATCGCGCCGATCCAGGTGCCGGATCCGAAGAACGACCGGTACTGGCGCAGCCCCCACTCCTCGGGCGGGAACTGGAGCACCTCGGCGTTGGAGAACGACAGGACGACGACGCAGAGGATCGGCACGCCGAGGAACAGCATCGCGGCCGCGCGCACCGCCAGGTCGGCCGCCTTCAGGCCGCGGGCGAGGGCCCGCCGCCCGGCCGTGTCGCGCACCTCCCGTGGAGCTTTCCCGGACACGGCGGCGGGGGTCAGGGTGCCGGCCGTCATCCCAGCGCCCTCCGCATCCGCTCCTTGCCGACCAGGCGCAGCCCGCCGAGGATGACCACGGCGGCCACGATCAGCAGCAGCACCGAGGACACCGCGGCCTGCGCCGGCTCGAAGAGGTTGAAGATGTCGTCGGCGATCAGGCTCGCGGTGAACGGCGCGGTGGCGCCGCCGAGCAGGACCGGCGTCAGGTAGTAGCCGATGCAGATCACGTAGACGATCACCGTCGAGGCCAGCAGGCCGGGCAGCGCCAGCGGCGCCACCACGTCGCGCAGCGCCCGCGCCCGCGAGGCGCCCATGCTCTCGGCGGCCAGGACGAGGTTCAGGTCGATGGTGACGTAGACCGCGTACAGCGGCAGGACCGCGTAGGGCAGCATCTGGTAGGTCATGCCGGCCACCACCGCGAACTGGGTGCGCATCAGCCGCATCGGCTCGTCGATGACGCCCAGCGACGTCAGGGTCCGGTTGACCACGCCGAAGCGCTCCAGGAGCACGGTGAAGACGTAGATCTTCATCACCGCGCCCATCCACAGCGGCATGAACACCGACAGGCCGATCGCCATGCGGGTCAGCCGGCTCCGGGTCGTGCGCAGCGACCAGGCCAGGACGGCGCCGACCGCCACGACGATCACCGTCACGATCAGCGAGGTGAGGCAGGTCGTCCACAGCGTGCGCCGCGCCGCGGGGCTCTCGAAGAAGCCGGTGACGTTGCCCAGCCCGTCGGGCTCGCCGAACGCCGTCCGCAGCAGTTCGACGAACGGGTAGACGATGAACACCCCGGCGGCGATGAGGAACGGCGCGATCAACCCCAGCCCGGTCAGGCCGGAGAAGGTGGACTGCCATCCCCTGGCTCGTGTACGGCGCCTCATTCCAAGCATGTGCTCATCTCCTGGTCCTCTCCCATCCGTGCTCGTCTGCGGACGGCTCGTGGCCGAACGGTTCGTGGCCGGACACGGCCGGTGGCCGGGCACGTTTCGTGTGCGGGGGCGGGGCGGCGCCCCGGACCGGCGCCCCGCCCGCGGTCAGCCGACGAGGATCTCGCGCAGTGCCTTGCCGAGTTCCTGCTGCTGCTTGGCCCCTGCCTTGCCGTCGACGAGGGTCACGCCGGGCTTGTTGATGGGCAGGTTCTTCAGCACGTCCGGCGACAGGTACTTCGCCATGTCGCGCCCGGCCGTGCCGCTGTAGATCTTCTCGGTGAACCTGGCCTGGTTCTCCCGGTGCTGGGCGTACCACTTGATGAACTCGAACGCGGCGTCCTTGTGCTTCGCGCCCTTGGTCACGCACCAGCCCTCGTCGAAGAGCAGGCCGCCGTCCCAGTACAGCTTCAGCGTCGGGACCTGCTTCATCGCCGACGCCAGGACGGTGTTGGGGGCCTGCATGATCCCGACCTCGCCGTCCACGACGGCCTGCTGCATCTGCGCCGGGCTGGTCGACCACACCGGCACGTGCGGCTTGATCTTCTTGAGGGCGTTCATCGCGCGGTTCACGTCGACGGGGAAGAGTTGCTCGGCGTCGACGCCGTCGCCCTCCAGCGCGAACAGGCTCGTGAAGATGGGGTTGTTCGCCGTGATGCCCCGCGTGCCGGGGAATCCGGCGACGTCGAAGAACTCACGCGGGTTCGTCGGGCACTTCTTGATCAGCTTGGTGTTGCAGCCGATCAGGTTCACGGTGCCGCCGTGGTCGAGGTAGTACGCCTCCGACGGGCCGGGCCGGATCGCGCCGTCGGCCACCAGCGGTGTGATCTCGCCGACCAGCGACTGGGGGAACTTCTCCAGGTTGCCGTCCAGGACGAGCTTGGCGGTGTCGCCGCCGGGCGCCTCCAGCAGGTCCCATTCGACGTTGTTGCCGCTGCGCTGCGCGGCGACCTTGGCCGCGAAGCCGCCGCCGGGCGTGGCGACGGTCACCTTGATGCCGGTGTCCTTCTCGAACTGGTCGTAGAAGGCCTCCTTGTTGGCGGCCGTGAACGACCCGCCCCAGCCGGCGATGACCAGGGTGCGGTCCTTGCCGCCGGAGCCGGAGCCGGAGTCCGAGCCGCACGCGGCCGTGACGCCGGTGAGGGCCGTGGCGAGCGCGCCGGCCAGCAGGGCCGTCAGGCGGCCGGGGCGCGGCCGGCCGCCGCGCGGGTGTGATCTCTGGGAAGACATGTCAGCCTGCTCCTTCTCGTGCGGTGTGTGAAGCCCGTGCGTCCCCCTGGTGTGCGACCCTCCGGTGGATTCCGTCGCGCGCGGTCGGCGGCACCCGCAGGTGCCAGTCGGTGTGCCGCTGGTAGACGTCGGCGACGCGCAGCACCGTGCTTTCGCCGAAGGGCCGGCCGACCACCTGGAACGACAGGGGCAGCCCGGCCGAGGTGAACCCGCAGGGCACGGCCGCCGCGGGCAGCCCGGCGGCGTTCCACGGGCCGTGGAAGCCCGGCCGGGTCAGCGCCGCGGCCATGTCCGCCGACGCGATCGGCGCCGCGGCGGTGAGCGACACCGGTGTCAGGAGCACGTCGACCCTCGCGAAGACCTCCGCCAGGCGTCGCCGGAACAGTGCCCGGACCCGCTGGGCCTGGACGTAGTCGGCGCCGGTGAAGAACGCCGCCCGCGCGAGCAGCTCGCGGGTCGCCCGTCCGTACTCGTCCCACCTGTCCACCAGGTTCTTCCGGTGGTAGGCGAACGCTTCGGAGAGGAACGTGACGTTGTTGGCGTCGTTCGCCTCCCGCGCGTGGGGCACGACGACGTCGGTGAGCGTCGCGCCGGCCCGCGCCAGTTCGCCGGCGGCGCGCAGCACGCCGCCGCGGACCTCGCCGTCGAGCAGCGGCGAGTCCAGGAAGTACCGTGTCGGCACGCCGATCCGCAGCCCCTCGACGCCGCCTCCGCGCGTCCCCTCGGCGTAGCGGCCGGCCGGGAGGGGCGACGAGTGCCGGTCGCCGGGGTCGTGGCCGGCGACGACGTCGAGGATCAGCGCGCAGTCGAAGGCGCTGCGGGCCATGGGGCCGACGGTGTCGAGGCTGAACGCGCACGGGACGACGCCGTTCTTGGGCACCCGGCCGAAGGTGACCTTCAGCCCGGTGTGGCCGTTCGCGCCGGCGGGCCCGCGGACCGACCCGCCCGTGTCGGTGCCCAGCCCGCCCAGGGCCAGCCCCGCGCTGACCGCGATCGCCGTCCCCGAGCTGGAGCCCATCGGGGTGTGCTCGGGATTCCAGGGATTGCGGGGGAACGGGAAGCGCTCCGTCCCGTCCGGCAGGCCGCAGGCGAACTCGTTCGTCGTGGACTTGCCGACCAGGACGCCGCCCGCCGCGCGCAGCCGCGCCACGACCGGGGCGTCGGCACCGGCGCCCCAGCCGGGGTCGAGGACCTCGCTGTTGGCCCGCGTGGGAGCGTCGCGGGTGGCGATGACGTCCTTGACCACCAGCGGGATCCCCTGGAGCGGCGACCTGTCGAGCCCGCGCGCGAAGTCCGCGTCGGCCTCGGCCGCCGCCGCGAGCGCCCCCGCCTCGCAGACGGTGACGTAGGCGCCCAGCCCGCCGTCCAGCCGGGCGATCCGGTCGAGCACCGTCCGCGTCAGGGCCGTCGAGGTCACCGCGCCGGCGCGCAGCGCGGCGGCGGCGTCCTCGATGGTCAGGGGAAGGGCCGGTGTCATCGCGGGTCTTCCTCCTCACCGGGGAGCACGGGGGTCGCCGCCAGGGAGGCGGCGTCGACCGGCGGGTCGTCGCGCGGGTCCAGCGCCGACAGCGCGTCGGCCTTGGCGCGCAGGTCGCGGTAGCGGGCACCGATCCGGCCGATCTCGGCGCAGGAGAGCCAGAGCCCGGCGGCGCGCAGCGCGCGCACCGCCGCGTCCGCGTCCGCGTTCGTGTCGTCCACCGGTGGGTCGCCCCTTCCTTCGCGGGTTCCGCGGTGACCGTGGTCGCGGTGATCACGGTCACGTTCTTCCAGGTCACGGCCGGGAGTCGCCGGCCGGCGGTACGATCGGCCGGGCGAGCCGACCGTGAGGAGGAGCCCGTGGGCGCCGATGTCGTGGGGATCGAGGTGACCGGCTCGGTCGGGCTGATCGAGATCCGCCGGCCGCACCGGCGCAACGCCGTCGACGCGGCGACCGCCGAGCTCCTGGTCGAGGCGGTCGGCCGCCTCGACGCCGACCCCGGCGTCACGGCGATCGTGTTGTGCGGCCAGGGCGGCGATCTCTCCTCGGGCGCCGACATGGACGAGCCCCTGCCGGATCCGGCGAGCGTCGAGTGGCGGCGGACACCTCATGCGCGGCTGCTCCGTGCCGTGCGCACCAGCGCGCTGCCGGTGGTCGCCTCGGTCGAGGGCTGGGTGCTCGGCCTGGGGGCCGGGCTCGTCGGCGCGAGCACGTACGCGGTGGCCGGCGACTCGGCGCGCTTCGGGTTCCCCGAGGCGCGCTTCGGCTTCTTCCCGATGGGCGCGGTGCCCAACGTGATCCGGCGGGTGCGCCCCGACGTCGTGCTGCGCTGGGCGCTGACCGGCCGGCACCTCGACGCCGCCGAGGCCGCGGCGCACGCGCTGGTCACCGACGTCGTGCCCGCCGGGGAGGCGCTGCGGTTCGCCCGCGACCTGGCCGCCGAGCTCGGCTCGGCGCCTCGCCACGTGGTGACCGCGGGCATGGAGTGGCTGAGGCGGTGGGCCGGCCACGCCGTGGGGCCGCTGGACGACTGGGCGGAGGCGCGCGTGTCCTTCGCGCGGCCGCCCGCGCCGTCCGCGCCGCCCGAGCCGCCGGGCTGAGGTGCCGCCGGGGTGCTCATGAGATCCCGGCCCGCCACCGCCGCAGCGCGGGCACCAGCGCGCGCCCGGCGGCGCCGCGGCCGATCCACAGGCGCTGCAGACGGCGCCGATGGCCCGGGTCGGCGGGGTCGTCGACGAACCCGGTGCGCGAGTGGATCACCGCGTGGTTGTTGACGAACTCCATGTCGCCCGCGCGCAGGGTCACGTGGACGGCGGTCCCCGGGCGCCGCAGCAGCGACTCCAGGTACATCAGGCAGGTCATCTCCTCGGCGCCCAGCCGGGGGACGTCCTCGAACCGCATCGCGCTCATGATCCGCTTGGGCGACAGTGAGCAGGTCAGCGCGTCGCCGGCATAGGAGAAGATGGGCCGGGGGCTCCAGCCGGGCTCGCCGTCCGGCTCCTGCCCGTCCCAGTCGGTGGCGTAGTCCCGGTAGACGAGCTCAAGCCATTCCGGGTGCTCGCTCAGCAGGGCGTTGTAGAGCGTCGCCGCGCTGGCCACCACCCGTGCGCCGCCGCTCCTGGCCGGTGCCAGGCACAGGTAGCTCACGACGTCGGTGGGGTCGGTGTGGAACGGCGCGCCGGCCTTGCTGGCGTACGCCCCGCCGGGCTGGGCCGGGTGGCGGGGATCCTCCAGGACGCTCAGCAGGTCGCCGTCGCGGTTCTGCGGCACGACCTCGCCGACGTGCTGGGCGATCACCCGGTGGATCAGCGACGCCTGCTCGGGCGTGAACCGGGTCCCCAGCGGCAGCCCGCGCAGGAGCGCGTAGCCGGAACCGTTCTCCAGCCGCTCGACCAGGTCGGCGACCAGGCCGGCCAGGCCGGGGACGTCCCGCCGCGCCGGCTCGTGGAGCGGGCGGCCGGGCGCCGTTTCGAGAGCCTCGTCGGCCGCGTCCAGTTCGGCGCCGGTGAGGTGCCGCACGTACGGCTCGCCGGACTGGAGGTCCGCGGCGGTCCACGCGCTCGGGCCCGTCACCGGCCGGGTCAGTACTTCCGTCGTCACAGTGAACTCCTGATCGCTGTCGGGCCGGGGGTCACGCGGACCGCGCCCACTCCAGGCGCGAGATGCCGCTGCGCCAGTAGTGGTATTCGGGGCACACGACGCGCCCGGTGTCGGGGCGGCTGACCCACAGCCGCAGCAGGTGCCGCTGGAACCACGGGTCGTCGGGGTCGTCCACGAAGCCGGTCCGGCTGTGCACCGTCACGAAGTTGTTGACGAACTGGATGTCGCCGACCTCCAGCGTCATGTCCAGCGCGATCCCAGGCCGGGTGGGCAGCTCGTCGAGGTACAGGAGGCACGCCACCTCGCGCGCGCTGAGCCGCGGCACGTCCGGGAACCGGGTGGCGCTGAGGATCCGGCCGGTGCGGTAGGCCGCCGACAGCAGGCCGTCCACGTAGGAGTAGAGCCGTGAGTAGTACCAGCCGGGGCTTCCGGGCGGCTCCTCGCTGACCCAGTCGGTCGGGAACCGCTTGTAGAGGACGTCGAGCCACTCCGGGTGCTCTTCCAGGACGAGGTTGTAGGCGGTCATCGCGCTGGCGACGAGGCTGATGCCCCCGCTGCGGGCCTGGTTCAGGCACATCAGCCCGACGATGTCGGTCTGGTCGGTGTGGAACGCGGCGGCCGAGGCCGTCGCGTACCCCCGCGCGTTGTGGCCCTTGGCGCCGAGGTTCCGGATGTGGCCGATCAGCTCGCCCCTGCGGTTCTGCGGGACCAGCTCGCCCATGTGCAGGCCGATCGCCCAGTAGATCTTGGTGGCCTCCTCGACGCTGTAGCGGTCGTGGATCGGCAGGCCCCGCAGCAGCGTGAACCCGGTGCCGTGTTCGAGCTCCTCGACGAGGTCGCGGACCTTGTCGCCGAAGCCCGGCAGCGGGAAGTCGCGCTTGGCCAGCTCCCGCGCCGGCGTGTCCCGGACGCCGGCCAGGGCCCGGTCGAACTCCAGGAGGTCGTCCTCGGTGAACCTCCGCGCGTAGGAGTCCTCGCCGCCGATGTCGGCCGCCGTCCACACGCTCCGCCCGGTCACCGGTTCTCTCAGTGTCTCTGCCATCACGAACTCCGAAGGGGACGATGGGTGATCATGAATTGAGTCGTGCCCTCGCCGGGCGCGATGCGTCCCCGCGCCGGGGTGGGCGTCGCCCATGGCGCGGACGCGTCGTGCGCGCCGCGCGGGCCGTCGTGGTCTCGTCGAGTCGTCGGGGTGTCGATCCGGCCGTGTCCCGCGTACGGCGGAACCGGGGGGCGGCTCGTGGCTACACCACGGTTCCGTGCCTGTCGTGGAGCCGGGCCAGCAGTTTCGCGACGGTGAGGAGCTGGATCTGGGAGGTGCCCTCGTAGATCCGGAAGATCCGGCAGTCCCGGTAGAGACGCTCGATCTCGCTTTCCTTCACGTAGCCGTAGCCGCCGTGGATCTGCAGTGCCCTGTCGACGGCCTGGAAGCAGTTCTCGCTCGCCACGTACTTGGCGAGCGATCCGGCCCGCCGTACGTCCTCGTCCCGGTCGCGCAGCGCCGCCGCGTGGTAGGCGTGCAGGCGTCCCGACTGGACCAGCGCGTCGATCTCGGCGAGCAGCACCTGGATCGCCTGGAGGTCGCGGAGCGGCCCGCCGAACTGGACCCGCGTCGACGCGTACGCGGTGGCGAGGTCCAGCGCGCGCATGGCGACCCCGTTGGCCAGCGCCGCCACGTCGATGCGGGCGCTGTTGAGGACCTCCAGCGCGATGCGCCCGCCCCCGCCGGGCTCGCCGAGCGTCGCGCCGTGCCCGACCCGGACGCCGTCGAGGGACACCTCGTAGGCGTGCTCGCCGCGGATGCCCAGCTTCTCGATGGGTGAGGAGAAGCCGAGGCCCTCCGCGTCCGTGGGGACGAGGAACGCGGTGATGCCGCGGATTCCCGCGCCGGGGTCGGTCATCGCGAACACGACCATCCCGTCGGACTCGCGGGCGTTGCTGATGAAGGTCTTGCGCCCCGACAGCGTCCAGCCGTCCGGCCCGGCGGCGGCGCGGGTCCGGATGCGGCCGATGTCCGAGCCGGCGTCGGGTTCGGTCAGGGCGAAGGAGACCCGGAAGGCGCCGGTGGCCAGGCCGGGCAGGTACCGTTCGCGCTGCCCGGACGAGCCGAACTGGCGCAGCGTCTCCATGCCGAGGTAGTGGCCGGCGAACACCGACCCCAGGGACGCGTCGGCGTAGGCGATCTCCTCCATCGCGAGCACCTGGGTCGTCATGTCCAGGCCCAGGCCGCCGTACTCCTCGGGGATCGTGATGCCCATGAGCCCCATGTCGGCCAGCCGGGAGATCAGCCCGGCCGGGTACTCGGCCCCGGCGTCGCGCGCCGCCGCGCCGGGCATGACCTCCTTGCCGCAGAACTCCCGCAGGGTGTCGCGGAACTCCCGCCTCTGGTCGTCGAGCAGGTCAAACATCGTCGTTCTCCCCTCGGCCCCCGGTACGGACCGGCTCGCCCACCCAGCCCGCGACCAGGTCGTTGTGCTGTCCCAGGGCGGGCGCGATCATGGTGTCCTCGCGTGAGCCGGCCATCCGGAAGCCGTTGCCCAGCGTCGGGAAGCCGTCGGCCTCGGTGCGCACCATGCCGCGCGCGGCGGCCTGCGCGTGGCCCAGGGACTCGCGGACGCCGAGCACGGGCCCGCACGGCACACCGGCCGCCGACAGCACCTCGATCGCTTCGTCACGGGTCCACCCGGCCAGCGCCGCCTCCAGCTCCGTCCGCAGCTCGTGGCGGTGCCGCCCGCGTTCGGCGTCGGTGCGGAACCGCGCGTCGCCGGTCCACCCGGGACGCCCGAGCGCCGAGGCGAGGGCGGCGAACAGCGGGTCGTTCGCGACCGCGATGGCGATCGGCTCGTCGCGCGTGGCGAAGGTGCCGAACGGCGCGCTGATCGCGTGGTGGCTCCCGGTCGGCGCGATCGGCTCGTCGGTGAGCAGCGCGCGCATCGCGACCGACTCCAGGACCGACAGCAGCCCGTCGAACATCGCCACGTCGACGTGCTGGCCCCGCCCGCTCCTCTCCCGCTGGTGCAGCGCCGCCAGCACGGCGGTCGCGGCGTACATGCCGGGCACGATGTCGCCGATGCTGACGCCGATCCGCGTCCCCGGACCGCCGTCCGGGCCGGTCGCCGACATCAGCCCCGACATCGCCTGGACGATCAAGTCGTAGGCGGGCAGATCGGACAGCGGCCCGGTGCGGCCGAAGCCGCTGATGCTGACCGCCACCAGCCGGGGGTTGATCTCCAGCAGCCGGTCGGGGGAGAAGCCGAGCCGGTCGATGACCCCCGGCCGGAAGTTCTCGACGAGCACGTCGGAGCGCCGGACGAGCGCGGTCAGCGTCCGGCGGCCCTCGTCCGACTTCAGGTCCAGCGTGATGCCGAACTTGTTCCGGTTGAGGAGCCGGTGGTAGCTGCTGGTGCCCTCGTGGAAGGGCCCGAAGTGCCGGCCGTCGTCGCCGGCCGCGGACTCGATCTTGATGACCTCGGCGCCGAGGTCGGCCAGGATCCGGCCGCAGAAGGGGCCCGACAGCACCCGCCCGAGGTCGAGGACCCTGATGCCGCCGAGCGCGGCTACCTGCTCGTCCACCCTGTCCTCGCCTCCCTGGAACCGCCGGATCCCGATCTCGTCGCGGGACGGACCGCCCGGCCCGCCGTGCGCACCGCCCTCACCGCCGCGGGGGCCCGGTGGCCCCGCCGCCGACCCGCGGCACGACGAGGTCGCTGTCCTCGGCCACCGCGATCGCCTCGGGGTATCCGGCGTCGGCATGGCGGATCACGCCGATGCCCGGGTCGGTGCGCAGCACCCGCTCCAGCTTCGCCCGGCACTCCGCGGTGCCGTCGATGACCAGCGTCACGCCGGCGGAGATGGATCCGCCCATGCCGCTGCCCGCGCCCTGGTGCACCGCCACCAGGTCCGCGCCGCCCGAGGCGTTGAGCAGGGCGTTGAGGATCGGCCAGTCCGCCACGGCGTCGCTGCCGTCGAGCATCCCCTCGGTCTCGCGGGTGGGCTGGGCCACCGCCCCGCTGTCGAGGTGGTCGCGCGACATCGCGACCGGTCCGGCCAGGACGCCGTCGCGGACCATGTCGTTGACCATCAGCCCGAACTCCAGGCGCTGGCCGTAGCCGAACCACGAGCTGCGCGCCGGGAGGCCCTGGTGCGGGATGGAGCTCATGGCGACCGCGATCCAGCCGGTGATCGACGGGTCGCCGGCGAACCGCTCCAGGATCGCCTCGTCGATGAGCCGGATGTCGTTCTCGTCGCCGGACAGCGCTACCCAGCGGCACGGTCCCTTGCCTACGCAGAAGTTCGGGCGAATGTACTTCTTGACGAAACCGTCGAAGTCGTTGGCTCGCCGGTAGCCCGCGCGGGCCGCCTGGTAGCGGATCGCGTTGCCGTACTCGAACACCACGGCCCCGGCGTCCTGCGCGGCGACCATGGCCTCGACGTGGCGGCGCACCGTGTCCAGCGCGCGGAGCTCGTACCCGTTGGGGTCGTCGCGGCGCATCCGGCGCGCCTCCTCCGGCGACATGCCCGCGGCGACGTAGCCGTCGCGCATGTCGTGCGCGGAGGTCTGGTCGGTCACCAGGTCCGGGCACCGGGCGGCGACGATCTCGGGGAGCGCGTCGGCGGCGTTGGCGATGAGCCCGACCGACAGCGCCGAGCGATCGGCCAGGGCCCGTTCCGCCGCCGCCATCGCCTCGGCGACCGAGTGCGCCTTCACGTCCAGGTAGCCGGACGCGAGACGGCGGTCGGCCTTGGCCTCGTCCACCTCGACGATGACCGCGACCGCGCCGTGCAGCTTCATCGCCAGCGGCTGGGCGCCGCCCATCCCGCCCAGGCCCGCCGACACGACGAACCTCCCGCGCAGGGAGCCGTCGAAGTGCGTCCGGGCCGCGGCGGCGAACGTCTCGTAGGTGGTCTGCACGACGCCCTGCTGCCCGATGTACTGCCAGGCGCCGGCGGTGTACTGGCCGTAGGAGATCAGGCCGCGCTTCTGCAAGTCGTAGAAGGTGTCCCAGGTGGCGTACTGGCCGACCAGGTTGGTGTTCGCGACCACCACGCGCGGGGCGGCCGCGGAGGTGGCGAAGCGGGCCACCGGCTTGCCGGACTGCACGACGAGCGTCTCGTCGTCGCGCAGGTCGGTCAGCGCCTCGACGATCGCCGCGTAGCTGTCCCAGTCGCGGGCGGCCTTGCCGGTGGCCGCGTAAATGATCAGGTCCTCGGGCCGTTCGCCGTTCTCCAGGGTGTTCTCGAGCATTCGCAGCAGGCCCTCCTGCCGCCAGCCGCGGCAGCGCAACCGCCGTCCGCGTGCGGCCTCGACCGGAGGCCGCTTCCCCGCACTCATCCTCAGGACTCCACTTCCGTGTTGCTCGTGACGCGCACCGGTCCGGCCGGACGCGGCGCGGTGTCGTGCACGACGGCGCCGTCCTTGATCACCGATGCCACGAGGTTGACTCCGAACCGGTTGATGACCATCTCGTGAGACGGAACGTTCCAGATCACGACGTCGGCCCGCTTGCCCGCTTCGAGACTGCCGATGGAGGCGTCCCGGCCCAGGGCGACCGCCGCGTTGATCGTGCTCATGTGCCATGCCTCGCCGTAGGAGAGGCGGTAGAGGCGGGCCGCCAGCTGCATGACGGCCTGCATCGACGGGGTGGGGCTGGTGCCGGGGTTGAAGTCGGTGGCGAGGACGACCAGCGCGCCGGAGTCGATCAGCCGCCGGTAGCGGCTGCCCAGCCGGGGGCGCCGGGGCTCCGTCCAGGCCCCCTCGCCGGGGCCGGGCACCATGTCCATGAGGTGGTAGCTGACCCCGGGCAGCAGCGTCGCGGCCGTGGCCGAGTCGGCGAACATGCCGATCGCCCTGTCGGAGACGTGCTCGAGGTGGTCGGCGGACGCCGCGCCCGCCTCGATCGCCATCTCGGCGCCCCCGCCGTAGCCGGTCTGGTCGGCGTGGACGCGCACCCCGTACCCGCGCTCGCGGGCGGCGCGGGCGATCCTCGCGCAGTCGGCGGGGGTGAAGCCCACCGGGTCGCAGCACACGTCGCAGTACTCGGCCAGGTCGCGCACCTCGCGGAGTTGGGCGATGACGTCGTCGACGAAACCGCCGCCCGGTACCCCGCCCGGCGGGACGTGGGCGCCCAGGAACGTGCCGACCACCTCGACCGGATGGTCGAGGGACGCGACGACCTCAAGGAGCCGGCGCTCGGACGCCGGGGTCAGCCCGTAGCCGGACTTGGCCTCCACGGTGGTCGTGCCGTGCGCCAGCATCGTGTCCAGCCGCTCCAGCGCGCCCTCGCGCAGCCGCCGGAATCCGGCGGCCCCGGTCACGCGGGCGGTGTGCTCGATGCCCGCGCCCAGCGGGCCGCCTGTGACGCCGAGCACCTTGCGGCCCCACTCCCCATGCCGGGAGCCCTCGTGCACCAGGTGCGTGTGCGTGTCCACGAACCCGGGCGTGACCAGCTTGCCGGTGGCGTCGAGCACCGTACGCCCGGCGTAGCGGGCGAGCACCTCGGCGGAGGACCCGGCGGCCACGACGCGGCCGTCGTCGATCGCCAGCGCGCCGTCCTCGATGCGCTCGGGACGGCCGAGTTCGGCACCGCGGACGCCCCGTCCCGACGCGGGCCGGCACGTGAGCACCTCGGCCGCGTGGGCGACCACGAGGTCGACCCGCACCGGGGCCTCGCCGCTGGACAGTTCGCCGCTCATCTGCCACCCTGTCATCTAGTAAAAATCGAAGGTCACTAGATGAAAGCACAGGCTCTGAGGGCAAGGCAAGCACTCAGTGCGAAGACGACGACGGAGGACGAAGAGGGTGTCGACAGACAACGGTCCGGTGCCGACGCGCACCGTGGAGCGGGCTCTCACCCTGCTGGTGGAGGTCGCCACCAACGACGGACTCGGCCTTGTGGACCTCGCGCGGCGGGTCAACCTGTCGCCCGCGACGGCGTCGCGGCTGCTGCGCACGCTGGAGGCGACCGAGTTCGTCCGGCGCGACGACGACGGCGCCTACCACGGCGCGAGCCGCCTGATCCAGGTGGCCGTGACGTCCATGAGCAGCGTCCCGCTGTACCGGCTCGCCGAACCGCACCTCGCCGCGCTGCGCGACGAGCTGGGGGAGAGCGCCTACCTGGGCGTCGCCGGCCCGCAGGAGACGGTGCTGTACGCGCGCCTCGCCGAGAGCGACAAGTCGATCCGGCACAGCGGCTGGCTCGGCAAGACGGTGCCGCTGCGGGGCACCGCCATCGGCACCGCGCTGAGCGACCGCTGCGGGGACCAGGGCTACGTCGTCGCGAGCCACACCCTGGAGGACGGCGTGACCGCCATCGCGGCGACCGTGCGCTGGCCCGACGGCAGCGTCGCGGCCGCGGTCAGCGTCGTCGGCCCGACCTTCCGGATCTCCGACGCGCAGGTGCACACGATCGGGAAGCTCGTCGCCTCGCGCGCCCACGCCCTGTCCCTGGAACTCGGGATGCCGGACCCGGCCGGCCACTAGCGAAGGAGTAGCTGACGCACATGGAATTCCCCCCAGCCACCGGCGAGGACGTCGAGCGCGTCCTGAAGCTCGTCGACGACAACGCCGACCGCCTCGTCGGCTTCCTCCAGGACTTCATCCGCATCCCCAGCGTCTGGGGCGACGGGGCCGCGCTGACCGAGGCGGCCGAGTTCCTCGCCCGGCCGCTGCGCGCGGCGTCCGTACCGGTCGACCTGCCCGGATCGGGCACCGACGGCATGCCGAACGTCCTGGCCAGATGGGGGTCGGGCCGTGACGACGGGCTCATCTTCAACGGCCACATGGAGGTCTACCCGCCCTCGCGGTCGTGGCGCCGGGATCCCTTCGGCGGCGACGTGGCCGATGGGCGCGTCCATGGCGTCGGCGTCGCGGACATGAAGGCGGGCACCGCCGCGATGACCATGGCGGTGACGATGCTGGCCGAGGCCGGCCTGCGGCCCGGCCGCGACATCACGGTGCTCGCCGTGCCGAACCACTTCGAGGGCGGCGAGGGGACCCGCCAGGCCCTGCGCGACGGCCTGCGCGCCCGGTACGCGATCAACTGCGAGCCCAGCGACATGCGCGTGCTGCTCGGGCAGCGCGGGATCGCCTACGTGAACGTGTCGGTGCGCGGCCGGGCCGCCCACACCACGGCGCTCGACATCGGGGTGAACGCCGTCGACCGGGCGGCCCGGGTGGTGCGCGAGGTCCTCGACATGCCCATCACCGGCCCCGACGGGCGGGTGCTGCCCGACCTGAAGATCTGCAACGTCGCCCAGATCTCCGGCGGCGTGGCGCACAACCTGGTGCCCGAGAGCTGCGCGATCACCTTCGACTTCCGCTTCCCCGCCGACCAGACGCAGGAGTGCGTGCTGCGCGACGTCCGCGCGGCCGTGACCCGCGCGCTCGACGACCTCGACGCGTTCCCGGCCGAGGTGACGCTGGAGGCGACCTGCGAGAAGAACCCGCGCAGCTCGCTGCGGATCGGCGACGACGAGACGATCGTCCGCGAGCTCGGCGCGGCGCACCGGCGTGTCGCCGGAGGCGATCCGGGCCTGGACAGCCACCGCGCGTGGCCGGATACCCCGATCTTCTGGGAGGCCGGGATCGAGGCCGCCACCTACGGGCCGGGCTCGATGGACTGCTACTGGGACGACGAGTTCGTGCCCGTCGCCGACTACCTGACGGCCATCAAGACCTACGCCGTCGCGGCCCTGCGCCTCACGCGCGGGGAGCGGGGATGAGCGCGGACGGCGCCCCGGCCGGCACCACGGCGGCCGCGCGGCCGGGCGGCGTGCTCCCGCCGGTCGAGCGGATCTGCAGCGACCTGATCAGGTTCGATACCGGCAACCCCGGCGGGAACGAGCGCGAGGCCGCCGAGTACGTGGCCGAGTGCCTGGCGCGGACGGGTGTCGAGCCGGTCGTGCTGGAGGCCGCCCAGGGGCGCGGCAACGTGGTGGCGCGGGTGCCCGGTGACGACCCGTCGGCGCCCGCACTGCTGATTCAAGGGCACCTCGACACCGTCCCCGCCGAGCCGGAGCTGTGGTCGAAGCACCCTCACAGCGGCGACATCAGCGACGGCTGCGTCTGGGGCCGGGGCGCGGTCGACATGAAGAACGCCGTCGCCATGACGCTCGCGGCGCTGGATCGGCTGCTGGCCTCCGGGCGGCGGCCGCGGCGCGACCTCGTCCTCGCCTTCGTCGCCGACGAGGAGACGGGCGGGCGCGAGGGCGCGGCGTTCCTGGTGCACGAGCATCGCGACCTGTTCGAGGGCTGCGCGGTGGCCCTCGGCGAGGTCGGCGGCTTCAACGTCCCCTCGGCCGACGGCACGCCCACGTTCGCGATCTCGGTGGCCGACAAGGGACTGCGCTGGTACGAGATACGCCGGACCGGCGTCGCCGGTCACGGGAGCATGGTGGCGCGGGACAACCCGATCGCCGGGCTGGCCGAGATCGTGCGCGGCCTGCTGTCGGCGCCGCCCGTCCCGGCCGTGCTCGACCCGATGCGGACCCTCGCCGAGAGCGTGTCCGGCCGGACCCTGACCGGACCGGACGAGGTGTACGAGGTGCTCGCGACGTCCACGGGCCCGTTCGCCCCGATGCTGGCGGCGGGCGCGCGGAACACGGTCAACGTCACGCGCGTCGGCGGGGGATACAAGGAGAACGTCATCCCCTCGGAGGCGTGGGCCCGCGTGGACTGCCGCTACGTTCCCGGTCACGAGGACGCCCTGCACGAGATGATCGAGCGGTCTCTGTCCGGGCGGGCCGCCGCCGAGCTGCTGCGACGCAGCCCGGCGGTGGTGTCCGACCACGCCGGAACGTGGTTCGACCACCTCGCCGGGTCGCTGACCGCGGTCGCCCCCGGCTGCCGGGTGGCGCCGTTCGTGTTCAGCGGCGGCACGGACAACAAGTGGTTCGCCGAGCTCGGCGTCCCCACCTACGGCTTCACGCCGATGCTGCTGCCGGACGGATTCGACTTCCCCGCCATGTTCCACGGCGTCGACGAGCGGTTCCCGGTCGAGAGCCTGCACTTCGGCGTCGACGTGCTCGAACACCTCTTCGCCCGATGAACGGGCGCACGTCCGCCGAGGACGGCCTGACGGCCCGCCCCGGCGCCGTCCCGAACCCGACCCCGACCATGGAAGGGGACCCGATGTCCGAGGAGGTCGCGCCGGTCGTGGGCACGCGCTCGCGCAGTGCGCCTCATGTCGCGGAGACCCGCGACGCCATGCCGTTCTCCGGTGAGCTGCCGGTCCTTCTGGAGCTGCTGGAACAGGTGCGCCCCGCCCCGGGCGCGGAGCTGGTGTCGTTGCGCTGGGACCGGCAGGCTCCGCCGCCGGGCGGCGACGGCCCCGGCGCGACGGCGGTGCGGCTGGAGGCCACCGTCACCAGGCGGGTGCCGGGCGCGGGCCCGGGACGCGCGACGATCCACCAGTCGGTGCGCGTGGTGGACGACCGCGACCACGTGCGGGCCCGGTCGTCGGTCGCGTGGAACGCTCCCGTCACGCTGAGCCCGGACGCGGCCGCGGAATGGGAGGCCGCCGACTTCGCGTCGGTGCGCTGGGGCGGGAGGCTGCGCGAGCGGCTGGACGGCGACGCCCGCTTCGCCCGCGCCACCCGCGGCTTCGACGGCGCGATCGCCTTCGCCGCCGAGGACCGGCAGGCGCACTTCCGGATCTACCGCGGCGCGGTGATCGACGTGGCGCGCAAGTCCCTCGACGGCGCGCTGTTCACGATCGAGGGCACCGACCTCGCGTGGGTCGAGCTGCTCGCCGCCGGCTCCAACGACTTCATCCGCCGCACCAGCGAGGGCCGGTTCCGCGCCCGCGGCAGCGGCTACCAGTATCTGCGCATGATCAAGGCGGTCATGATCATGATCGACCATGCCCGCGCGCTGGCGCACGGGGCGACCCTGGAGGCGACCGGTGCATAACGCCCACTACCTGGAACTCGACGGCGGGCTCGCGTTCGTCGAGACCTGGCCGGGCGGTCGTCCGCCCGTCCTGTGCGTGCACACCGCCGGGCAGAGCGGCGTGCAGTACCGGGACGTCGCGCCCGGGCTGGCCGCCCTGGGCTTCGAGGTGATCGTGGCCGACCTCCCCGGGCACGGCCGCTCCGAACCCGCGCCCGGCGGGCCGGTCGGCGACCTGTCCTGGTACGCCGACTGGTGCATGCGCCTGATCGCCGCTCTGCGAGTGGAACGCCCCTATCTGCTGGGCTGCTCGATCGGCGGCAGCATCGCGCTGGACGTCGCCACGAAGATGCCCGGCGACCTGTCCGGCGTCATCGCACTCGACCCGTCCGGGGTGCTCGGCGGCGACGGCGGGCCGCCGCCGCCCCCGCTCCTGGAGGACTCCGGATCGCCGAGCATGCGCGACCGCACCTACTTCGGCACGATCGAGGCGTGCGGCCGGTCGGTCCCGGCCGAGCGGGCCGAGATGATCGCGCAGATGCACTGCCGCGAGGACTGGCACATCACCGTCAGCGACATCCACGGCGCGCTCACCCACGACATCCGCGGCTCCCTCGCCGCCATCACCTGCCCGGTGCGGATCCTCACCGGCGAGGAGGACTTCTTCGTCCCCCCGAGCCGGGTCCGCCGCATCGCCGATCTCATCCCGCACGCCGTCTTCGAGCTGATGCCCGACGTCGGGCACTACCCGATAGAGGAGATCCCCGACTTCGCCCCGCGGTTCGAGCGCTGGGTGAAGGACTTCGGCGAGCTCGACGGGATCGCGTCATGACCGTCCGCGGCGCGGCGTTCGTCGTCGGCGCCTGGGAGCACCCCCGCCGCGACATCCCCGACCTGTCGGTGGCGGAGATCCACGCCGAGGCGGCCTTCGGGGCGCTGGCCGACGCGGGCCTGTCACCGGCGGACGTCGACGCGTACTTCTGCGACTCCGACGCCCCGGGGGTCGGACCGCTGTCGATGGCGGAGTACCTGGGACTGAGCTGCCGGTACCTCGACACGACCGAGACCGGCGGCGCGTCGTACCCGTCGCACGTCGGGCACGCCGTCGCCGCGATCGCGACGGGCAAGTGCCGGGTCGCGCTGTGCGTCATGGGCGGGCGCCCGCGCAGCCTGCGGCGCGCCTCGGGACCGGACCTGTCGGGGGCGCCGGAGACCCCGTACGAGACGCGGTGGGGGATCACCGACACCGTCCACAACTACGCGCTCGCCGCCATGCGGCACATGCACGAGTTCGGGACCACCGGGCGGCAGCTCGCCGAGATCAAGGTGGCCGCGTCGCTGCACGCCCAGCACAACCCGAACGCGTTCCTGCGCACGCCCGTCACCGTCGAGGACGTGGTCTCCTCACCGATGATCAGCGACCCGCTGCACCGGCTGGACTGCTGCGTCATGACCGACGGCGGCGGCGCCGTGGTGGTGGCCGCCGCGGAGGTGGCCCGGCGGCTCCCGCGCCGCTCCGTCGCGATCCTCGGTCACGGCGAGGCGGCCAAGGGCACCGCCAACGGCCGTCCCGACCTGATCCATACCGCGGCGGTCCAGTCCGGCCCGGCGGCCTTCGCCGAGGCGGGCGTGACCCCCGCCGACATCGACTACGCGTCCATCTACGACTCCTTCACCATCACCGCCCTGATGGCCTTGGAGGATCTCGGCTTCTGTGAGAAGGGCGAAGGCGGCCGGTTCGTCCAGGACGGCGCGCTGGTCGCCCCGCACGGCCGGCTGCCCATGAACACCGACGGCGGCGGGCTGTGCAACAACCAGCCCGACAACCGGGGAGGGATGGTCCGGATGATCGAGGCGGTCCGCCAGCTGCGCGGCGAGGCCGCGCCGGAGGTTCAGGTTCCCGACTGCCGCCTGGCGGTGGTGCACGGCTCGGGCGGCCGGCTGGCCACCCGCGGCTCCGCGGCCACCCTGATCCTTGGACGGGAGGACGCATGAGCGGACCGCGGCCGCCCGGCGCGGACGAGATCTTCTGGGCCGCCGCCGCCGAGGGACGGCTTCTGCTCTCCCGCTGCACGCCCTGCGCGACCGTGATCTGGTACCCCCGGCCGTTCTGCCCGGACTGCGGGGGCCGCGACATCACGCGGTTCACGGCGTCGGGTGAGGCCACCGTCTACTCCTACACGGTGGTGCGCAAGGCCAGAGGCGAGTACCGCGACCTGACTCCGTACGTCGTGGCCTATGTCGAGCTGGCCGAAGGCCCCAGGATCCTGACCAACATCATCGAGTGCGACCCTGCCGACGTCCACATCGGCCAGCCCGTGACCCTGCTCTTCGACCCTCCGGAGGACACCGCCCCCGAGGCGGACGACAACGTCCGCGCACGCCTCTACCGCTTCCGTCCCCGCCTATAGAGACGGCGACGCCGCCGCATCGTCCATGTCAGGTGGTGCAGTGCTTGTCGGCGTCGCGGCGAACGGTGGCGCCGGTGAACTCCTCGACGATGGCGATGTTCGCCGCGGAGTAGTTCGCCGCGGTGATCCGGTCGGCGTCGGGGCCGCCGAGCTTGCCGGTGTAGGGCGCGGACTTGTCCAGCCAGTAAGCGGTGCGGAGAAACTGGATGAGGACGAGCTCGCGCAGTTTCGGCTCGTTCTTGATCTGGGCCCAGTAGTCGGGGTGCTTGTCCTTGGCCACGCGCAAGTAGAGCAGCAGATAGCGGAGATTGGTGGCCGCGATGTCCCGGGCATTGCTGGCGCCGACCCCCTTGATGTACTCCTGTACCGCCAGGGCCGCGGGCAGCCCCATCAGACCCGCGTTCAGCTCCGCCAGCACGCCCTGCAATCGGTAGGCGCCCTGCTGGGAGTCCCGCAGATAGATGCCGTCCATGCTGTCGCTCAGCTTGTCGTTGATCAGCGGAAGGATCTCCCGGCGGGCGAAACCGCCGCGCAGCGGCACCTTGGCCGCCTGCTGTGAAGCGTTGATCCAGGATGCGATGTGCACGTCCCACTGAGTCCGGGACGGATCCAGGTCCCACATGTGGGTCTCTTCGTGGATCGCCACCATCATCGACTCGGCGAAAGCCTCGAAGCTCCGCGTGTTCACGAACTGGGTCCAGTATTTGTCGCTCGCCTGTGCGGCGGCCAGCTTTTCCCCGCTGGGCCAGCGCCGCCGGTACATCTCCTGAAGGATCGGCATCCAGTTCGACGCCCCGAAGCGCGCTTTGAGATCGCCGATGTCGGCCCCCGGGGTCGACGGTTCTCCGTAGCAGAAGGGCGCGTTCGCCGCCTTCGCGGCCTCGGCGGCCGGGCCGCTCGGCCCGGGGGAGGCCGCGGCCAAGGGGCCGGGTACCAGCGACAGGACGACGGTGGCGGTCAGCAGGGTCAGGCGGCCGGTGCGTTTCACGGGAGCCTCGCTTCGGTAGTGCCGAGCCGGCCGCGACCTGATCGGACATGGCGCGACCCGTGTCTGATCGGGAACGGTATCTCGCTTCGCGCCGCCGGGGCAGGGGTTCGAATGAAACGCGATTCACACTGAAAAATCACTTCAGTTCGATTAATTGTCGGCCGCGGGCAGGTGGTCCACTATTTCGAATCATTGGGGCATCCCCCCATTTCTCCTCACCACCCCAGGAGAGCCCGAATGGCACGCGAACACCTCGTGCCGGGCAACGTGGCCGTGGCCGGCCTCGTCGTGGCGCCGGTGACCCCGGCCCAGGCGGGGTCGCACGGATCGGCCGACGCGGCCGCCGACAGCGGTTCCCGCGACGACCCCTTCGGGTCCGGCCGGCCTGAGGGCCGCCCCGGCCGCCCCTCCCCCCTCGGACGGCCGGGGTCTCGGCCTCGCCGGGCGGGGCGGCGTTGAAACGATCATGAACGAACGGCGCGCCCGGAGGACCGGGGCGGTTCAGCCGGTGGACACCAACCTGTCGATGGCCGCCGGGGCCAGCACCCTGTCCAGGACGATGGCGGCCGCTCCGACGATTCCGGTGCTGCCGGGCGTCGAGCTGACCACGATGCGCAGGTCGCGGGTCGCCAGCGGCAGCGACCGGCTGTAGATCATTTCGCGGATCCCGGTGAGCAGCTGCTCCTGGGCCTGGGCGAGATCACCGGTGATGATGATCAAACTCGGGTTCAGCACGTTGACCACGGTGGCCAGGACCTCGCCGATCAGGCGGCCCGCCTGGCGGAGCAGGTCGGCGACCTCGGTGTTCCCCTGTTTGGCCAGGCCGATGATGTGGCGGGCGTCGGGAACGGGCAGGCCGCGTTCGGTCAGCCGCCGGGCCAGGGCCGCGCCGCCGGCCACGGCCTCGAGGCAGCCGTGGTTCCCGCAGGCGCACAGGTAATCCTGCTTGTCGGCGAGGTGCACGTGACCGAGGTCGCCGGCCGCTCCCTGAGCGCCGCGGGCCAGGCGGCCATCGGTGATGATGCCCATGCCGATGCCGGTGGCGACCTTGACGCACAGCAGGTGCTCGCTGTCGGGCCAGTGCATGCGCTGTTCGCCCAGGGCCAGCAGGTTGACGTCGTTGTCGACGAGCACGGGGACCCGATAGTGGTCGGCCAGGTGCTGGGCGACGGGGAACCCGTCCCAACCCGGCATTATCGGCGGCCGGACCGGTGTGCCGGTGGAGGCCTCGACCGGGCCGGGCAGGCCGACGCCCACGCCGAAGACCCGCGAAGGGTCCATGCCGATCCGGTCCAGCAGTTCGGTGAACCGCTGGACGAGCCAGTCCAGGACGTGCCGAGGACCGGCGGCGATCTCCAGGTCGTGGGACGTGTCGGCCAGAACGGTGCCGGCCAGGTCGGTGACGGCCACGCCGGCGTGGGTGACGCCCAGATCCGCGGCGAGCACGACGCCGCGGGCGTGGTTGAAGCGGAACAGGGTCGTCGGACGGCCCCTGGTTCCGCCGCCGCCCTGCTCGGCGACGATCAGATCGCGCTGGAGCAGGAGGTCCAGCCGCTGGGCGACGGTGGAGCGCGCCACGCCGAGGAGATCGACCAGGGCCGCACGAGAACAGGGTCCCTGGGTCCTGATGATGCCGAGTACCTCGCCGGCGCCGTTGGCCGGCGGTGACGGCCTCACCAACGTCCCGGGCAGCCCCTGCGCGCTCACTTATGCCCCTCTCTCGCCGACTACAGCGATCCTACGCGAGCAGGGCACCCACCTTTATGGCGATACAGACCATCTTTTTGCTTGACGATCGACATAAAAGCTGCCAGTGTTCCCGCTATGACCTCCATCACAGACTCCCCGGCGGCCCCGGCGGCCGCTCGCACGGCGGCCGACCTGCGCGTCGGCATACTCGGTGCCGGCTTCATGGCCCGGGTGCACGCCGCGGCGGTGCGCCGGGCCGGAGCGAAACTGGTCACGGTGACGGCCTCCTCGCCCGAGCGGTCACGCGCGGCGGCGCTGGAACTGGGCGCCGAGCACGCGAGCACGGACGCCGAGGCCGTGATCGGGAGCGAGGACGTCGACGTGGTGCACGTCTGCGTCCCCAACCATCTTCACGAGCCGCTGGTGACGGCCGCGTTGGCGGCCGGCAAGCACGTGGTCTGCGAGAAGCCCCTCGCGACCGGCGCCGACGCGGCGCGCCGGATGCGCGATCTCGCCGCGGCGCGCGGACTGGTGGGCACGGTGGCGTTCGTCTATCGCTACAACCCGGCGGTCTTCGAGGCCCGGGCCCGGATCGCCGCCGGCTCGCTGGGAAGGGTCAACCTGATCCACGGCGGTTACCTTCAGGACTGGCTCGCCGAGCCGGACGACACCGACTGGCGCCTGAACCCCGCCCTCGGCGGCTCCGCCCGGGTGTTCGGGGACATCGGCACCCACTGGTGCGATCTGGCCGAGTTCGTCACCGGGGAAAGGATCACCCGGGTCCTGGCCCGCGGCGACGTCACGGTGGAGCGCGCGGCGGACGACCATGACGCCACCCACGACCAGCTGGCCGTGATCTTCCAGACCCGCGGCGGGGCGACCGGGGTCGCGGCGCTGAGCCAGGCCGCGCCCGGCCACAAGAACGATCTGCGTCTGGAGGTGTCGGGCTCGCGCGCGACGACGCGCTTCGAACTCGATATGCCGGGCTCGCTGTGGTGGGCCACCCGCGGGGCCGATCGCCGGTTGTGGCCCCGGGCGGACCGCGACGCCCGCGGCCCGGGCCGGATCGTGACCGTGCCGGCCGGTCATCCGCAGGGCTTCCAAGATGCCCTGGACCTGCTGGTCGCCGACACCTACGCCCAGATCACCGCGCTCGAGTCGGCCGGTGGCGCTCCGCCCGACGGGCTGCCTACCTTTGAGGACGGAGCTCGCGCGGTGATGGTGATGGACGCCGTCACGGCTTCGGCGGCCTCCGGTACGTGGGTGGAGGTGGAGGCGTGAAACTCGGGGTCTTCACCGCGTGCATGCCGGACCGGTCGCTGGAGTTCATCGCCCAGCGGGCGGAGCAGGGCGGGTTCGCCTCCCTGGAGATCGCCTGCTGGCCCGGCCACGACTCCCGCCCGTTCACCGCCGCGCATCTGGACGCCGCCCGGTTCGGCCAGAGCGAGGCCGAACACGTCCTGGACCTGCTGAAACGGCACCGGCTGACGGTGTCGTCGCTGGGCTACTATGACAACCCGCTCCATCCCGACCCGGTCGTGCGGACCGCCGTCCTCGCGCATCTGCACCGGGTCATCGACGCCGCCGCCGCGGTCGGTGCCCCCACCGTCGGCACCTTCATCGGCCGTGACCCCGGCCACAGTGTGCAGTGGAACCTGCGGGAGGCCGAACAGGTCTTTCCCGAACTCGTCGACCACGCCGAACGCGCGGGCGTCGGCATCGTGATCGAGAACTGCGTGATGGAGGGCTGGCATCCCGACGGCTACCCCGGCAACCTGGCCTACAGCCCCGAGCTGTGGGAGTGGATGTTCACCCTCGGGCTGTACCTCAACTACGACCCCTCCCATCTCGTGTGGCTGGGCATCGACCCGGCCGCCGCCATCTCCCCCTACGCGCGATGGATCAAGCACGTCCAGGCCAAGGACGTCCAGATCCTGCCCCACCAGAGGCAGCGTTACGGATGGCCGGGGAAGGCCGTCAACCGGGCGGCAAACCCCTGGGACACCGGCTGGTGGCGTTACCGCGTGCCCGGCCGCGGCGAGGTCGACTGGCGCGCGGTCATCGACGCCCTCGCCGAGGGCGGCTACGACGGGACGATCTCCATCGAACACGAGGACCCGGTCTGGTCCGGGTCCACCGACCGGGTGCTGGCCGGTCTGGAGATCGCGCGAAGGACCCTGCAACCGCTTCTCATCCCCTGACGACGGGCATCCCGGCGGCCCACTCGGCCGCCATCCCCCGGGACCCACCCACCCCCTTCAAGGACAAAGGTAGTTGTCATGGTCATCACGTTCCGCTCACACATCCTCGCCGCGATGTGCGGCGCGGCGCTCACTCTGGCGGCATGCAGCCCCGGTTCCACGTCCGGCGGCAAGGCCGTGACCCCCTCCGGCTCCACGCTGACCTCCGACCAGGTCGCCAAGGCCGGCCGGGTCACCTTGACCATGACCGACTTCGAGACCGCGGGCGGGCTGGAGACCGCGCTCGACCAACTGATCAAGAACTTCGAGGCGCGCTACCCCAACATCACCATCAAGCGGTCCTCCAAGGACTTCGACGGCTACGGCAAGACCATCAACCTGGCCATGTCCGCCGACAGCCCGCCCGACCTGGCCGAGGCCAACGTGCCCATGGCCGGCAAGCTCATCCCCTCCGGGCTGACCGCGTCACTCGACCGCTACTACGCCGGCTACGGCTGGGAGCGGCGCTACCCCAGCAGCGTGCTGCAACTGCTGCGCAGCGACAACGGCAAGACCTTCGGTACCGGTCATTTCTGGGGCCAGGCCATCGGCGGGAACATGGTCGGCGTCTACTACAACAAGCGCGCCCTGTCCGAGCTCGGCCTGAAGGTCCCCAGCACGTTCGACGAGTTCCAGGACGCACTGGACGTCATCCGGCGGAAGGGAAAACTGCCCATCCAGATGGGCAACCTGGAGCAGTACCCCGCCAATCACGTGCTCTCGACGGTCCTGCCGGAGTTCTCGGACCCGCGGCCCGTCCGCTCCTGGATCAACGGTACCGCCGGGACGACCTTCGACACCGACGGCAACAAGGCGGCGCTGCAGACCCTGGCCGACTGGGGCAAGAAGGGATACCTGCCCGCGCAGGCCAACGGCACCAGGGACGACGACGCCGCGGCCGCGTTCGGCAGGGGCGAAGGCGTGTTCGACATCACCGGCTCGTGGCGGTCGGTGCTGTTCGCCAAGTCCCTGGGGGACAACGCCGGGTTCTTCACCCTGCCGCCCCGCGCCTCCGGTGCCGTCGGACACCCCACCGGCTGGCTGGCCAACCCGTTCGTGATCTCCAGTAAGTCGAAGCACGCCGACATCGCCGCGTTCTTCCTGGACTACCTGTCCAGCCCCGCCAACAGCACGATCACCACCGCCGCCGGATACCTGCCCTTCGACCAGAACGCGCCCGCCCCGGCCGGCGCCGTCAACGGCGAAGTCGTGGCGGCCTGGAAGAACGCCGTCAGAAACGACTCGCTCGTCCCCTACCTGGACTTCGCCGCACCCGCCATGGGCAACGCGATGTTCCCGGCATTGCAGTCGCTGATCGCCGGGAAGCTGCAACCGGGCCAAGTCGCCAAGACCGTCCAGTCCACCTGGGCCGACTACCACTCCTGACCGAGAGCGCCATGACCAAGATCATTCATGGTGGCGGGCGGGCGACCGTCCCGCCCGCCACCCCCCGCCTCCCGCGCATCCGCCCGAAGCGCCCCCGCGGCCCGGCTCGACGGCCCGTCGCCAGGACCGGCACTCCTCTGCTCTTCCTGGCGCCGGGGCTCGCCCTGGTGGTCGCGTTCGTGGTGCTGCCCGTCCTGCACACCCTCTACCTGTCCTTCTTCCACTGGGACGGGGTGACGCCCGGGTCCTGGGCCGGGCTCGCCAACTACCGCGCCATCCTGGACGACCCGGAACTGCGGGCGCTGTTCACCCATTCGCTGGTGCTCATCGTCTTCTACGCCGCGATCCCCATCGCCGCCGGACTGCTGCTGACCAGCCTGCTGGGCCGTACCCGCGTGCGCGGCATGACCGCCTACCGGGTGGTGCTGTTCCTGCCGCAGGCGGTGTCACTGGTCGTCGTCGCCGTGGCCTGGCAGTGGATGTACGCGCAGGACGGCGTCGTCAACCAGTTGCTGAGCCTGGCGGGCGCGCACTCGCGTACCGCCTGGCTGGGCAGCTTCACCTGGGCGTTGCCGGCCATCGGGCTGATCGGCTCATGGCTCCTCAGCGGGCTGTGCATGGTGCTGTTCCTGGCCGGCGTGCAAAGGATCGACCCCGCGCTGTACGACGCCGCGAGGGTCGACGGCGCCGGCGCCTGGCAGGAGTTCCGCCACGTGACCCTCCCCGGCCTGCGGCCCGAACTCGCGGTCGCGCTCACCCTCACCGTGGTGGCCGCACTGCGCAGCTTCGACGTCGTGTACGTGCTGACCAAGGGCGGTCCGGGGACGGCCACCTCGGTTCCCGGTCTGGCGATCTTCCAACGCGCCTTCACCAACGGCCAGGTCGGCTCCGCGGCCGCCCTGGCCGTCGTGCTGACCGTCCTGATCTTCATGGTCACCGCCTTGATCACTCGCATCAGCGGGGAGGGCCGATGAACGCCGTCGTGACCCGCACGAAGGCCCGCGCGGGCACCCATGCCGTCCTGCTGCTGTTCAGCGCGGTCGCGCTGCTGCCGTTCGTCAGCATCCTGCTGATCTCGCTGTACCCGCACGACCAGGCCATCAGCGGACTGGCCCTGCCGCACTCGCTGGACTTCGGCAACTACGCCGACGCGTGGACCACCGGCAATTTCGCCGCCCTGTCGAAATCCAGCGGGATCGTCACCGCGTGCGTCGTCCCCCTGACCAGCCTGGTGAGCGTCCTCAACGGCTACGTCTTCGGCACCATGAACTTCCGCTTCAAGACGCCCTTGTTCTACCTGTTCCTGATCGGCCTGGTCATGCCCTTCGAGGCCACCATCATCCCGCTCTACTACGACCTGCGTGAGTTCGGCCTCGCCAACACCTACCCCGGTCTGATCCTTCCCGAGACCGCGCTCTACCTCAGTTTCGGCACCCTGTGGATGCGGGCGCACTTCCTGACCGCACAGCGGCCGGTCATCGAGGCGGCGCAGATGGAAGGGGCCGGACCCTGGACCATCCTGTGGCGGATCCTGTTGCCCGGAGCCCGTCCGGCCATCACCACCATGATGGCGCTGTTCACCGTCTGGAGCTGGAACGAGTTCCTGCTCGCGCTCGTGCTGGCCCAGGCACCCGACGTGCAGACCGCGCCCGCCGGCCTCGCCTCGTTCGTCGGTGAGCACACCACCGACACCTCAGGGCTCGCCGCCGCCGCGGTCATCGTCACCATCCCCGTGCTCGTCGTGTACGTGCTGCTTCAACGCAGCTTCATCCAGGGCATCGCCTCCGGCGGCGTCAAGGGGTGATCGGAGAGCACCGTGAACGCGTCGGCGTCATCGACTTCCACCTGGACGACAAGGACCCGAACATGACCAGCACCACCGGCGGCCGAGACGGCGGCCTTCCCAGCACCTTCCGCACCAGTGTCCTCACCGGCCCCCGGACGTCCGCCCTGAGCCTCACGAGCGTGCCCGATTGCGGCCCCGGCGAGGTCCTGATCCGAGTCATGCACAACGGCATCTGCGCCAGTGAGCTGCACGCCTGGCAGGAGGGCCCGGGTTCGCAGGTCCACGTTCTGGGCCACGAGGCCGTGGGCGAGATCAAAGCCGTCGGCCCAGGGGTCACCGCCCACCAGGTCGGTGACATCGTCACCGGCCGCATCCTGCGTTCCTTCGCCGAATACGCGCTGGCCGACCAGCGTGACCTGGTGCGAGTGCCGTCCGGGCTGTCCCCGGACACGGTGCTCGGCGAGCCGGTCGGCTGCGTCGTGGAGTGCCTGCGCCGCACCCCGATCGACGTGGCCGACGAGGTCGCGGTGATCGGCGCCGGCTTCATGGGCCTGTGCCTGCTCCAGCTGCTGAGCCACAGCCGCACCGCCCGGGTGACGGCCATCGACCCGCGCCCGGAGGCCCGCGAGCACGCGGCGAAGCATGGCGCCGACGTCGTCCGATCACCTGCCGCCGGCACCGAGCCCGTGACCGGCGAAGCCTTCCACGTGGTCTTCGAGACCTCCGGCAGCCAGGCCGGTCTCGATCTCGCCACCCGGCTGGTCCGGCAACACGGAACGGTGTCGATCCTGGGCTACCACCAAGGGTCGCGCAGCGTGGACATGGAGGCATGGAACTTCAAGGCCATCGACGTCATCAACGCCCACGTCCGGGATCCCGACCGGCTGCGCACCAGCACCGAACGCGGCCTGGCGCTGGCCGCGGCGGGTCGCCTCGACCTCGACTCGCTGATCACCCACCGGTACTCGCTGGCGCAGGTGGACCGGGCCTTCGCCGCCCTCGACGACAAACCCGCCGGATTCATCAAAGCCGTCCTCGACATCGGCCCGCCGTGATCCGCCGTCGGTGGTCTGCCGCCAGGGCCATGGCGGTGCGCGGTGGTCCGTGCGGCCTGACGGTTGCGCCCCATTGCGCAACCCCAGGACGTCACATGGCGGTCAGCTCGCCGAGGAGACCTCGAGTACCGCCTTCCCTTGGACCTTGCGGGAGATGAGGGCCTCCGCGGCTTCGGCGGCGCGGTCCCAGGAGCCGCGCCAGCCGATCTGCGGATCGAGTTCGCCCGCGGCGAGCAGACCGACCAGATGGGCGAGGTCGGGGCCGAAGGGCGCGGCGACGGCGAAGCTCTCCAGCCGCCAGGACCGGTGACCGGAGCGCTGCGCGGCGTCGAGCGTGGTGGGCAGGCCGGACGCCTGCCCGATCCACTGGACCACGCCGCCGTCCTCCACCAGGGTGAGGATGTCGGCGAGCTGGGGCCCGCCGACATTGTCGATCACCCCGTGCACCGGGGCGGGCCGGTCGTCCAGGCCCATGATCACCTCGGCCGCGCCCAGGTCGGCCAGGCCGGCGCCGCGCCCGGGACCGCCGACGACCGCGATGACGTGCGCCCCGGCACGGGCGGCGAGCTGCACCGCGAAACGGCCGACGCCCCCGGAGGCACCGGTGACCAGGACGCGGCGCCCGCCGATCGGTCCGAGAGCCCGCACCGCCTGAAGGGCGCTGACGCCCGCGACCGGCAGGGCGCTCGCCGCACCGAGATCGAGGGAGGCGGGCACCGCCGCCAGCTCCGCGGTGTCGACGGCGCGGAGCTCCGCCCAGGCACCGGTCCAGCCGAAGGTCGCGACCCGGGTCCCCGCCGGGGGCCCGGATCCGTCGGCGGCGGCCCGCACCACGGTGCCCGCCGCGTCCCAGCCGGAGACATGGCCCGCCGGGACCTGGGCGAGGTCGTTCACCTCGCCCCGGTTCAGCGAGATGGCCGCCACCTCGACCAGCGCCTGCCCGTCGGCGGGCACGGGGTCGGGCGCCTCGCCCAGGCGGAGTCCGTGGACGGCGCCGGGGTCATGTACCAGGGCCTTCATCGTCCCGTGACCTCCTGTCTCGATCGGGTCCTGTGGACGATCCGCTCGGCGAGGAGCCGGGGCCGGCTCCAGAAGGGCGAATGCGATGTCGGCAGGACCATCGGGGTGACGCCCAGCCGCGCCGCGTAGGCCTCCTGCACGGCGGGCGGGATCGCGCGGTCGAGCGCGCAGACGACATAGGTCGCGGGCAGCTTCTCCCAGGCCGCGACGTCGGGCCCGCCCTCGGCGCACCGGGTCGACACCGGCCGGAGCCGCCGTACCGCGGCGGCCGAGTCCTCGGGCGGGCAGTCGTTGTAGAAGAGGTCGTGCGCGCGTCCGGGGTCGACGGTCGTCGCGTCCGCCTCCGGGAGGATGGCGTCGATCAGCTCCGGGGTCAGCACCGAGGCGTGGCCCGGCGGCAGGTCGGACGCCTCCAGGTCCTGCGGCCCGCCGGCCGGCGCGACCTTGCCGGCGACGAACATCAGCTCGCGCACGTTGGGCCGGTCGCCGGCCGCGCTGATCACCGAGCCGCCGTAGCTGTGTCCGACCAGCAGCACGGGCCCCGGCACGGACTCGATGACGGACCGGGCGGCCGCGACATCGTCGGTGTAGCTCGTGAAGGGCAGCTCGACCGCCGCGCACGGGACGCCCGCGTCCCGCAGCAGCGGGGTGAGGCGTTCGAACGACCATGCGCCGTGCCAGGCCCCGTGCACGAGCACGACGGTCACAGGGGTCTCGGACACGGTCACGCGCCCTCGACGTTGCCGAAACGCTGAAGCACTCCGGTCTCCAGCAGGTAGCGCGACCCCTCCGGGAGGGGCGGCATGCGCTTGACGTTCGTCATGCCGGGCGCGTACACCTTGTCCAGGTTATCCGGGGTGACCGCCACCATGGGCGGCGCCGTCAGGTCCGGCACCTTCTTCCCCTGGAGGATGGCGGTGCCCATCGCGAGGATGAACTCGCCCCAGTCCTCCCAGAAGCCCTTCGCGCTGGACACCCAGGGGCCGCGCGTCCGCATCGCGTCGATGGCGGGCTGGGTCGCGCCGTAGCCCGCGATCATGGCCTTGCCCTCCCGCCGGGCGGCCTTGACGGCCCGCAGCGCGCCGATCGCGGTGTCGTCGTTGACGGTGTACACGACCACGTTGCGGTCGGCGGGGATCGTCTGGAGCGCCTGCGCCGTGGCGGTGAACCCGCGGTCGATGTCGACGCCGCCGTCGGCCTGGAGTCCCTCCCGTCCCGCGATCGTCGTGGTGGACGGGGTGATCTCCTCGGACCGCACCTTCGTGAAGCCGGGGACCTTCGCCACGAGCTGCTGGTAGAACCACGTGACCGCGATGTTGACGGACGGGCCGAGCTTGGAGGCCTGTTCGAGGAGGATGGTCGTGTTGCCTCCGTTCCATCCCTTGGCCGTCATCTTCTGCGCGATGACCTGGGCCTGCGCCTCGGCGAGGTATTTCTGGTCGAAGTTGAAGAAGCCACAGCCGTCGATGCGGACGTTGACCGCCACACAGGGGATGCCGCTGCGCTTGAAGATGGCCGAGATCCGCGAGGTCGCGTCCGCGATCGGCGCGAACTCGACGAGCAGGTCGGGCTTGCGGGAGACCATCAGGTTGGCGTTCGTGATGGCCGTCGCGGCGTCACCGGAGTTGTCGTAGACCTGCACGTCCACGCCGATCTGCTTGCCCGCCTTGGCGAAGTTCCGCGCCTGGCCGGCGAAGATCTGCGTCGTCATGTTGGGCGCCGCGAAGGTCACCCGCTTCAGCTCGCGGCTGGCCGGAGCCTTCGCGCCGGCGCCGCTTCCGCACGCCGCGACCGCCGGTGCCAGCAGCACGGTGGCCAGGGCCGCGGTCGTCCATGTACGAGTTCTCATCATCATTCTGCCTCTCTCGGCGTTTCCCGTTGTGTGACCGACCGGATGCGTCGGGTCGGTGAGAGGTCCCCCAGCCGGCCGGCCCCGACGGCCAGCAGGAGGACGCTCCCGACGACGATTTGCTGGTAGAAGCTCGGCACCCGCTGCAGGTTCAGCGCGTTGTCGAGCACGCCGAGCAGCGCGACGCCCGTCACCGCGCCGAACACCCCGCCGCGCCCGCCGGTGAGCGCCGCGCCGCCGAGGACGACCGCGGTCAGGCTGGTGAGCGTGGTGTCCGCGCCGATTCCGCCGGTGGCGGCCAGGAGCTGGCTGGCGGCCATCACCCCGGCCAGCGCGGCGAGCACGCCGGAGACTCCGTAGACGGCGACCGTCACCAGTCCCACCCGGACACCGGCCAGCAGGGCGGCCTGCCCGTTGCCGCCGATCATGTAGATGCGGCGGCCGAAGATCGTGTACCGCAGCACCAGGTGGGCGAGCACGATGAGGACCAGGCCGAGCCAGACGAAGGCCGGCAGGTCCAGCCAGAGCGGATCGCCGAGCCGGCCCGCCTCGGCCGCCACCTGCACGGTCAGCCCGTGCGAGACCGCGTAGGCCATGCCCCCGGTGATGGACAGGGAGGCCAGCGTCGCGATCAGGGCGTTGATCCTGAACACGCCGATCACGACGCCGTTGACCACCCCGGTCGCCAGCCCGACCAGCATCGCCAGCAGGACGGCGGGTACGAAGCCCGTCCCGTCGTGGGTCAGCACCGCGAAGGTGACCGCCGCGAGCGGCAGCACGCCGCCGATGGACAGGTCGAACCCGCCCGAGATCACGGCGAGCAGCTGGCCCAGCGAGGCGACCATGATGACCATGGAGCTCGAGGCGATGACGGTGACGTTGCTGTAGGTGGCGAAGCCGTCCACGGACACGGTGAAGGCCGCCACCACGAGGACGAAGAACACCACGACCGCCGAGCCGCCCGGGATCGCCCGGGGCCGGAACCGGGCCTCGCCGGCGCGCCCGCCGTCGTCCTTGCCGGGCCCGCCGGCCGCCGTGGCGGTGCCCGCCGGCCGGAACGTTCTGACCTTCTCGATCACTGGGTGCCTCCCGTGGCCGCGGTGATGACCGCGTTCTCGTTCTTGTCGGCGCCGCCGAGGTCCCGGCGGACGCGGCCGTCCCGGATGACGACCACCCGGTCGCCCACCGCCACCGCCTCGGTGGCGTCGCAGGTGACGACCACGACGGCGGCTCCGGCACGGGCCGCCGCGACGATCAGGCGGTGGATCTGGGCGCGGGCGGCGATGTCCACTCCGCGTGTGGGTTCGTGCAGGACGAGGACGGCGGGGGCCGCGGCGATCCGGCTGGCCAGCAGGACCTTCTGCTGGTTCCCGCCGCTGAGCTCGCCGATCCGCTGGCGCGGGGAGGTGCAGCGGACCCCGTACTCCTTCGCCAGGCCGGCCGCGATCTCCTCCTCTTTGCGCCGGGTGGTGAACCCCAGCCGTGACACGCGGCCGGAGGTCATGAGGGTGAGGTGCTCGGCGATGGAGCGGACGGTGGCGATCCCGTCGGTCTTGCGTTCGGCGGGCACGTACCCGATACCGAGCCGGCGGGCCGCGGCCGGGCTCCGGGGGGCGCTGCGCAGCACCCGCCCGCACACCTCGGTGCGGCCGGCCGTGCCCGCCTGATGCCCGCCGAGCGACCGGGCCAGCGTCTCCGCGCCCGAGCCGAGGATCCCGAAGACCGAGACGACCTCGCCGGCGCGGACGCTGAGGTCGACTCCGTCCAGCGCGGGCACCCGTCCCGACCGCCAGCCGGTCAGGCGCAGCGCGGGTCCGTCCGCCTCCTCCGCCGCCGGCGGGCGGGCCTGGGCCGGGACGGGGGCGGCGGAGTGGTCCGGGCCGAGCAGGTGGCCGACGATCTCCTCCGGTGTCGCCGAGGCGGCCGGCAGGTCGGCGGCGACCCGGCCGTGGCGCAGCACCGTGATCTGGTCGGCGATCTCGGTGCACTCCTCCAGGTGGTGGCTGATGTAGACCAGGGCCACGCCCCTGGCCTTGCAGTCGGCGAGCAGCGTCAGCAGCCTGCGGGCCTCGGGGCGGTGCAGCGAGGCGGTCGGCTCGTCCAGGATGATGAGCCGCGCGTCCCGCAGGAGCGCCTTGGCGATCTCGACGAGCTGCCGCTCGGCCAGGCCGAGCGCGTCCATCGGGGAGTGCAGGTCCAGGTCGAGGCCGAGCTCGGCGAACCGCTCGCCGATCCACGCCCGGTAGCGGCGGCGGGAGGCGATCAGGTGGCGCTTCGGCCAGTTCGCCAGCGCGATGTTCTCCAGCGCGCTGAGCCCGCCGACGTACGCGAGCTCCTGCGGGATGACCGCGACGCCCAGGTCGCGCGCCGCCCGCGGGGTCGGCAGCCGCACCTCGCGGCCGTCCCAGCTGATCCGCCCGCGGGTGGGCTGCTCGACGCCGCTCATGATCTTGGCGAGCGTGGACTTCCCGGAGCCGTTCTCACCCGCCAGCGCGACGCAGCCGCCGGTCTCCAGGTCGAGGTCGATCCCGTGCAGGATCTCGTTCGCGCCGAACCGTTTGTGGACGGAGCGAAGGCTCATCACCGGTGGCGGCATTGGTCGTACCTCCTCGTGGAACCGGCCCGGCTCATGCCGTGACCGACGTGACGGTCGCGTCGGCGACGTCGCCGACGGTGGGGACGTCGTCCCGGCGTAGGCCAGGGGCCGTGTACGCATCGGTGTGGACGGCCTCGTGGCCGCTGCGCGGCACCGGCTCCAGGAGGCCGAGCGGTTCGGCGGTTTTCGGCATGGCTGGACCCACGCTCCTTACATCTGTGTTGTGGGTGGTTCCGGGCAGGGCTTGGTGGGCCGGGGTCTTCAGAGCGCCCGTTGGGTCGCCGGCGGTACGACCAGGCGGCCGGTGCGGAGCAGCGTCGTGGCCATGGACGCCGCCTCGCGCACCTCGCGGGTCAGCAGCGCCTGCCGCTCGGTGAACCGCGACACGGGCACTGACACGGTGAAGGTGCCGGCCGGGGTGCCGGCGCCGTTGAAGAACGGGGCGGCCACGCAGGACACGCCGGAGGCGTACTCCTCCAGGTCCAGGGCGTATCCGCGGTGGCGCACGCGGGCCAGTTCCACGGTCAGCGAGTCGAAGTCGGTGATGGTCCGCGGCGTCAGCGCGTCCAGTGGCACGCCCTCGAACATGGTGGCGACCTGTTCGGTGGGCAGGAAGGCGAGGATGGCCTTGCAGGACGCGCGGGCGTGCATGTTCCCGCTGTATCCGACGTCGAGGGTGCCGACCCGGAGCGCCTGCGCGCCGGTGAGGTAGTGCTGGAGAACGGGGGTGCCGTGATACCAGCCGGAGATGTAGGACGTTTCCTTGGTCTTGTTGTGCAGCCGGGTGAGGATCACCGACAGTCCCGGCAGCGGCCCGGCGCGGCGCTGGAGGTGCCGGCTCAGCGACGCGGCCCGGGGACCGACGTCGTAGCCGCCGCCGGCGAGCCGTACGAGGTAGCCCGTCGCCACCAGGGTCCGCAGCAGGTGGTAGCAGGTCCCGATCTTGATGCCGAGCTGCCTGCTCAGCACCTTCGCGGTGGCGGTGCCGTCGACCGCGGCGACCGCCTCCAGCACCTGCAGGCCGCGGTCGAGCGTGTGCAGGACGGTCGGGGCGTCCTTCTCGGTCTCAGTCACGGTGGGTCACCTCCAGACGGCACAGCGGCAGTACGAGCACCCGCACGGCCTTGACGGCGTCGCGATCGGCGATGTCCTCACCGGGCGGGACGTCCCCATGTCCGTTGAGCACCACGACCGGGCTTTGCTCCCGTCCGGAATGCCGCGCGGCCAGGTGTTCCCGGGCGGCGGCACTCCGTACGGTGGCGGACGGGAGGTCGATCGCACCCTCGGCCGTGGCCTCGGCATGTGCGGGCACCCGCTCGTCGATCCAGCGCTCCTTCATGGGGCGTCACCTCCCGGTCGGCACACTGTGGGGCATGTCCCCGGTCCGCGGGTATCGGCCAGAACTCAGATTTCGACTATCTGAATTTCTCTCTCCCAGGGCCGTGACCTGGTCAGACCTTCCTCAGCGCGGCGTATCCGGGCGGCGGCCTGAACGACCGCTTCAACCGCCGGTGGCCTGCCGGCCACCGCTTCGCCGCGATGGCGTCGACAACGGGACGAGAACCTCGACCGGTGACGGGGGCCTGTGGACGGCCCGGGGCGGCAGCCACGCGGCGCCGTCCCCGGGGGGTGAGAGCGAGCGTGACCAAGCACGCCGCGATCAGAGGGACCTCGCGGTTGCCGAGGGCCATCGTGAAGGCGCCGCGCGCCCGGGTGAGGACGGCGGCGCCTTCCGCAGAACCCCTCCGGGCGGTCACGGAAGGGCTTTGGTCCTGTGCTGGGCGCCCCATTGACCGGGGCGATGCAGAGGTGGATCGATGAGGGACATCGTGATCATGGACGCGCTTCGCACACGGATCGGGAAAAGGTAACGAAGCGCTCGCCGGATTCATCCGGCGGACCTTTCCGCCGCGGGGCGGCAGGCGAGCCGGTCGCCGAGGTTCGCGTCAGCGGATCTCCATCAGTTCGAGGGTCAGCCCCTGCGGGTCGCGGAAGTAGGCCACGCGGCGCCCCGCGTTGGGGCCGGAGGTGATCTCCACCGGGGCGGCACTGCGGGGGACCGCTCCGAGCCGGCTCAACCGGGTGTATTCGGCGTCCAGGTCGTCGGTGTTGAGGCACAGGTGGGCGGTGCCCGGATTCTTGGTCTCGACATCCACCGGGACTCCGGTGGGGCTCAGATACTGGATGAGTTCGAGCAACCCGTCCGAACCGGGAATCCGAAAAATCGCGATGTCCAGTCGCGCGTCCGGATAACCCACCTGAAGCGCGGTGTACGGGGCGTCATAGACCCGCCGCACAAGCGGCTCGGCCTCGAACACCCGCTGATAGAACGCGGCTGCCTCGGAGACATCGGTGACCGTGAAACCGACGTGCGAGAATCCTGTGAGCATTTCCGTCCTTCTCAGAGCCGTTCCGGGTCGATGATCGTGTTCTCCCGGGCGGAGCGGTACATCGCCGCGACGAACCGCACGGCGCCGAGGCCGATGTCGGCGGGGGAGCCGTTGCGGCCCCGGCCGAGCGCGAGGTCCACCAGGTTGCGGACCGGCGCGTGCTCGGGATTGCGTTCGGCCGCCGGCAGCGGTGGCAGCTCGGTCCGGCCGCCGGCGTGATGGACGCTCGCCGTGCCCTGGTTGACGTCCAGCATGATGTGCCCCTCGCGGCCGAAGATCTCCACGCGCATGATCTCCTCGTGGACCGGGAGCACGGACCCGGTGGAGCTCATCGTCCCGATCGCGCCGCCGTCGAACCGGATCGCGATGCCGTCGGCGAGGTCGACGTCCAGCTCGAAGTCGGCGCGGAACGCGGCCACGCCGCGCGGGCACAGTCCCGTCAGCCACAGCAGCAGCGCCGCCGCATGGGTGACCTGGGTCTGCCCCTGCCCGCCGCCGGAGAGGACGGGGTCGCTGTAGGTGCGCGAGCCGGGCGCGTTGACGGTGTAGCCGAACGCCTTCCGGTACTGCTCGGGATCTCCCCGGTAGAGCTCGCGGACCGTGGACGCGTACAGCACCGACACGTGTTCGACCGGGCCGACCGCCCCATCGGCGATCATGTCGCGCAGCCGCAGCACGTGCGCGTTGTAGTGCCACGGATAGTCGATGAGCAGCTCGGCACCGCGGTCGCGGGCGAGCGCGACCAGCTCGCGGGCGTGCGCGGGCTCGATGGTCATCGGCTTCTCCAGCAGCACGTGCGCCCCGCGGTCCAGGGCCAGCCGCGCCACGGGGTGGTGCGCCGTGTGCGGGACCGCGATCACGATGCCGTCCACCGCTACCTCGTCGAGGAGATCGGCCGTATCGGCGAACGTCGCCGGAACGCCGAACGCCTCGGCCGCCGCAGCGAGCCGCGCCGGATCCGGGTCGACCAGGGCGGCGATCCGCGCGTCGGGGTGTGCCGCGAGCGCGGGCAGGTGCGCGTAGGTGGACCACCACCCGCAGCCCACCACCGCGATGCGCGCTGGAGGGCGGCCGTCCCCTCGGGCGGAGGGCGAGGTCATGTCCTCTCCCCGAGACGGAAGACGCGTTCGGCGTTGCCGTGGAACAGCGCGTTCCGTTCGGCGTCGCCGAAATCGGCGATGATCTCGGCGTAGGCGTTCACCACATCGCCGTAGGAGCTGTACAGACGGTCGACGGGCCAGTTCGAGCCGAAGAACGCGCGGTCGGCGCCGAACGCCTCGACGCATTCGATGACCCAGGGGCGCAGCGAGCCGACCGTCCATCGGTGGTCGGCCTGCCCGAGGCCGGAGATCTTGACGACGACGTTCGGGGCCTTGGCCAGGTCGCGCATGGCGGCACGCCACTCCGCGAAGTACGCGACGTCGCGCCGGCGGGGGTATCCGGCGTGATCCACGCACAAGGTGACCTCGGGGTGCCGCTCCGCCAGGCGCCGCGCGGCGCCCATCTCCTCGACGGCGGGATCGTCGCAGCAGACCAGGTCGTACCGGGCCAGCGCGGCGTAGCCCCGGTGCCAGTCCGGGTCGGTCAGGTAGCCGTCGTGACGCAGGTCGCGGATACCGCGCAGATTCGCGAACTCCGCGTGCCGGGAGAGGGTCTCCGCCGCGTCCGGGCGGGCGAGGTCGGCGTAGGCGACGATGCCGTGCGGGGCGCCGAGCCGGTCGGCGAAGCCCTGGAGCCATCGCGTCTCCTCGACCGGGTCGTCGCTTCCGATCGCGGCCTGGACGTGCACGACCTTCGTGACGTTGTGGAAGCGCGTCTCGGCGAGGAAGTCGTCGGCCCAGTAGCGCTGAGCGCGGATCGCCGCGTCGGGGCCGGTGACCTCGTCCACCGGCGCGTCCGGCTCCAGCCAGGCATAACGCAGCTTCGGATGGCTCAGGTCGTGGAAGTGGACGTGCGTGTCCACCAGCGGGACGGCGGCCATCAGCGTACTCCCGGCACGGTGCCGAGACGCGCGCCGCCGTCCACGTCCAAGGTCACGCCGGTCAGGAAACCGGCATGGTCCGACAGGAAGAAGAGCACGGCGTCGGCGACGTCGTCCTCGTCGGCGTTGCGCCCGAGCGGGTTGGTCCGCGCGGTCGCCGACATGACCTCCTCGGGTGACCTCCCCGTCCGCTGGACCTTCCAGTTCAGTACCTCCTGCCCCATCCCGGTCGTGGGGACGCCGACCGGGCAGACGCAGTTGGCCGTGACCTGATCCGGGGCCAGTTCGGCCGCGACCGACTCGGTCAGGCCGATCAGGCCGAACTTCGCGGCCGTGTAAGGCGCCTGCTGGGGGAAGCCGCGCCGGCCGCAGTCCGAGCCCATGGTCACGATCCGGCCCCGGCCGCTGGCCCGCAGTGCCGCGGCGGCGGCCTGGACGGTGATGAACGCTCCCTTCAGGCTCACGTCGAGCGTCCGGTCCCATTCCCGCTCGGTGACGGTCTCCAGGGCTCCGATGTGGAAGACGCCGGCCGAGACGACGAGGGTGTCGAGGCCGCCGAAGGTGTTCTCGGCCATCCCGACCGCGTGGACCATGTCCGCGGTCGATCGGACGTCGGCGGTCACCGCCAGCGCCCGATGGCCCAGCTCGTCCGCGACGGCCACGGCACCGTCGGCGTCGAGGTCCACGACCGTCACGCAGGCACCGGCGGCGTGCAACCGGCGGGCGATGTGCCGCCCGAAGCCGGAGCCGCCACCGGTGATGAACGCCTTGCGATCCTTCGCGATCCGCACCCTGCCTCCTTCGCGGTGTTGCCGGATGCTATAGCACTCGGCTAAGGTGTTGCTATATGCTATAGCAACATGGAAGCAGAGCCATGACACTCGATCCACTCCCTGCCGAGAACCTCGCCGACCGGGTCGCGAGCAGCATCCGCGAGGCGATCCACGAAGGCCGCTACCCGCCCGGCAAGCGCCTGGTCGAGCGCGGCCTGGCCGCCGAGCTCGGCGTCAGCCACATTCCCATCCGCGAGGCGTTGTCGAAGCTCGCCGAGGAGGGACTGGTGGAACGGGAGCCGCGCCGTGGATCGCGTGTCGCCACGCTCACCCACAGGGAACTGGACGAGCTGTGCACGCTGCGCGTCGTGCTGGAGCAGTTCGTGGTCGGGCGCGTCCGGGAACGGCTGACGCCCGACGGCGAGCGGGAACTGCGCGCGATGGTCGCGGCGATGCGCGCCGAGGCGGCCGCCGGCGACTTCCAGCAGGTGCTGCGCATCGACCAGCGCTTCCACGAACGGCTCTGGGAGATGGCCGACCACGACCTGGTCGGCGAACTGGTCACCCAGTTGCGCAGCCGGATCGGCGCCTTCCTGCGCGCCGCCACCGCCGCGTTGCGACCGGAGGAGCTCGAACGGCACGCCGCCACGCACGACGTACTGCTCGATGCGATCCTCGCCACCGACCCCGCGGTCGCGCAGGCGGAGATGGCACGCCACATCGAGGTCGCCGCCGGACGCATCCGCGCGTCGCTGCCGGAGGCCGCCGATGAGTGACCGGGACCTCGTCGTGATCACCGACATCGACCTGCCCGGCGCCGACGGCGTCCTGGGGATCCTGCGCGCCGCCGGGTTACGGGCGAGAGTGGCCCGCTGCCGCACCGAGGGCGACGTCGTCGAGGCGGCCGCGGAGGCCGCCGCGCTGGTCGTGCAGTGGGCGCCCGTCACCGCCGCCGTCCTCGACGGGCTGCCCCGGTGCCGGTTCATCGGACGACTCGGAATCGGCTACGACATGATCGACGTCGCGGCCGCCACCGCGCGCGGCGTCGCGGTCGCCAACACTCCCGACTACTGCGTCGAGGAGGTCGCGGCCCACACGATGGCGCTCGTCATGGCGGCCGGGCGGCGGCTGCTGCCGCTGGACGACGCCGTGCGGCGGCACCGCTGGTCGGTGACCGAGGACGCGCCCGCCGCGTTCCGCCCGTCCCGGACCACGGTGGGCGTCATCGGGTTCGGCCGGATCGGCTCGCGCATCGCCGCGCACGCGGCCGCGCTGGGCTTCCGCGTGGTCGTCCATGACCCGAACGTGCCCGATCACGACATCGAGGCGGCCGGACACCGGCCCGCGGAGCTGGCCGGGACCCTCGCCGCGGCCGACGTGCTGAGCCTGCACGCCCCGCTGACCGCGGGGACCCGCCACCTGCTGGACGCGTCCGCGATCGCCCGGCTGCCGCGCGGCGCGCTGGTCGTGAACACCTGCCGAGGCGGTCTCGTCGACGAGACCGCGCTCGCCGCCGCGCTCGGCGAAGGGCGTCTGTCGGGAGCGGCGCTGGACGTCTTCGAGACCGAGCCGCTGCCCGCCGACAGCCCGCTGCGCGACCTGCCCGGCGTCATCCTCACCCCCCACGCCGCCTGGTACTCGCCACAGGCCCGAACCGAGCTCGGCGAGACGACGGCCCGTCAGGTCGTGGACTTCCTGAACAGGCGGCCCGTCCGGTCGATCGTCAATCCGGAGTACGCATGACGAACCGGACCGCCGCGGTCACCGGGGGCGAGGGCGCCGCGCACGTGACCGCGCCCCTCGCCTCGGCCGAGACCGCTTTCACGATGGGCGCCACCGACGACGTCAACGGCCGCCCGCGCATGGACTGAGCGCACGCCCGTCCGAATCCGTCCGCGATCTGGGAGAGACATGACCGATACCGGAGAACTCCTCGCCGCACGGCTGCGCTGTCAGCACCTGGACGACCCGCTCGGGCTGGACGTGCCCGCGCCGGTGTTCGGCTGGGAGCCCGACGGGCCGGGCGGGCAGCGGCAGACCGCTTACCAGGTGCTGGTCGCGAGCGCACCCGAACTCCTCACGCCGGAGGCGGCGGACCGGTGGGACTCCGGCCGGGGCGAGGGGGACGAGGTGAACGGCATCGCCTACGCGGGCCGGCCGCTGCGTTCCCGCGAACGCTGCTGGTGGACCGTCCGGCTCTGGGACCGCGCCGGCCGTCCGGGCCCCCTCACTCCGCCGGCGACCTTCGAGATGGGGCTGATGGAGATCGCCGACTGGGGCACGGCCGCCTGGATCGCCGGAGACGCGGGCGTATCGTCACCGCTGCTGCGCACCGCCTTCCACGTGCCCGGTCGGGTCACGCGAGCCCGCGCCCACGTCTCCGCGCTGGGCTACTACGAACTGCGGCTCAACGGCGAACGTGTCGGTGACCGCGTGCTCGACCCCGCCACCAGCACCTACGACCACGATCCCGACCTGCGCGACGGCGAGGGCGAGCCCGCGCGGATCCCGAACCCGCGCGTGCTGTCCACCACCTACGACGTGACGGACCTGGTGACGGCGGGGGACAACGCCGCCGGCCTGATCCTCGGCCACGGCTGGTACAGCGCGGAGCCCGACGTCGTGTCCGGCCCGTTCCCGCGCACGCCGTGGGGCGACCGTCCCGCCGCCCTGCTGCGCATCGAGATCGAGACCGACTCCGGCCGGCCGGTCACGATCGTCAGCGACGGCGCATGGCGCGCCGCGGCCGGGCCCATCACCTACAACGACTACGTCCACGGTGAGAGGTACGACGCACGCCGCGAGATCCCCGGCTGGGACCGTGCCGGACACGCGGCGGGGGAGTGGCGCCCGGTGGCCGTGGTCGATCCTCCCGCGGGGCGGGTCCGGACGGGGCTGCTCGAACCCGCCCGGGTGATCGAGACGCTGCGGCCGGTGGCCACGACCACGATCACGTCCACGGCCACGTCTACGACCACGGCCACCGCCACGGCCGCCGAGGGCGGCCTGATCGTGGACTTCGGTCAACACGTGTCCGGCTGGACGGCGATCCGCGTCGCCGGGCCGGCGGGCGCGCAGGTCCGGTTGCGGCATGCGGGCGAGGTCGACGCGGACGGGAGGCTGGACGACCGCGCCACCATGCATTCGTGGCTCGCCGCCCGGCAGACCGACGTCTATACGCTGCGCGGCGGCGGCGAGGAGGACTGGGAACCCTCTTTCACCCTGCACGGCTTCCGGTACGTCGAGGTCGCGTCCTCCAGTCCTGAGGTCGAGGTCCGCGAGGTGCGGGCCCGCGTCGTCCACTCGGACCTCGCGCCCGCGGGGCAGTTCAGCTGCTCCGACGACCTGCTGAACCGCATCCACCGCAACGTGCTGTGGACGTTCCGGGCCAGCTTCCAGGGCTTTCCTCAGGACGCCGCCGACCGCGCCGAGCGGGTCGGCTGGGTCGGCGACCCCGGCTGGTCGGTCGAGGACTACCTCTACACCTTCGAGGCGCGCGCCTTCTGGCTCAAATGGCTGGACGACCTCGCCGACACCCAGCTCGCCGACGGGCGTTTCCCGACCGTCTGCCCGCTCCAGTGGCGCGGCCGGGTCGACATGCGGGCGACGCTCGACGAAGCGGACTTCGAGGACGCGGAGAAGGCACGCGAGGAACTGCCCGACGACTGGTCATCGGTCATCTACTGGCCGTATGCGCCGCTTCCCGACTTCGCCATGACGTCATACCCGAGCATCGCCTGGAACCTCTACCAGTTCTATGGCGACCGCTCGATCCTGCGCCGGCACTACCCCGGAATGCGGCGAGGTCTCGAATTTCTGCGAACCCGCGCCAAGGACCTCGTGATCACGGGAGGCCTCGGCGACCACATGGAGCCCCAGCCGGACGGCACGTCCTCGGTCACCCCGAAGCGGACGCCCATCGAGCTGACCTCGACGGCGTGGTTCCACGCGGTCACCACGATGGTCGCCCGAGCCGCCGGTGCCGTCGGCGAGGACGACGACGCCCGGTACTACGGCGAGCTGGCGGAGGAGATCCGCGCCGTCTTCAACGACCGGTTCCTGGACACCGCGACCGGCCGCTACGCCACCGGCTCGCAGACCGCGCAGGCACTGCCGCTCTGGTTCGGCCTTGTCCCCGGTGAGCACCGCGACCGGGTCGGGCGGGCGCTCATCGAGCGGATCGAGGCGGACGGCGGCCACCTGAGCACCGGGACGATGGGCACGGCGGCGCTCCAGAACGTCCTGGCCGGCATCGGCGCGGCCGACGTCATGTACGGCATCGCGACGAAGACCACCTATCCGAGCTGGGGCGAGCAGGTCGAGCTGGGCGCGACGACGATCTGGGAGACCTGGGGAGGCGACCCGACCTTCAGCCGGAACATGAAGCTCATGGCCATGATCGAGAAGTTCCTGTTCAACGACGTGGCCGGGCTCGCGCCGGCGGACCCGGGATGGCGGCGCATCCGGGTGCGGCCTTCGCTCACGCACCGGCTGACGCACGCCGGGGCCGCCCTGCGCACGCCGCGCGGCGAGGCGGCCGTCGACTGGCGCACCGGTGAGGACGACCTGCGTCTGGTCGTGCGGGTGCCCTCCACCAGCGAGGCGGAGATCTGGCTCCCGGCCGAGGACGCGGTGGAACTGACCAAGGACGGCCGGCCCCTCTGGCGCTCCGGGGACGCCCCCGGCGTTCCGGGCCCGCCCGGGCTCGACGTTCGGGGGATCAGCCGCGACGGAGAGTGGCTCGTCGTCGCGGTGGACGGCGGCACCCATCGGTTCGCCCTGGTGACGGGCCGTGACTAGGCCCGGCCCCGGCGGACCAGGAAGAAGGTTCTCATGAATGACCGAGGCGGGGTTCTCGCCTGCGCCGTATTACTGTCCCCCCTTCTGGCGACCGGATGCGGCGGAGGATCCGGGCACGGCGACCGGCTCGTCATCGCATCCTGGGACGACGGGCGCAGGGACGGTTCCATCGACGTCGCGGCCCGGGAGTTCCGGAAGGCGAACCCAGGAATCACGGTCACGGTGCGCAAGACCCCCTTCGACCAGTATCTGCAGGCGCTTCGGCGTCGGCTCGGCTCCGGCCGGGCCCCCGACGTCGCGATGACGGTCGTCGGCTACGGCGAGGCCGGCACGTCCCGCGCGCTGCAGGACAAGGGCCTGCTCAGGGACCTGACCGGCGAGTCCTGGAGCGCGGGCGTCCCGAAGGAGTACCGCACCGTCGTCGGGAACGGCACGAAGGTCTACGGCCTCCCGCTCGACTCGACGGTGATCGGCGTCGTCGCGAAGGAGGGCACGGCCGCGCCGAAGACGTTCTCCGACGTCCTCGCGCGGTGCCGCGCCGCCGCGGCGAACGGGAAGGTCGCGTTCGCGATGGCCGGGCACGAGGACTCGAAGATGCCGCACCTCCTCGGGTTCGCGCTCGCCGCGTCCACCGTCTACGCCGATGATCCCGACTACGGCGAGAAACGGCTGCGGGACCAGGTCGACTTCGCCGGATCCAACGGCTGGAGGGAGGCCGTGCGGAGGTTCGTCCAGATGAAGAACGCCCGTTGCTTCTCCCCGGGAGCGGCCGGGACGACGCGGGAGGCGGCCGCGCGTGCGCTCGCCGAGGGCAAGGCCGAGATGGTCGTCGCGCCCTCGGTGACCATGCCGCTCTGGCAGGCCGCCGCCCCCAAGGCGAACCTGACGATGTTCGCCTTCCCCGGTGACGACGATCCCGCGCGAGTGCGCGTCCCGGCCGGTCCGAGCAGCGGCCTCGTCGTTCCGGCGAAGGCCGGCGCCCCCGCACTCGCCCAGCGGTTCATCGCCCACTACGCGGCCAACCGCGTCCGTTACGCCGCGCTCGACGGCGCCGTCCCCGCCATCCCGGACGGCGCGGACGCCCGACGGGTGCCCGGCTACGCCGCGGCGCTGCAGCCGTACCTGAGCGCCGGCAAGTCCAGCCCGCTCGTGGACCAGCAGTGGCCGAACCCCGAACTGATCACCCTGTTCGACAACGGCATGGTCAGGATCCTCAATGGCGGGTCGGCTCCGGCCGACGTCCTGAGGTCCCTGGACTCGGCCTGGTCGAGCAAGGCCCCCTAGGAGCCGGCATGGCGAAGAATCCTCAATCGGCACCGTGGGCGTTCGTCGTGCCGGCCGGCGCGCTGACCCTGCTGTGCGTCCTCGGGCCGTCCCTGTTCGGGGCGCTCTCCGCCTTCACCGACTGGGACGGGCTGACGACCCCCCGCTGGGTGGGGCTCGCCAACTTCGGCGAGTTCTTCGGCGAGGGATCGGGCGTCGTGGTCCAGACCCTCATCCTGGCCGCGCTGTACGTGATCGGCGTCAATGCCGTCGGGCTCGGGCTCGCCCTGGGCCTGGCGAACACCCTGCGCACCCGGCATGTCCTCCGCGCCCTGTTCCTCGTCCCGGCGATGGTGAGCCCGCTGGTGGTCGCCTACATCTGGAAGTTCATCCTCGACGTCGACGGCCCCCTGAACGAGGTCCTGGGGAACGCCGGGCTCGACTCGCTCGTCCGGCCGTGGCTGGGGCAGCGCGGCACCGCGCTGACGGCCATCGTCATGGTGATGATCTGGCAGTTCTCCGGCTATCACATGCTCATCTATCTCGCCGGAGTGCAGAGCGTCCAAGACGAACTGCTGGAGGCGGCGCAGGTGGACGGCGCGGGCGCGTGGCGCCGGTTCCGCGACATCACCCTGCCCCTCCTGCGGCCCGCCCTGGCCATCGGCACCGCCCTGTCCACCATCTCGGCGTTCATGCTCTTCGACCAGGTCATGGCCCTCACCGGCGGCGGCCCGGCCGGAGGCACGGACACCCTCGGCACCTACGTGTACAAGCAGGCGTTCGTCAACGGCCGGTACGGCTACGGCGCGGCGGTCGCGCTGCTGCTCGTCGGCGGCGTGTGCCTGGCGGCGCTCGTCCAGGTCCGCGGTCCGCGCGGGAGGCGCGCATGAACGGGTACGGCCGCTGGACGGCGTTCCGTGAGGTCGGGCTCTGGATCGGCGCGCTGCCGATGCTCGCCCCCGTCTATCTCGTGCTCACCACGGCGTTCCGGGACCGCTCGGAGACCGGGGGGTCGACGCTGGCGCCGCCGGCCGCGCCGACGCTCTCCAACATGCGGCGGGCCTGGACCGAGGCGGGCGGCGGCACCGAGTCGTTCTCGCAGGCCCTGTTCAACAGCGTGCTGACGACCTGCGCCGTCGTGCTCCTGCTCGTCGTGCTCGCGGCGCCGGCCGGGTACGTCCTGGCCCGGCGCGGGTCGCGGCTGTCCGCCGTGGTGTTCGGGCTGTTCACGCTGGCGCTGATCATGCCGATCCAGATCGGGATGATCCCGCTCTACGCCGTCATGGTGGAGGCGGGCCTCACCGGCACGCGCGTCGGGCTGATCCTCGTCTACCTGGGTCTGGAGATGCCGTTGGCGGTCTTCCTGTACACCGGATACTTCCGCGGCATGCCGACGGCGTACGAGGAGGCCGCGCGGGTGGACGGCGCTCGGCCGCTCCGCGTCTTCGTCCAGATCGTGTTCCCGCTGATGCGACCCGCCACGGGGGTCGTCGCCACGCTGACCGGGCTGTTCGTGTGGAACGACTTCTTCGTCGCCCTCGTGTTCACCGGTGACACCGACAAGGCCACGCTTCCGGTGGCCGTCTACTCGTTCGTCGGCCGCTTCACGGCCGAATGGCCGCTGATCTTCGCCGCCGCGCTGCTCGCGGCGGCCCCGGTGCTGGCGCTGTTCGCGTTCGCCCAGCGGTCGGTCATGAAGGGCTTCTCGAGCACCCTGCACGGGTGAAAGGAGGAGGACGCCATGACGTCCATCGAACTCGACCATGTGGTCAACGCCTCCCGCAGACGATCGGGTGGACCGTGGTGGTCGTCCACCGCGGAGCACACGCCCAGAACGACGTCGTGCTCCGTTTCCGTCGGCGTGTACCGCCCGTGCCCGTGATGGCCGCCGTCCTCAAGCACGATGGGAATCGTGCCCGGACGGGTTTGCGCGGGCGACCTCCTTTGCCGTAACCGTCGTCGTCCTCAAAGCGGACACGGCCGTGGGCAGAGCCATGCCGAGCAGGACGGCGGCGCCCCAGGCCACGGCGTGGGGGCCGACGCCGTCCAGGAGGCGGCCGCCGAGGAGCGCGCCGGCGCCGAGGCCGAAGTTCACCGCGATGACCAGGAGCGACATGGCCGTTTCCTGGTCATCGGGCGCCACGCGGAGCGCCCAAGCGGTGAACACGGTCGGCAGGGCCGATCCGCACAGGCCCCACGCCACGACGGCGAGGACGGTCACCGGCGTCCAGCCGCCCAGCGACGCGAACGTCACGACGACCGCGAAGATCCCGCCGATGGCGGCGACCACGGTCGTCCGCGGTCTGCTGTCCACGAGCCCGCCGGCCAGCGCGTTGCCCGCGACGCCGGCCGCCCCGAACAGCAGCATGTACACCGAGATCATGCCCGCCGAGACGTGGCCGACCCTCTGGAGCAGCGGGCTGATGTAGGTGAACGCGACATAGGTTCCGGTGAAGGCCACGGTGATGGCCGCCATGGTGACGCGCACCCGCCGCCGGCCGAGCAGCGCGGCGACCTCGCGCGCGCGGATCGGCGCGTGCCCGTGGACGGACGGCATGGCCGCCGCGAGCACGAGCAGGACGGGCAGCCCCGCCAGCGCCAGCGTCCCCATCGCCCACCGCCAGCCGAGCCAGTGCCCGAGCGCGACGCCGCCGGGGACGCCGAGGAGCTGGGCGAAGGAGATGCCCGCGTAGACGAGCGCGATCGCCCTGCCGGTGCGGCCGCGCGGCGCGAGCGTCCCGGCCAGCGACACCGCCACCGACCAGAAGAGCGCCTGCGCCATCGCGATGACGGCGCGGACCGCGAGCAGGACGGCGTAGTCGCGGGCCAGCGCGGACGTCGCCGTGGCGGCGACGAACACCCCGAACACGCCGACGAGCAGGGCCCGGCGCGGAAACCGGGAGAACGCCACGGTGAGCGGGAGGGCGGCGAGCATGACGCACAACGCGTACACCGTGACGAGCTGTCCCACCGCGCTGTCGGACACCGAGAGGTCCGACGCGAGGTCCGACAGCAGTCCGATGGGCAGGGTCTCGATGGTGACGAACAGGAAGGAGCCGACGGAGAGGGCGATGATGATCGTCCACGCGCGCAGCGGACCGACCGGGGACGCGCCGCCGGTGGCGGTGCCGGGCGAGCCGTCGCTCCTGACGTCGGTCATCGCGGCACGCTCGCGCCACCGCGGGGAGCCGGGAAGAAGCCCGTCTCGACGAACGCGCGGACGTACCGGTCGAGGAGCTCGCCGTCGATGGGCGGGCACTGGACCGGAGTGTCCCGCAGGTCCCGCCGCTCGTTGTCGCGGGCGAAGGCGAAGCCGCCGGGCAGCGCCTCGGACTCCTCGCCGAGCATGGCCGCGACGGCGAGCGGGTCGCCGTCGGCCCGCGTGCCGGCCTCGCCGTCGGCGTGCTCGGCGAGCGCGCGCCGCCACGCGGCGGGCGGCATGGGGGCCAGGGTGTAGCCGAACCGTCTCAGCCGTTCCACGACGGTCCCGGCGCGCAGCGGTTCCGGGCTGGTCAGATGGTAGGCGGCGGGTGCGCCGGGACGCGTCGCCAGCCGGACGATCGCGGCGGCCACATAGTCGACGGGCACGAGGTCGACGGTGTCGCCGTCGAGGGTGTCGGGCACGGCGCCGAGCATGATCGAGGCGCGCACCATCGTCCAGAAGGCGTCGTCGGTCGCGCCGGCGCCGGTGGCGGTGTCGCCGCTGATCCGGCTCGGGCGGTGGACCGTGGTGGGAACGCCTCGTTCCCGCGCGGCCCGGACCAGCTGTTCGGCCACCCACTTGCTCTCCACGTAGCCGTTCGGCAGGACCTCGCCGGCCGGGGCCAGCCGGTCCTCCGAGAGCAGGGCGGGATTGGCCCGCGCGCTGACGGCCACGTCGCAGGTCGATACGTAGTGGACCGGTTTCACCCGGGTCGTCGCCGCGAGGCGCAGGACGTCCTGGGTGCCGAGCACGTTCGCGGCCCGCAGCCGGGCGTAGGGGGCGATGTGGTTCACCATCGCGCCGTTGTGGACGATGAGGTCGATGTCCTCGGCGAGCCGGTCGAACGTGGCCTCGCCGACACCGAGCAGTGGCCGTTCCAGGTCGCCGGGCAGCACGGCGATCCGGTCGTCCAGCGCGGAGTGCCGCAACCCGTGGCGGGCCAGCGCGTCGTGGACGCGGTCGCGGGCCTCCCGCTCGCCGGGGGCCCGGACGTGACACCACACCTGCGCGTCGGTCCGTTCGAGAAGCTCCCGCAGGAGGAACGCGCCGAGGAAGCCGGTGGCCCCGGTGAGCAGGATCCGGCGCACGGGACCGCGGGCCGCCGTCCCGGCGGGGGCGCGGATGCCGGGGTCCAGCACGGCCTCGGCGGCGAGGTCGGGCGGCGCGTCGCCGGACGACCCGTCGCGCAGCGCCTCCGCGAGCCGCGCGACGGTGGCGCGCTCGAACATCAGGCCGGCCCGCATCTCGACGCCGAGCCGCTGCCGGATGCGCGGCACCAGCCGGGTGATGAGCAGCGAGTGCCCGCCCATCTCGAAGAAGTCGTCGTCGACGCCGACGTCGGCGAGCCCGAGCGCGGCGGCGAACAGCGCGCACAGCTCGCGTTCGAGGTGGTCGCGCGGTGCGCGGCCGCCGCCCGCCAGGTCGGGCGGGACGGGCAGCGCGGTGCGGTCGAGCTTGCCGTTGCGGTTCGTCGGCAGCTTCGCCAGCGTCAGGTACGCGGTCGGCACCATGTGGGCGGGGAGCCGGTCGGCGAGGAAGGAGCGCAGCTCGGCCGGGTCGGCGTCCGCGCCGTCCGTGGTGACGACGTAGACGGCGAGGCGCCGCACGCCCGGCGCGTCCTCGCGGACGAGGGCGGCGGCCCGGTCGACGGCCGGGTGCTGCGCCAGCGTCGCCTCGATCTCGCCGTACTCGATGCGGAAGCCGCGCAGTTGCACCTGGTCGTCGGAACGGCCGAGGTAGTCGAGCGTGCCGTCCGGGCGCCATCGGGCCAGGTCGCCCGTCCGGTACATCCGCGTGCCGGCGGGTCCGTAGGGGTCGGCGACGAAGCGCGCGGCGGTCAGCGCGGCCCGATCGTGGTAGCCGCGGGCCAGGGGGACCCCGGCCAGGTACAGCTCGCCGGTCGCGCCGGGCGGCAGCGGACGCAGCGAGGCGTCCAGGACGTAGGCGCGCGTGTTGCCGAGCGGGCGGCCGACGATCGGGGTGGCGCTGTCGGACAGGAGGCAGCTGAGCGTGTCGACGGTGCCCTCGGTGGGTCCGTAGAGGTTGTAGGCGGTGACGCCGGCGGTGTCGCGCAGCCGTGTCCACAGCAGCGGCCCCGCCGCCTCACCGCCGAGCGCGATCACGCTGGGCCGGTGCGGGCGGTCCGGGTCGAGCAGCCCGCAGGCCAGCAGCTCCTCGGCATAGGACGGGGTGATGTCGAGGAAGTCGATGCGCCGCTCGCCCGCGAACCGCACCATCGCCTCGGCGTCGCGGCGCACGTCGTCCGGGACGAGGTGCAGCTCGTGCCCGGCGAACATCCACAGCAGCCCCTCCCAGGAGGTGTCGAACGACAGCGGGGCGGTGAGCGCGGCGCGGAACCGGGTGCCGTCCGCCTCGGAGATCATCCCCGCGCGGTGGTGCAGGTACAGGTTGGCCACGCCCCGGTGTTCGGTGACCACGCCCTTCGGACGGCCGGTGGACCCCGAGGTGTAGATGAGGCAGGCGGGATGCGCGGGCCGCAGCGGCGCGGATCGGTCGTCGTCGGTCACATCGTGCGACGCCTCGCCCTCGACGGCCGCGCGCACCGCCGGGTCGGCGAGCGCCACCCGGTTCGCCGCGTCCGCCGGGCCGGGTTCGTCCGTCAGCACGAGCGCGGGGCGGACGTCGCCGAGCATCCAGTCGAGCCGTTGCGCGGGCAGCCCGGGATCCAGCGGCACGTACGCGGCGCCGGACTTCAGCACGGCCAGCAGCGCCACGACCAGGTCGGCGGACCGGGGCAGGAGCAGCGCGACGCGGCGCTCGGGTCCCGCGCCCCGGGCGATGAGGTACCGCGCGAGCCGGTTGGCGCGCGCGTTCAGCTCGGCGTAGGACAGCTCGGCGGTGGACGCGCCGTCGCCGCACAGGAGCGCCGAGGCTTGCGGGGTGCGAGCGGCCTGCCGCTCGAACACGCGCGTCACCGGCTCGGGCGGCAGGTCCCGCGCGGTGTCGTTCCAGGTGCCCAGGAGCGCGCGGCGCTCGTCCTCGAAGAGCAGGTCCAGGTCGCGGATCGGGCGGTCCGGCTCGGCCGTGGCGGTGGCGAGGAAACGCCGCAGCCGCCGTCCGTGCGCGGCCAGCCCGGCCTGGTCGAGGCACGCGGGGTTCGCGTCCAGGGCGATGCGCAGGCCGTTGCCGTCCGCGCGGTCGTAGACGTTGATCGACACGTCCTCGACCGGGCCGGCCGAGACGTTGCGGACCTCGGCGCGGCCTCCCGCGAAGGAGAGGTCGTAGTCGAAGGGCATGATGTTGACGGCGGGCCCGTACAGCGCGCCGCGCTCGCCGCTCAGCCCGAGCTCCTGCCGCAGGTGCTCGTAGCGGTAGCGGTGGTGGGGCCGGTCCGCGCGCATCCGGTCGGCGACCGCGCCGGTGAGAGCGGCGAGACCCGCCGCCGGGTCCACCGGCTGCCGCAGCGCGACGATGTTGAGCACCATGCTCGGCACCCGCAGCGACGCCGAGCCGAGGCGTCCCATCACCGGCACGCCGAGGACGGGTTCGGCCGCGCCGGTCAGCCGGCCGATGTAGGCCGCGCACGCCGCGATGACGACGTCCGGCCAGGTCGCCGCGCACCGCCGCGCCACGGCGCGCAGGTTCTCGGCGGTGCCGGCGTCCACGTCGAAGATCTCGCGCAGGAACGTCGCGGAGGGCCGGGCGAAGCGTCCGCTGAGCGCCGCGGGCTCGGTCCGGCCGGCCGACCGGGCGAGCCAGTGGGCACGGTCCTGTTCGCGCTCCGGCGACGCCTGGTAGGCGGCGTCCTCCTCGACCACCGCGCTCAGCGGCCCGAAGCCGGGCTCGCCCGGGTCACTGCCCGAGGCCAGCGCGGTGTAGACGTCGGCCACCCGCCGTGCGACGAGGGACAGCCCGAAGCCGTCCAGCGCGATGTGGTGGACGCGCTGGTACCACAGGAAACGGTCCGGCGCGAGGCGGAACAGCGCCTGGCCGAACGGCGGCTCGGCGGCGAGGTCGACCGGACGGGCGATGTCGTCGTGCATCCACCGCAGCGCCGCGGCGTGCGGATCGGATTCGGCGGACAGGTCGGCGACGTGCAGCGTCCAGTGGTGTTCGGCGGGCTCCATCCGGGGGTCGCCGTTCTCGTCCTCGGCGAACCGGACGTTCAGCGCCTCGGTCTCCCGCACCGCGCGGCGCAGCGCCGCCTCGAACATCTCGGCGTCGACCGGTCCGGCGATGTCGGCGTACTCGGCGGTGTTGTAGGCCGGGTTCGCGGGATCGAGACGCTGCCCGGTCCAGATGCCGAGCTGAGCCTCGGTGAGCGCCAGCCGCCCGCTCGAAGCGGCGGCCGGCCCCGCCGAGGCGCGGCCGCCGGACGGTGCCAGCAGCAGGCCCTCCCAGGCGGCGAGCGTGGGCCGCTCGGCCAGCTCGACCAGGCTGACGTCCGCGCCCTCCTCCCGCCACTGTTCCAGCAGGGAGAGCAGCCGGACCGAGTCCAGGCCGAGCGCGAACAGGTCGGCGTCGGCCTCGATCTCGTCCGGGCCGAGGTAGAGCAGCTCGCCGATGTCCCGGCGGAGGCTGCGTGTGTCCAGTGTCATGATCGGCCTCCGCGTCAGTTGACCTTGCGTTCCCGGCCGCGCCACTGCTCGTCGCGCAGCTCGCGCCGAAGGATCTTGCCGCTGGGATTGCGGGGCACCTGGTCGACGAACACGAACCGGCTCGGGATCTTGAAAGCGGCGATCCGGTCGCGCAGGAACTCCAGCAGGTCGCGCGGGCCCGCCTCGTGCCCGGCCCGCAGCGCCACGAACGCGTGGACGGCCTCGCCGAAGCGGTCGTCGGGCACGCCGATGACGGCGGCGTCCGCGACGGCGGCGTGCTTGGCGAGGACGTGCTCGATCTCGGCGGGGTAGATGTTCTCTCCCGCGACGATGATCATGTCCTTGATCCGGTCGTGGATGTGGACGTAGCCGTCCTCGTCCAGGTAACCGGCGTCACCCGTGTGGATCCAGCCGTCGACGAGCGTCTCGGCGGTGGCCTCCGGCCGCCGCCAGTACTCGAGCATGTTGGCCGGGCTGCGCAGGCACACCTCGCCGACCGTTCCCGCCGGCACGGGCGCGCCGGACCGGTCGATGATCTTCGCCTCGACGCCGGGGTAGGGACGGCCCGCCGCGCGCATGCGCGGGCCGCCCGGCACGTGGTCGGACGGCGGCAGGCACACCGCGGTGTTCCCGGTCTCCGTAAGCCCGTAGATCTGCGCGAACTCGCAACCGAGGCCCTTCACCGCCTCGGTCAGCAGCGTCTCGGAGATCGGCGACCCGCCGTAGACGACCTTGCGGAGGGTGGCGAAGTCCGCCGGCGCGGCGTGCGGCTCGGCGAGGATCAGCCGCAGCATCGACGGCACCACGCACGCGGTGGTGACGCCGAGGTCGCGGATCAGCTCCACCGCCGCGCGGCTGTCGAACCTCGGCATGGCGACGTTGGTGACGCCCGCGTTGAAACCCTGGACGGCCCACCAGAGGCCGCCGACGTGCAGGCCGGGGATGCCGATGAGGCTGCGGTCCCCGGGCCGCCAGTCGATCCAGTCGAGTCCCGCCGAGGCCAGCGCGTCCCTGATCGCGAAGAAGCTGCGCTGGGCGAGGACGACGCCCTTCGGCAGGCCGGTCGTCCCGCTGGTGTAGAGCTGGACGATCGGGTCGTCCGGACCGGTGGCAGGGTGGGGCGGCGGGCCGTCGTCGTTCCCGGCGGCGCGCCAGCGGTGGTAGTCGTCGCCGTCCAGGACGACGACGGTGGCGGGCCCGGACATCGTCGACCGGGCGTTGTCCGCCAGTTTCAGCAGGTCGGCGTCCACGAACAGCAGCTCGCTGGCGGAGTCGGCGAGGATGTGCCCCACCTCGCCGGCGGCGAGCCGCCAGTTGATCGGCACCAGCACCGCCTCGGCGAGCGCGCAGCCGAACAGCGTCTCGTAGTAGTGGACGGACTCCTGGCCGAGGAACGCGACCCGCGCCCCCCGGGCGAGGCCGCCGGCGCGGAGCGCGCGGGCGACCTGTTGCGCGCCCCGGTACAACTCCGCGTAGGTCAGCCGCCGGTCCGCGCACACGACGGCGGCCGTATCGGGCTGGTGCTCGGCGTGGAACCGCACGGTCGCGGCGAGGGTCTGCAACTGCGGGTGGTACACCGCATCTCCTTGGTGCGCGGGTGGGCGGGCGGACCGGCGCGTCGGCGGTCCGCCCGCCCTCGGGCGTTAGGCGTTGGTGATCGCGACGCGGACGCGGCCGTCGCACCGGCCGTCCGCGTCGTCCCAGTAGCGGAAGGCGGTCTCCAGCGACAGCAGACCCCTCAACCGCGTGCTCCGCAGCAATTCGAACTCGCCGTAGAAATGCCGGGCGTCGATGGGACGCACGAACGAGCACTGCATCCGGGCGATGAGAATCTCAGGGAGTTGTTTCGCCCAGTAGTCGTCCATCGTCCACTGCGCGAACGCCGGAACGAGCTTCGCGTCGACGGCCTTGGCGATCACGTAGTAGAGCATCTGGTTGTAACAGATGTTGACCTCGACCGCGTTGAGATGGCCGGTGTCGTCGATATAGCAGGACTCGGGAATGCTCAGCTCACCGCGGCCGGTGAGCCGGTCACCGGTGCCGCGCACCGTCATCGAGCCCAGGTACCGGCAGTGCGGTTTGTAGCAGCGCAGGACATCGGCCAGCAGCGGCGCGTCGTTCCCGTGCTCGTGGCCGTGCTCGCTGTCGTGCTCGGTGCCCGCCGAGAGGGCGGTGGCCGTTTCCATGCCGGCCCCCTACTCGCCGTTGAGCATCGAGTCGCGCACCGTCTCGTCGTAGACGGTGACGCGGTGCGACACGGCGGGCTCGGGGGTCGTGGTGTGCAGCGCACGGTGGGCGAGGGTCCGGTTGTCCCAGACCAGCAGGTCGCCCTTCTCGAAGGTCTGCAGGTGGATGTTCGGGTGCTGGAACGTGGTGTCGAGCTGCCCGCTCGCCTCCAGCAGCGCGTTCAGCAGGTCGGGACGCTCCCGGCCGTCGGCGTCCTGGATGCCGTGCGTGAAGCCCTCACTGATGTAGAGGATCTTCTCCCCGGTGAACCGGTGGTCGATGACGGTCGGGTGGACGCTGGGCGGCGTCTCGGCGTCCACCTCGGCCGAGACCTCCGACAGCGGCCGGTAGACGTCGGAGGGGCGGATCTTGAAGTAGCGGCGCACGCTGTGCAGCGCGCGGGTGTCGTGGGCCGCCTCCTTCAGCTCGTCGCTGAGCTGCTCGTACGCCTGCGCCATGTCGATGAAGTAGGTGCCGCGGTTGCGCTCGGGCAGCACCCGCGGGTAGATGAACGTGATGTCGAACGGGGCCGGCATGAACTGGTAGTCCGAGTGCCAGAACTTTCCGGTCTTCGGGACGCCGATCTGCCGGCCGTCCTCGTCGACGTTGGAGGACACGAAGACCTCGTGGACGTCGGGGTGGCGGTACATCGGCTGGTAGTAGGCCTCCGTGCGGCCGAACCGGCGGCCGAGCGCCAGCAGCCCCTTCGGGTCGAGGTCCTGCCCGCGCAGTACGACGATCTTCTTCTCGTAGACGGTGCGCCGCAGTTCCTCGATCTCGTCCGCGGACGCGTTGACCGGGTCGAACCCTTCGACCGTGGTGCCGATGCGGCTGCCGGTGTGCGTCTGAATGGTCATGATTCGTCTCCCTGCCGTGCGTTGGAAATGGTGAGGACGACGTCCACGAGGTCCCCGACCGTGGCGACGTCCGCGAGCCGGTTGTCGGCGATCTTCACGCCGAGCTCCCGCTCCGTGGCCACGATCACGTCGATCATGGTCATCGAGTCGATGCCGAGCGTCTCGAAGCCGTCCGCCGGCGTGAGGTCGCCGGTCAGCTCCGGGACCTCGCGGTGGATCAGCTTGGTGATGACGGCGTGCGTGTGTTCCCTGTCCAAGTCCCGCTCCCTCGTTGGCGTTGCGGACCGTGTCGCTACCGGGTCGAGGACGCCTCGGCCCCCGGGGCTCCGGCCGCCGCGGAGAGCGGCGGCTCGGGCCACACCAGCGCGCACGAACCCCAGGTCGCGCCCCCGCCGAACGCCGTCAGCAGCACCCTGTCGCCGGCCCGCAGCAGCCCGGCGTCCGCGGCGTCCGCGAGGGCCAGCGGGATCGACGCGGCGGCGGTGTTGCCGACCCGGTCCACGTTCGCGTACACGCGGTCGGCGCCGATCCCGAGCTCTTCGGCCACGGTGGTGAGAATGCGCAGGTTGGCCTGGTGCCCGACGAACCGGCCGACGTCCTCGGGCTTCCATCCCGCCTCGCCGAGCACGGCCAGCGACGACTCCGTCATCCGGCGGACGGCGTGCCGGTAGACGGCCCGGCCCTGCATGGTGAAGTGCGCGTCGCCGGGCACCGGCGTCCCGGGCCGCAGCGGAGCGCGCGAGCCGCCCGCCGGGACCGTGATCAGGTCGGCCAGCTCGCCGTCGCTGCCGAGGTCGAACGCCAGGACCGCGCCCGGCTCGCCGATGTCCCCGGCGCGCAGGACGACCGCGCCCGCGCCGTCCCCGAACACGGTCACGGTGTCGCGGTCGCCGGGGTCCAGCAGCGTGCTGAACGTGTCGGCTCCGATCAGCAGGACGCTGCGCGCCAGCCCGGACGCGATCAGCCCGGCGGATGTGGCCAGGCCGTAGACGAACCCCGAGCAGACGGCGTTCACGTCGAGCGCGGGAATGCCGCCGAGACCGAGCCGGTGCGCGACCGCCGGCGCGGTGGCCGGGCACGGATGATCGGGGGTCGTCGTGGCGAGCACCAGCATGTCCACCGCCGACACGCCCGCCGACGCCAGCGCCGCCGCGCCGGCGCGCGCGGCGAGATCGGAGGTCGCCGAGCCGGGCTCGACGATGTGACGCTCACGGATGCCGATCCGTGTCACGATCCAATCATCGGACGTGTCGAACCGGCTGGTCAGTTCCTCGTTGGTCAGTACCGGAGCGGGCACATGGCCGCTTACGCCGCACAGCACGGCCGTGCGGCCCGCACGCGGCGCGATGCTCACCGGCGGGGCGCTCCCCGGGGCGTCGTCCATCGTCCCCCCATTCCACCGCGCGTACACTCGCGGACATTCTCAGTAATCACTTCATGGAGCGACCGGCCGAATACCGGACGCCAATCACGAAACGGCGACGCCGACCAAAGAACATCGGCGCTCGGAAACAGTGGTCAAACTTAACTGTTCGCCATCAAAACTGAGCCTACGCGGGAATGTCAAGGCAAAAGGGCGGCGCGGGTTCGGCATGGGCGCACGCGACCGGGGTCATTTCGACGCGTCCGTCGTCCAGGGGCCCACCGGCCCGCCGGAACCATCGTTCCAGGCGCCCGTAAACGAACTGGAAGATCGTATCGATGCAGGGCCCACCGGGCACTTGTGGCCTAAGCCGCGAAAGCATCCTTTGCTCCCATGTAAGGCGAGAAGCGTTACAACGGACGGAAAACACTTAAACGGACACGGAGGCCCCGGCACCGGCACGACCGCCCAGAGGCCCTGAACTTGAGAATTCATCAACATTTGATGAGCCGGCGACGGGGAGTCAAGATCACGGTGAGGCTCGCGAGGCCAAGGGGGTGCTCTGGCTCGAGTTCGCGGCGGCGTTACGGACGGCGGCGACCCTTCGGACACCGTTTCGACCGCGAAGGGTTTCCTATGGAAGGCCCCTGCACGACCACGGCTTCCATGCCGTCGCATGCCGGTTCGTGTCGATCTCAACCGTTCTGTCCGCCATGCAGCGGACTGAGATGAAATCTCGGGCCGTTCCCGACCGTCCCCTTTCCGCGACAGATGAACGAACGGCGAGAGAACACGGTCCGATGCCATATTGATCGCTGTGTGACCGAAGCGGGTTCTGCCGGCTCGTGCACCCGTCGTCGCCGGGCATCTGCCGTTCCCCCACGCCTCCGGCGCCACGGTGAAATCACCGAGACCAATCTCACAGAGCGGCCTGATTGATGGAGACCTCGAACTCTGCGTCCAGAGAGTTCGACCTTCCCGGGCGGGCCTCCACCGGTCCCGGAAATCAGCGGCGTTCACCAGTGGACGGCAGAGGCTGTCACATTCGTGGGCCTCGCGGTGTCTTCATGCCCGACAGGCCGCGAACTCACCGGATGAGGAGAACACCATGACACCGCGTATTCCGAAGGCCGACCTGCCCGCCGAGATGCGGGAGGCTCTCATTGGGCGGCTGGGTGCCGTACCCGAGCCCGTCGAGGTGCTGTTCAACGCCCCCGAGGTCGCCACGTCCACCCAGGAGTTCTCGGCCAAGATCGCCGCGTGGAACGCGGCCGGCGAGGGCCTCAAGACGTTCGCGCACATGGCGGTCGCGGCGCAGGTCGGCTGCGGCTGGTGCCTGGACGTCAACTACTTCGCGGCGCTGCACCAGGGCCTGGATCTGGCCAAGGCCGGCGAGGTGCCGCGCTGGCGGGACTCCGACGTCTTCACGCCGCTGGAACGTGAGGTGATGGAGTACGCGGAGGCGATGACGAACACGCCGACGACGGTCACCGACGAGCTCTCCGCGAGCCTGCTCGGCCGGCTCGGCCCGGCGGGACTGGTCGAGCTCACCGTGTTCATCGGCTTCGCCAACATGTCGACCAGGGCCAACACGGCGCACGGGATCACCTCGCAGGGTTACTCCGAGGCGTGCGAGATCCCGCTGGCCGAGCGTCCCAAGCCGTCCGGCGCGGCCTGACGCCATGGCTCATGACGTCGAGACGGACGATCCGTTCGTCGCCCATCGCGGTCTGCTGTTCACCGTCGCCTACGAGATGCTCGGTTCGGCGGCGGACGCGGAGGACGTGCTGCAGGAGTCCTGGCTGCGATGGGCGGACGTCGATCGAGCGCAGGTGCGCGACCCGCGTTCGTACCTCGTCCGGATCGTCACCCGTCAAGCGCTCAACCGCCTCCGCTCGCTGTCGCGCAGCCGCGAGGACTACGTCGGCGAATGGCTGCCGGAACCACTGCTGACCGGCCCCGACCTGACCGAGGACGTCGAGCTCGCCGAGAGCGTCTCGATCGCGATGCTGACCGTCCTGGAGACCCTCAGGCCCACGGAGCGGGCGGTGTTCGTGCTCCGCGAGGTCTTCGAGATGCCGTACGGCGAGATCGCGGACGCCCTCGGCAAGTCCGCCGCCGCGGTCCGCCAGATCGGCCGGCGCGCCCGCGAGCACGTCGCGGCCCGCCGCCCGCGGGCGCAGGTGAGCCGGTCGGAACAGCGGGTCGTCGTGGAGCGCTTCCTGGCCTCGCTGCGCACCGGGGAACTGCGGGAGCTCTTGGCGGCCATGGCGCCGGACGTGGTCCTGGTGGCCGACGGCGGCGGGATCGCGGCCGCGGCGCCGGCCCCCGTCCACGGGGCCGGGCCGGTGGCGGCGGTGCTCGCGCGCGCGGGCCGGACGGTGCCCGCGTTCGAGACGACGACGGTGTGGCTCAACGGGTCGCCGGCGGGCCGTTTCGAGATCGGCGGCGAGCCGACCGCGATCAGCCTCGTGGTCGAGGACGGACAGATCACCCGGGTCTTCCTCATGAGGAACCCGCGGAAACTGAGCCGGCTGGACGAACCGGCACACCTCACCAGGCAGGCCCCGGCGCGTCACCGTGCACACCCGCGAAACGACCACGACCACTGAAGACACCGAGAACCCGGAGAACACGATGACCACCGCCATGGACACGCCGGGCGACCTTCTCGCCCCCGGCGCCTACCGTCTGGATCCCGAGCGGTCCTCGATCGCCTTCCGCACCCGGCACCTGTTCGGCCTCGGTGCCGTCCACGGCCGCTTCGGCGTGACCGCCGGCCGCGTCGAGATCACCGGATCCGGCGCGCCCCGCGTCACGGCCACCGCGGCGGCCGCGTCGTTCGACACCGGTCTCCCCAAGCGCGACGCCCTGATCCGCGACCGCCGGTTCCTCGACGCCGCCGCCCATCCGGCCATCGGCTTCACCGCAACCGGCCTCAGCCGCCGCGCGGACGCCTGGACCCTCGACGGCGAGTTGACCGTCCGCGATGTCACCCGCCCCGTCACCGTGACCCTGACCTCCGCGGAGGCCACCCCGAACGGCGCCCGCGTCCAGGCCACGGCCCGCGTCGACCGCTACGCGTTCGGCATCACCGCGGCCCGCGGCCTGGCGGCGCGTCACCTGAACCTGGAGTTCGACGCTGTCATCGAACGAGACTGAGCCGGTCCGCTGAGCCGAGTTCGTCCGTTGCCGTTCATGCCGGCTCGACGTGATGTGAGGCGGCCGAGCCGGGCCGCGCGGCGGGCCGGCCGCCCGCGGCGACGATCACCGGCGCCGGGTCCATGGTCTCCGCGGGCGGTTCCATGCCCCACGCCCTGAGCTGGAGGAGGGTCAGCCCGAGGGAGTTGTGGCCCGCCCACTGCTCCGCGATGCGCCCGTCGACGACACGGACGGTGTGGATCTCGCTGGCCGTGCCCTTCTCACCGGTCGGCTCATGGCCGCCGAACGACCCGGTGTTGTGCCAGTGGATCGTGAAGCGGAAGCTCATCCGCGCCCCGTCGCCGGACGCGAACTCGTCGTGCAGGGTCACCCGCAGGCCGGGATGGGGCGCGTGGACGGCCCCGATGAAGAACTTCACCTGGTCGCGTCCGCGTACTCCCCAGCCGAAGGGCGTGTAGAGGACGACGTCCTCCGCGTAGAGCCCGTCGAGCGCGGCGGTGTCGTGCGTTCCCAATGCCTCGATATAGAGCTGAACCAGGGTGGTCATCGCGTTCTCTCCTTCGGGTCGCTGGATTCTTGACAGTTCAGTCCGCGGCCTCGGCCGTCCGCCCCGTCCAGTGCTCGCACGCGATCTGGACGGGACGGCGGATCCGGCGGGGCCGGGGGCCGGAACCCTTGGCACCCATGACGCACGCCGCCCCGATCCTGTGACATGGGGCACGGCGGGAAGCGTGCGAACCTTGTCCCGTCGCCCCGCGCGGAGCACCAGAGGGGAGAAGGTCAGTGTCCGGTTCGACGTCCATCACCCAGAGCTTCGAAGAACATCGGGACCTGCTGTTCTCGGTGACCTACCGGATGCTCGGCAGCGTCTCCGACACCGAGGACGTGCTGCAGGACCTCTGGCTGCGGCTGAACCGCGTGGACTCCGAGCCGATCGGCAACCACCGCGCGTACTTGCTCCAGGCGGCGACGCGGTTGGCGATCGACCGGATGCGCAGGATCGAGGCGCGCCGGGAGACCTACGTCGGGCCCTGGCTGCCCGAGCCCTTGCTCACCCAACCCGACGCGACGCAGAGCGCGGAGGTCGCGGAGTCGGTGTCCATGGCGATGCTGGTCGTCCTGGAGACCCTGTCGCCGCTGGAACGCGTGGTGTTCGTCCTCCGCGAGGTGTTCGCCTTCGGTTACCCGGAGGTGGCGGACGCGACGGGCCGCTCCGAGGCGGCGGTGCGTCAGCTCAACCGCCGGGCTCGCGGCCACGTGCGCGACGGGCGGCCGAGGTTCCGGCCCGATCGGAACGTGCACCGGGAGGTCACGGACCGATTCATCCGGGCCTGCCGGGGCGGGGCCCTCGACGAGCTGCTGGAGCTCCTGGCCCCCGACGTCACGCTGGTGATCGACGCCAACGGCACGGCCGAGACCCCGCGCGTTCCGCTGCACGGGATGGACGAGGTCGCGGCCTACCTCGCCGAGATCACCCGGGGCCTGCCGGACGGCCTCCGGTACCGCGGCGCGGAGCTCAACGGACTCCCCGGCACCGTGCTGGTCAAGGACGGCGCCGTGTACGCGGCCGTCACACTGGACCTCGAACCGGCCACCGACCGCGTCGCCGCCGTCCGAGTGTTCCGCAACATCACGAAGCTAAGCGGCATCCAACCCGAACCCGACGCCCAGACCGCGACGGCCCCAGACCAGCAACCCGCAAGCGACACCCACTAACGCGACAGCAGGGCCTCACGTCGGTGTCGTCGGCCTCGACTGCGCTTCCATCCGTGTCGTGCCCACACTCGTCGGTTCGGAACCCGGCATCCTGCGGATGCTCGACTACGCCGCCGGGATCGATTCCCTGCACGACATCGGACGCCTCCAAGAACTCGGACCGGCCTGAACCTGCGTGACCTGGTCTGCCTGCTCCTGAACCGGGAATGCGACAGACTCCTCCGCCATGGTCCGCGCCTCGACTACGTGCGACTCAACCGCCCGAGCTGTAACCGAGCGCCTTACCTACCACCGCGCCAACGAGCACTACCGCCACGCACACCGCTGGGCCAGGACGCCCGTCCCCGCCTTCATAGCGGTCAACATCCCGGCCTGCCTGGACTTCATCGGCACTGGCGAGCCACCACCGTTGCTCGCCGGACTACGCCGCTTGATCTTGAACGCTTCCGGTGTCAGGGCATGCTGACCTGCTGATGGCGTGGAGTCCTCGGGCGCGCTGGCTTCAGGGCACGGAAGTCCGGACGGGGGAGACCGGCCACGGTGGCTCCCGATGGGGCCCGTTCGGCGTGGAGGTCGACCCGCGACTATCTCCTCGCCCCATAGGAGGGGTTAGATACTGACGAAGATATGCGCATAGATCAGCTCTCCCGGTCGCCGGAAGTCTCGTTCCCCGTCGGGCATGTTCGGTGAAGGAATCGGCACATCGTGCATATCGGGACGTTAACCACCCGCGGTAGCCCACAGCCCCGCCCCACGCTGTCCGGCGGCGGCGCTCGTGGCATCGTCCCTGGCAGACGTCATCGTGGCGGTGCCCATCCGGGCCGCTGACGCCCACGTTGCGAGGCGCCTCCGCCGATCTCACAGGGCGTCATCTTCCCGAAAAAAGGGAACCGCCATGGTGGATCATGAAATTGCGGGTAAAGGACACCTGGTATTCACACCCTGCAAAAAGAGGTCAACATGAGCGTTCCGGTGTGCGGGAGATGCGGCCGCGTCCGGTGTATCTGCTCGCCGCTACCCGCGGTCGTAGTCCTGGCGCCCGCCCGTACGTGATCACGAACTGAGGACCCCGAGACGAGAACCGGGCGGACGGCACCGTCCGCCCGGACCAGAAGGCCGGTCAAAGGCCGGATGAGGACTCTCCCCATGTCATCAAGGGCGCCCGCCCGGCGGGCACCATGATGCGGGCGGGGTGCGCGGGTGCGGCCTGTTCGGGCCGGTCCCGCGCCCCCCGCCACGCCCAAAGCGCTCGCGTCCCACTGGCGCGTGCCGACCCAAGCGGCCCGGGCGGATGTGCTCAACCTTCGACCCCGGCGGCGTGGAAACCCAAGGTCGGCGACATCACTGCGCAGCCCAAGGCCGGGTACGCGGTCAGGTCGAATCTCCGTTGACGAGGAGGGTGTGCAGGATGGCGCGCCTGGCCGGGGTTGCGGAGGTGAGGACCCAGCGACTCGGGTCACTGGGCGCGGTTCGGAGAGGGGAAGCGGGCGAAGAGCCGGGAAGCGGCCTCCCGCACGGCCAGTACCGCGGCGACGGTGTCGGGGCCGAGCAGGAGCGTCGTGCAGAAGATCCCGTACCAGAACCGGCCCGTGAACGGTCCGAGGGCCAGGGCGTTTCCCGTCCAGTGCAGCACGACGAGGACGACCGGCAGCACGAAGACGGCGAACCACGCCGCCACGCCGAGGAAGCCGGCGAGCCAGACCCAGCGGAACCAGCGTGCCGCCCTGATGTCCGCCGGTGCGGCCTCGGCGAGTTCGGTGGCCTCCGCGGACGTCAGCCGGCCGAACGCACGGCGCAGCATCAGCGACTTGACCCGCCACAGGTTGCGGCAGCCCAGCGCGTTGACCATGACCGCGTACAGGTCGGTCCGCAAGAAGACCATGCATTGCCACAGGAAACCGACCAGCTTCACCAGCACCCACGCGGCCAGCAGCGAGTCCACGACCGCCGGGGGCGACCAGACGCCGGCGTGGATGAGGAGGCGCGCGGACAACAGGCAGCCGAGCACCACGGAGTCGACGGCCATTCCCCCGAGCAGGGGGCTGTAGCGCCGCCGGCGGGGGACCGACCAGACCTGGGTCAGGTCGGTCTCGAAGACGAGCATCATCATGCGGCGATCGACGCCGAAACGCGCCTTGACGCCGATCGCCCGAGCCGCCAGCCAGTGCCCGCACTCGTGGACGGCCATCGACAGCATCCCGAAGGGAGCGAGCAGCAGGGCGCTCAGCCCGATGTCGCCGAGAAAGAACGCGTCGTCGGCCGGGCGGGGGAACAACGCCGGAACACCGATCAGCACCGCGACGTCGAAGGCGAAGAAGAGCCCGTAGCACGTCCAGGCCGTACGGCCGAAGAAGGGGCGGACCAGTTCCTGCCGGATCCCTCTCAGCCACCGCCGGCCCTGGATCGGCGCCGTCCGCGCGGGGGCAGGTGCCTCGGCGTCCTCGACGAAGCCGAGTTCGCGCAGCGTCTCGACGAACGCGGGGATGTCCACCGGCTCCCCGGCGTACTCCTCGGCCTTCGCGGCCACCTCGTCCAGGGGCGCTCCCCGCTGAAGCAGGGAGATCACTACACCGCCCACCGTCGGGAGGGTCACGAAGGTGCCCGATTCCGGATCGCCCACCAGAACCTCGTCGCCTTCTTCGACGAGGCTGAGCGGGCGCAGCGGTACCGTCTGCTCTTTCATGCTCACGGGCTCTTGCCTTCCGGTGGGGACGGAACATGCCGGCATACTCGGCAGTCCGGGTCCCTGACGACGGGCACGCGCTCGGGAATCATCCCGTTCCTTAGATCCAGGACGATGCGAGCTCCGGCGGCATGGGGCGGTTCGAACCCGGTGATGTAGCGGAGCGCCTCGTACGCGATCAGTGAACCGATCTGCATCGCCATCGGACCGATGAGGAAGTTGTTCGATCTCATGTCCTGGGCGAGCCGCTGGCCGATTCCCGCCGCGCTCTTCTCGGTCTCGTCGGGCCGGTCCGCCTCATCGCACTGGATGCACGCGCTCTTTCCGGGATCCACCGATGCGTACATCACCTGGGTGCGGCCGGGCGATCCACCGGTGACAAAGGGAATTCCGGCGCGCACGGCGGCCTCGTTGACGACGAGGTTGCCGTCCCGGAAACCGTCGATGCCCCCCGCGATGAGGTCGACATCCGCGATCAGGTCCGACAGGTCCTCCAGGCGCGAAATCCACCGGTTCACCGCGCGCACCTCGATGTCCGGATCGTAGTCGCGCACCCACTCGGCGGCCCGATCGACCTTTGACCGGCCGATGTCCTCCCGCCGGTACAGGAACTGGCGGGCGAAATTGCGGGGCTCGACGTCATCGCGGTCCACCAGGGTCATCGCGCCCACGCCCAGCCCGGCCAGGCACTGCACCAGCGAGGAGCCCGCGCCTCCGACACCGAGGACGAGCACGCGCGCGTCGCTCAGACTACGGAGATAGCCGGCCCGGGGCCGCTCGATTCCACTGAACGTGCCGAAGAAGGTGAGGTTGGAGAAATGCCGCCCGTCCGCCCAGTGGTCGCCGAGCCACCGATCGTCGGCGTTCTCGACGAGGCCGAGGGAGTCCAGTCCCTCCACCGCGGCGCGCACATCCCCCTCCGTCACCCGAACTCCCCGACCCGCCAGGCCGTGGCACAGTTCGATCGCCGTCCGCGGTCCTCGGCCGAGTTCGGAAAGGAGCGCCTCGATATGCCCCTCGGGATCGGCGAGTGTGATCGCCTCACAGGGATCGGAGACCACGAGAATCTCGTTGTCGAGCGTTTCCCAGGCGCATTCCTTCAGCATGACTCGCATGAGATCTCCCAATGGGTCCGTATCGGCCCGCGGGGAAGGGGATGGGAGAGAATCCCGCCCCCTTCCGCCGCGGTACCGTGTGAGTCGACGACGGGTCACGTTGGCTTTCAGCCGGTCGCGTCCCGGCCAGTGGCCTTGATGGACTCGACCTTGCGAACCTCGATCTTCATGTCGGATCTCACCTCCTTCGCAAAACCGCGAGGAATGTTGAGATCAACGATGGCGAACGTTTCTACAATCTCGCCATAGGCGCACCACAGAACCACTACACGCATCGCGGAGTCGGTTCCGCGCCGGCGGGCGGGGCGCCGCCGGGGGGCGAACGCCCCACCACGATCGATGGCCGGTCCGCCGAGGACGACTCGGAGGGACGGCGGAGGCCCGACCCGGGTCACGCGACAGGAAGGATCGGGTCGGGGCTGGTCAGACGCGACTCCCCGTGCTTAATCTGACCGAAGATCAACTGATCTTCGGTCAGAGGCGGGAGATGCCATGTATCGCACCCCACACGACGGCCGGGACATGACCTTCGCGGCCCTCGGGCCCCTCGAGGTCCGGAAGGCCGACCGCATCGTCCGGCTGTCGGGCAAGCAGCGGGCCGTCCTCGGCATGCTTCTGCTGAACGCCAACGCCGTCGTCCCGCGCGACCGGCTCGTGGAGGGGCTCTGGAACGAGCCACCCTCTTCCGCCGTCGCGAACGTGCAGACCTACGTGTCGGGCCTGCGCCGCGTTCTCCTGAACGGTGAATCAGGTGGTTCCAGTCGGCTGAGAACCCAGGGGCACGGCTACGTCCTGACCGCGGATCCGGTCCAGCTGGATCTGCTGGAGTTCACCGAGGCCGCCGAGAGGGGCCGCAGGCAGATGGCACGGGGGGACCTCGCCATGGCCGAGCGGGAACTCGGGCATGCCCTGTCCCTGTGGCGCGGTCACCCTCTCGAGGACGTCGCGTTGAGCGACCTCGTCGCCCCGCGGCTGGCCGAACTCGCCGAGCAGCGCATGCGGGCGTGGACGACCTGGATCGACGTGCGCCTTTCCCGGAGCCCCGCCGACGAGCTGATCGGCGAGCTGCGCACGGCGGCCGCCGCCCATCCGCTGCGCGAGCCCATCTGGGAACACCTGATCCTCGCGCTCTACCGGGCCCGCCGCCGAGGCGAGGCGCTGGACTGCTACCAGCAGGCCAGGACCATCCTCGCCGACGAGCTGGGGATCGAGCCCGGACCGAATCTGCAACGGCTGCACATGGCCGTCCTCCACGACGACTCGTCGCTGATGCGGCCATTGGACGAACGCGCCGGAGAGGAAGAGGGATCAGACGATCACGGCGCCACCCTCGGCGGCTGGATGCGACCGGCCGAGCTTCCCCGTGACATCCGGGGATTCGTCGGCCGGGCCCGCGAGCAGGACCTGCTCGGCATGAGCCTGCCGCACGACGGAGCGACCGCCCCGGAACCCGCGGGGCCGAACCTCTGGGTCGTCAGCGGCACCGCGGGGGTGGGAAAGACCGCTCTGGCCGTGCACTGGGCGCACGCGGCGAAGGACGCCTTCCCCGATGGTCAACTCCACGTCGATCTGTACGGGTTCGACCGGCGACGTGACCCGGTGGAACCCGCGGCGGCGCTGTCGCAACTGCTGCAGAGCCTCGGGGTCCCCGCGGCGCAGGTTCCGGGAGGATCCGACGAGCGCGAGAAGTTGTACCGCTCCATGATCGCGGGCCGGCGCGTCCTGGTGGTGCTGGACGACGCCCGTACCGCCGAGCAGGTCCGGCCGCTGCTGCCCGGTCACGGAGAGGCCGTGGTGCTGGTGACCAGCAGGTTCCGGCTCGGTGACCTGGTCGTCCGGCACGACGCCCGGTCCTTGCCGCTCGCGGCGCTCACCACCGAGGACGCGCGCGAGCTGCTGGCCCACGCCGTCGGCCACGAACGGCTGGCGACGGAGACGGAGGCGGCGGACGAGCTCGCGTGCTTGTGCGGACACCTGCCGCTCGCGCTGCGCATCGCCGCGGCGAACATCACCGGGGGACCGGACGGGGCGATCGCGGGCATGGTCGCCGAGCTGAACCAGGGCGACCGGCTCGCCGGCCTGTCGGTCGACGGCGACGCGGAAGAGTCCGTCGCGGCCGCGTTCCGGCTCTCCTACGACTCCCTCAGACCCGAGCATCAGAAATTGTTCCGGCTCCTCGGCCTCATCCCCGGACCGACGTTCACCCCGCCCGCCGTGGCCGCCCTCGCGGGCTGTTCCCGCTCCGCCGCCGCCGACCGGCTCAAGGCGCTGGCCGCCGCCCACCTGATCGACCACGACGGCGGGCGCGTCTACCGGATGCACGACCTGCTCCGCCGGTACGCGGCCGACCGCGCCGACCGCGAGGAGCGGCGGAAGGAGCAGCGGCGGGCCTTGACCGGCCTGTTCACGTACTACCTGAACGGCGTGGACGCGGCCGGGCTGACGATCAGCCCGAGCACGTTCCGGCCGCGGCACGGCCTGCCCCGCCGGACATCGCACGCCGCCATGGACCTGGCCGAGGCGGGCACCGCGCTCGCGTGGCTGCAGGCCGAGCTGGAGAACATCATCTCCGTGATCTCCTTCTGCCTGGCGAACGGCCCCCTGCTGTTCGTCTGGCGGATCATGGACGCCCTCCGGCCCTTTCTCAGCATGGGGATCTACCGCGAGGAGTGGCTCGAACTCGGCCGGCAGGGGCTCGAGGCCGCGGAGCGGGTCGGCGACCGGCAGGCCCAGGCGACCGTGCACATGAGCCTCGGAGTGGCCCACCTCATCCTCGGGCAGCTTTCCCTGAGCGAACGTCACCTGGAGCAGGCGCTGGAATCCGGTACCGAGAGCGGCTGGCTCGAAGGGACCGCTGAGGCCTCCACCCACCTGAGCGGCGTGCTGCTCCGGAACAAGAACCCCGGCAGGGCGATGCAGCTGGCCAGGAGCGCCATCGACCTCTATCGGGAACACGGCCACCCCAGCGGAGAGGCCGCGGCGCACACCATCCTCGGCTATTCACATTGGCTGGTCGGTGACCTGTCCCAGGCACTTCGGCATCAAGAGCAGGCCCATTCCCTCTATCTGCGGACCAGCAGCGAATACGGTCAGGCGATCTGCCTGACCGAACTGGCCGCCACGCTCCACGACCTGGGCGACCTGACCGGAGCGGCAGCACGCTACGCCATGGCGCTGGCGATCTGCGAACGCCTGAAAGCGCCGGCCCGGCAGGTCCAGGCGCTCGTCGGGCTCAGCCGTGTGCAGACCGAGATGGGGGAGCACGAGGCCGCCCTCCGAAACGCCGAACTCGCGGTCGAGCTCGCCCGCCGATCGAGAAACCGGAGAGCGGAGACGAGCGCGTTCGATGCCCTGGCACGCGCCTGCTTCGCGCTCGACCGGCACGACGACGCCCGGGACGGCCACCGCAGGGCACTGCGGGCGGCCGAGCACGTCGGTGTGGCCGTGGACATCGTCCAGGTGCTGATAGGCATGACGGAGTGCCGAGGCCCGGGATCCGATCGCGAGGATTTTTCCGCCACCGTTCTTCGTGCCATGGCCATTGCCAAGGAACATGGGTTCCGGCTTTTCGAGGGCAAGGCCGCCGAGGTATTGGCCAAGGCCGACGAGAGCGAGATCGCCACGGCACGGCGCCGAGTTGCGATCACTGCCTACGAACGGACAGGCCACCGCCACGGAGCCGAACGCGTACGACGCCTTCTCTGACGGAGACGGCCCATACCGCCCCGGGGCCTGCGCCGCGCACCGTGACCGCCTTCCCGCCGTCGCCATGCGCACCGCGGCTTGGTCTGCTGACCTGCCGCCGTACCCGCCCCGAGCCGGGAGGCGTGATCACGGGGTCACTCACCGCAGCGGGCTTCGCCGCTTCCATTGGCCCGGCCGATGAGGCACGGCTCGGCGGCGTATGTCGTCCGGCCCTGAGTGAAATGCGTATCGGACGGCTCAATGTCCTTCCGGGCAGGGCCCTCAGCGAATGAGCGATACCGAGAATTCACGACACGGAACGATATCAACGCTCGTTGTGAGCGGAGCGGAAAGCTACGTTTGCCCCAGGTCCGTGGATGGACTCGTGCGACGGGGCGCACCGGCCGGACGGAACGAGGGACGTCATGCCTGTGGTGTTCAGAGGATCACGGTGGTTGACCGTTGCCCTGATGATGAGTCTGGTGCTGGCCACCGGAACAGCCGCTCTGGGGGCGAGCGACAGCCGAGCGGGTGTCGCGATCGGGGGGACGCACGGCCTGAGGGCGGCCGCCTCCTCACCATCGGACCCGTGCTTCGGCTCGGGGCCTTTCACCAACTGCCAGAGCACCGATCCAGTGGTGAGCTTCGGCATGGCGAGCGTCGGGAACACGAGTTCCTGTACGTTCAGCACGACCGCCGACTGGGGCGACCACACGACGACAAAGCAGACATTTCCCGGCGGCCAGAACGGGACTCAACTCGCCCTCTTCAGCCACACCTACAGCGCTCCCGGGACGTACACGCTGTCGGTGACGTCGGTCGTGACCGGCAACTGCTACGCCAACCCCGCCACGGCGCAGTTCACGCTGCTGGCCTCGACCAAGCTCATCACCAGCCCGGTGGGCGGCAGCGTCATCGCCCTCACCGACCGCGACCTCGTCCAGAGCCCGCCGACCGACAAGAGCAGCGCGCCCGGACCGTACGGCCTCAAGGTCGACGGCAAACTCCCCTGCAAGTGCACGCTCAAGGTCAACGGCCGGCCCGCGACGGTGACGGGCGACACCTGGCACGTCGTCCTGCCGGACGTCAAGCCCGGCCCGCTGGACATCGCCGCGGTCGCGAGCGACGGCAAGAGCCAGCAGATCCAGGTCACCCTGATCGACCTGCGCGTGGTGAGCCCCGCGGACCGTGCCGGCCTGCCCCTCACCGCCGCCCCCGCGATGCCCGCGCTCAACGCCACCCTCCAGGTCGCCGGGTTCCCCGGACGCGTGCCGCAGACCGTGACCTTCTCTTGGAGCCTCCAGGCGTACAACCGACGGGTGACCAAGTCGGCGAAGGGCAAGGTTCAGTGGCAGCAGGGCCCGACACTCCTCGCCCAGGGGTCGACCGTGGGTGACTCGGCAGGATGGACTCCGAAATACGGGACCACGCTCCTCGGCGGATGGGGGCGCCTGGTGGTCAAGGCCTCGATTCCGGGTGTCACGGGCGGCACGGTCACCTCCAGCCCTCGCTGGTTCGACATGCCGGGGACCAACCCCGTCCGCAGCGACCTGACGGCCTTCATCAAGACCCACACCGGCAACAACGCCGCCCAGGCCGCCGCGATCACGGGGATCGCCTGCAAGGAGAGCCACTACCGGCAGTTCGGTGCCAAGAGCCCGGCCGCCTACAAGGAAACCGACATTCCCTCGAACCTGCCCAACCCCGCGGCGAACCGCCCGCTCTTCGGGCCGCCCGCCGGAGTCGGGATCATGCAGCTCGACCCCGCCGCCTACCCGGCGGAGCAGTGGAACTGGCAGACCAACATGCTCGACGGAATCGCCCTCTTCAACCAGAAGAAGGCCATCGCCTCCGGCTACCCGGGCAAGGTCAAAGCCGCGCTCGACAAGCAGCGTTCCACGGTCATCAAGACGGTTCTACCGCCGCTCAACAAGAGGCGGGCCGCACACAAGCCCGTCCTTCGTCCCCTGACCCCGGCTGACGTCCCCGTGGCCACGGTGCCCGCCTTCAGCGCCACGCAGCTGATGCAGGACGCGATCCGCGGATACAACGGATACGCCGGCAAGCCGGCCAAGCCGGGCGGCAAGCGCCCCATCGTCCACCAGTTCACCTTCGACGCCCATTACGCCACCACTCCAGGCCTGACAGTGGCTCTCGCCGGCTCCCACAGCTGGCGGCCGACCCCGCCCGCCGCGTTCAACGCCAACCCCTACTACGTCCAAGAGGTCCAGTCCTGCAAGTAGGCCCGCCCTGGAACACGCGTCGCCTGGTGCCGGTGCACGGCTGATCGAGCCGTACCAGGCGGCGCGTGCTCTTTCTCGGGTCAGCGGCGTCCTCACCGAGTGAGGAGACGAGGCCGCAGCCGTACCCACGGCGTTTCCACATGGTCCCGTTCAGCCTGCGCATCCAGGCGTACCCACATGTCGAGGGAGCAGGCAGGCCCCCGACGGCCGCCATGGAGGCGCACCCTCGAGCGGCCCAAAGGTCTCAAGCCGGCCCACCTGCAGCGATCGCAAAGCTGGCACCCGCCGCCGAGACGTCGATCCCGCCACGCCACGACCCACGATGCAGCCAACACCTGGCCGCGCGCTCCACCTGCGTCCGCACCCACGGGATCTCCTCTAACTGCCCGGGGGCCGCTGAAAGCGCCCACAGTGCAGCGAGATCGACAGCACCCACTCCAACCAAGACAACATGGAAGCAGACAGACGCACCACCCGCCTGGCCCTCCACGGGCACCGCGCCGACCAGGAGTTGTCTGGCGCTGCCCGTGCAGAAAGACAGCAGAGAACGCCTTGACAGCGCGTCGGGCGAGTATCACGCATCCGTCGCCCCGCCCGGCCCGAGACACAAACCCGGTCCCGTCTCTTAAGTTGAAGGCCGAGCCTGGCCAGGTCAGCAGGGACGAACTGGTCGACGGGCGCCGCTGGGCCGGAGTGTTTAGCCGAACTGCTCGCCTTTGGCTGGACGCATGCCCAGCACGACGGATTTACTCCCCAACGTCGACCACGCCACCTACCGGACGTGCGCCACCGGGCAACAGAGCCTCAACGTCCACGAGCCGAGCATCCCTCTGGGCAAGCTCGATCCTGCCGACGTGGTCGCCGAGCTACGGGTGTAGTCCATGACCTATCAGCAGGACCAAGGCCGGGACCGCGCTTACTGTCCAAACCGCAGTCGCCCCGCCAAGCCCGCGCCGCCGAGGCGGGCTACGCGCTGCGATGCGGACCGGAGACATCCAACCCACATGGAATGAGAGCGAAGAACGACGACGGTGCCGCGCTGGAGCCAGCAGAGTTAAAGCGGGTGGGCAGCGCATAAAATGGGACCTCAGCGGCTCACCACGACTGAGGCCCCTGGTCGGGCGCATAGGAGCTTGGGACCGGAGTGGTCCGCGCGGTTGGATGACACCCCGCCAGGTGCATCCTCTCGCGTGTGCGAGCCGGCCCCGGCCCCAGCACCGCCGCACGTCAAGCGCTACCGCCACACGCACAACAGGTCTCTATACGTTAGGCCGCCCTTCAACCTCGGGGCAGGGCCACTGGATCATCCGGGTGTCGCCGGAAGAACGAGTGCCACGCTCAAGATCAGTGGCGGCTTTGCGGACATTTGTGCCTGGTGGTCGAACAACTCCAGGCGTTTGTGGAGCCGGTGGTCGAGGTCGACGGCCTTGCGGCGAAGACTGTCAGCTGATTCCTTGGGCTTTTCGCCGAGGAGTTCCTTCTGGTCCGCCAGGGTGGCGTCGAATATGAGCCGGTCGCGTTCGCCTATGAGTCGATTCGTGACGAGCTCACGCGCCTTGGCGAGTTCCGCCGACCGTCGGGACCTGATCTCGGCGAGGTACTCGGGCAACCGGTGCGAAACAATCCAGCTCGTTGCCTTGTCCTCGGCGTCCGCCAGCCACGGCAGTGCCTTCGCTGTGGTCACCTCCGGGATATCGGGGGCCGCTGCGTGGGCGAGGTGCGGTGCGGACTCAGCGGGCGTGACAGTGCCGAGGCTGTCGACGTAGGCATACCCGAAGCGCCGGGCGATGAATGCACCGGTGGCGTCGACCACCTCCTCGATGACGCTTACGAGAAGGTGAGGTTGGTTCAGCGTCCGGGAGACCAGGACGGTGCCGGCGTGGAGGGCACCGCCGAAGCGCCTGAGCGTTTCGTCCATGACCGCGTCGTGGAGCGGGTGCCCGGGGGCGAGTAGATGCGCGTGCGCCTGATCGTCGGACGGAACGAGGGAAAGGTCGAAGACGACCCGGCCGTAGCGGGCAGCGATCGGGCCATGTTTTCCGGCCCGGATGTGAGCGGGTACGGTGGTGATCTCGTAATGCCCCGGCTCGCGGTGAACGATGCGACCTCCGAGCCGTGTGAACGCCCTCTGGAAGACCGTTTCGATGTCGTGAGGCCGGAGCCTGCGGGCGCAAGCGTCGTTCATGGCGGCATGCAGCGTAGCGAGGTCTGCTTCGGTGAAGTGCTCGGATGCCAGTGCCCGTTCGTCGAGCAATTCCTTGATCCCGTCACCGACCGATTGATCGATGACCATGTGCATCCTGGCCCTCACATCGGCGCGCTCACCGTACTGGATGGCCTCCATGAGGAGGGTACGGAGCGGGGTACTGGTGAAGGCTTCGCCAAGGACGTCGAAGACTTTGCCACCGTACGCTTTGCGCTGCTCCTCGATCTTGAGTAGGAGCCGGGTGAAGACCTCGCCTTCTCGAGTGTTGGAGGCGACGAGGTTCCACAGGCGGCAGACCTCTTGCTGGCCGATGCGGTGGATACGGCCGAAGCGCTGCTCGATGCGGTTCGGGTTCCAGGGCAGATCGTAATTGACCATCAGGTGGGCGGCTTGGAGGTTCAGCCCTTCACCGGCGGCATCGGTGGCGACAAGAACCTGGCAGTCGGGGTTGTTCGTGAAGTCTTCGGTGATCTGCCGGCGCTCGCTTCGGCGTACGCCGCCGTGAATGGCCTTGACGGCATCGGGGCGACCGATCAACGAACTGATTCGCGTGGTCAAATAGTCGAGGGTGTCGCGGTGCTCGGTGAAGACAATGAACTTTCGGGGCTTACCGTTTGCGTCCACGGCGAGCGAGTTGTCCCGGAGGATCGCGGACAGTTCGCTCCATTTGCGATCGGCGCCGAGATCGCGGACCTGCTCGGCGACCCCGGTCAACTCGGCGAGTTCGAGCAGTTCGGCATTGAGTTCATCGATCGTCTGCGCGACGGTGGCGGCATCGAGGAGTTCGTCTTCGACCTGCTCGATCTCCCCGGCACTCAAGTCGTCGGAGTCCAGGCCTTCCAGATCGATCGTCGGTAAGATCTCCCTGTAGGTTCCGTCAAGGATCTCTTGTTTCTTGCGCTCCAGTCGCCTCGATCTGCGGACGAGGCTCTTGTAGATGGCCTCGGGGCTGGAGGCGAGGCGCCGTTGCAGGACCGTCAGTGCGAATCCGACAGTGTTCCTTCGCTTGCCGCCGAGCCGCTCGGCCCGGTTCATTCCCTCGCGGACATAGGCGGTGACCTGCTTGTAAAGGTCGTACTCCAACGTGGTCAGCTCGTAGGGAACGGTCTCGGCGATTCGCTCGGGGAAGAGCTTCCTGCCCTCGAAGGTGAGCAGGTCCTCCTTGATCATCCGGCGCATGATTCCGCTGGTGTCTGCGGTGACCTTGCTTCTTCCCTCGAACCTGTCCCTATCCAGCAGAGTGAGGAAGAGTTGGAAATCCTCCTCCTTGCCCGGGTGCGGGGTTGCGGTCATCAGCAGCATGTGGCGGGTGGCCTCACCGAGCGACTCGCCGAGTTGGAAGCGTTTGGTCTTCTCCAGCTTGCCGCCGAAGTAGTGGGCGCCCATGCGGTGCGCCTCGTCAACGATCACCAGGTCCCACTCGGTTTCCCTGAGTTGAGTTTGTAGCCGCTCGTTGCGGGAGAGCTGGTCCATCCGCGCGATCAGCAGTGGATTGTCCTCGAAGACGTTGAAGTTGGCGTTGGCGTCGATGAGCTGGTTGGTCAGCAGATCGAACCGGAGGCCGAACTTGAAGAACAACTCGTCCTGCCACTGCTCGACGAGCCCACCGGGCGCAACGATCAGGCACCGTTTCACATCGTCGCGTAGGATCAGCTCCCTGACATAGAGCCCGGCCATGATCGTCTTTCCGGCGCCAGGGTCGTCCGCGAGAAGGAATCGCAACGGGGTACGGGGCAGCAGTTCGCCGTAGACCGCGCGGATCTGATGCGGCAGTGGCCGCACGTCACTGGTCGCGACCGCGAGCATCTGGTCGGACAGTCCCGCCAGGGTGATGCGTTGAGCCTCTGCGGCCAGTTTGAACTCTGAAGCAGCGGCGTCGAAAGCGCGGTTTCCGGACCGAGCGATGCGAAGCTTGCCCTGGTCCTTGCGGAAGACCACCTGCTGCCCGAGAGAGCCCGCCGTCGTCTTGTAGGTCAACTCGAGCGCGTCGCCGCCATGCCACTGCACGGCGATGACCGTGAGCACCTCAGCAGGAATGAGACCCTCGACGCGCAGGCCTGGCTTGAGTCCCTCGAGCAGCACCAACGACCTCCCAGTCCCCAGCACCACCGCTTGTCGGCAACCTGGTATGTCGATTCTCGACCCCAGTGTCGGTGCTCGAGGTTAATCTTTGCAGCAACCCCAACCGACCGTCAGGCCCATGGAACGATACGAAAGACAGCAGCTACGCGGCATCATCGACGAGGTCGCCGGCTGGGTCGACCAGGCCCATTCCGTGCTGGCACATCGCGATGAGGTCGCCAGGGCGGCCGACGAGGCCGTCGAGTCCCTAAGCCGTGCCGTCGTCGCTCTCCGACGGGACGGGCCGGTCGACTGGGGCGCGATACCGCTGCGCCCCGGAGATGGCCGACTGCTGGGACGGGTCGCGAGGCATGCGCACCTACCCTCGCTCGCTGCCGGCGAGGATCACACGCTGAGGCATCTGACCACGCAGGTCGCCACGTCGCTGCACGACGCCAAGCCGGCGATCGGTGCTCGGCGGTTCTTCAGCGGCCGAGCAAGGCGCGATGCCGGACAGGCCGCCGCGAGGGCCCTTCTCGATTTCCGTGAGTGGGGGGTTTCCTCCGGTGTCCCACGACTTCTGCATCGCCTGAACAAGCACGACAACAGGACGTTCGAGGTCGACGTCGCCGATTCACTCAGCGAGTGGGTCGGCTTCCGGATGCGAGTCGCCGATCTGGGACAAGCGCCGGATGTCATCTCCAGTGCGGTGGTCGCTGATCTCCCGGCTTCGATCAGGATGATAGAGAAGGCGCTCCAGGACGAGGCCAGTTACCGTGCTGCCGCCCTGTCCGCCGGTCAGGCCGTGCGGGATCGCGAGGTCCGGCGGATGCTTGTGGAAATGCCTGTAGAGCGGCTTAAGGATGCCACCCGCGACCGGCTCCGCATCGGTCCCCTGGCCGAGGCGGGCATTGCCACCGTTCAGGCCGTCCTCGACCACGGGGCCCGGCTCAAACACCTGCCCGGAATCGGCGAGACGACGGCCACTCGGATGCGTGGCGCTGCGCAGACGCTGCGGCAGATGACCTACGATGAGATGCCGGTCCGCATCGATGTTAAGAAGCGCACCGCCGAAAGCACCGCATTGCTCCGATGCCTCGGGGAATGGGATGCCGTGCGCAAGACGAAGGACGCCACGACCGACTTGACGCTCGCCCGAGCGCTGACGCCGCTCGCGCATGTCCTCCACCGGGACGTGAGCCACCTCATCCTGTTCGGCAGAGCCGCGCCGCTCTCGGAGTTCAGGGAAACGGTCGACGCGGTCCGCCGCCGTGCCCAGGTCATCGGCGGCATGAGCCGGAGGGAAGCTTCCGGCGACCCTTGGGAGGACTTCCTCAGCCGGCCCGCCGACTACTTCGCCATGCTCTCCGAGTTGGGTTTCCTGACGGAAGACGAACAGAAGACCCACGGAGATCTCCCTGATGACATCGTCGAAGCGGTCCGGCGGCTCCAGCTCGATACCGAATACCTGTCGGCATCGTTGCGCGGTTACCAAAGCTTCGGGGCACGTTTCGCGCTTGTGCAGCGCAAGGTGATCATCGGCGACGAGATGGGGCTGGGTAAGACCGTCGAGGCTTTGGCCGTCCTCGCGCACCTGCGCGCCAACGGCAACCACCACTCGGTGGTGGTCTGCCCCGCGGCCGTGGTGACCAACTGGATCCGCGAGATCTCCTCCAAGTCGTCCCTCCGCCCTCACCGTGTGCACGGGCCGGGACGCGAGGCCGCGGCACGCAACTGGAGCCGCAACGGCGGAGTGGCCGTCACAACCTTCGAGACACTCGGCTGGTTCGAGGACCAGATACACGCGGTGGACGACCTGGGCTGCGTCGTTGTGGACGAGGCCCACTACATCAAGAATCCGACCGCACTTCGGACCCGCCGGACGAGGCGGGTTCTGGACGCCGCGGACAGGACAATTCTGCTCACCGGTACCCCATTGGAGAATCGCATCGATGAGTTCCGCAACCTCGTGAGCTATCTGCGCCCGGACCTGCTCGTGGACGCCGACGAGTTCGCACCTGGACGCTTCCGCCGACAGGTGGCGCCCGCGTACTTGCGGCGCAACCAGGAGGACGTGCTGACGGAACTGCCAGAACTCGTCGAGGTAGAGGAGTGGCTTCCACTGTCCCGCGAGGACTTCCTGGCGTATCGGAGCGCTGTGGCGGCCGGAAACTTCATGGCGATGAGACAGGCTGCGATGCTTCAGGGTTCGAAATCCGAGAAGGTCCAGCGACTCGTCGAGATCGTTCGGGAAGCAGAGGATAATGGACGCCGAGTGATCGTTTTCTCACACTTCCGTGAGGTGCTCGAACAAGCGGCCCGAGCCTTGCCCCGTAATGTTTTCGGCCCCCTCACGGGTTCGGTGCCCGCCACGGCGAGGCAGGCGATGGTCGACCAGTTCTCCGCGGCCGGCCACGGTGCCGTGCTGGTTGCCCAGATCGTGGCCGGCGGCGTAGGCCTGAACATCCAGGCGGCCTCGGTGGTCGTCATCTGCGAGCCTCAACTCAAACCGACCACCGAATGGCAAGCCGTCGCGCGTGCCCACCGCATGGGACAACTCGAATCCGTACAGGTCCACCGGCTCCTCTCCGAGGAGGGAGTCGACCTACGGGTCACGGAGATTTTGGCCCGCAAGCGGGAGCTGTTCGAGGATTTCGCGCGCGTCAGCGAGACCGCGGACAGCGCGCCCGAGGCCTTTGATGTCTCTGAGGCCGAGCTCACCCGTGAGGTGATCGCTGCCGAGCGCAAGCGTCTGTTCTCCCAGACCTCCGCGAAACCGCCCGAGCCAGGGGAGGCTGTCTGATCGTGTATGCCCGGTGGAGTGTCCAGCTGTAGCCGTAGCAACGGCTGTGCTCCGGTAGTTGTGTGGTGCGTACGCCGGGGAGGTACTTGAACGGCGAGTAGCAACCTGATGTCACTTACGACGGCGCAGATTCTCCTTCAAGGATTCAGCGACGAGGGGAACGGAATGCCCGTCGCAGGAAGACGTTCAGGTCGAATCGTGGTGCAAGAGTGGCCCGCGCGGTTAAGAGAATGTCTCATGTGGTCTGTTTGGCGAGCTTCTTGTAGCAGGTGATGGCGGCGGCCAGGACGAGGAAGGCATTGAACAGATGGCCGTGGTGTTCGTAGCGGATGGTCAGGCGCCGGTAGCCGAACAGCCAGGCCAGCGTCCGTTCGATCACCCAGCGGTGTCGGCCGAGGCGCTCGCCGGACTCGATGCCGAGCCGGGCAATGCGCGGCACGATTCCGCGTCGCCTCAGCCAGGTTCGATGCTCGGCGGAGTGGTACGCCTTGTCGGCGCGCATCTTCACCGGGCGCCGACGGCGTGGCCCACGGCGCGATCGGATCGCCGGCAACGCCATCAGCAGTGGCTTAAGGGCCTGGCTGTCGTGGACGTTGGCCGCCGACACCGCGACCACCAGCGGCAGCCCGGCAGTATCGCTCAGCACGTGGAGTTTGCTGCCCTCTTGGTGCGATCGACCGGATTGGGGGCCGGTCGGAGTGCTCTCTCTCGCTCGCTGACTGCGGTGGCGTCCAGATCGCCTACGTCCAGTCGATCTGCCCGCGCATGCAGAGCTCGTCAAGCACCGCCCGGTGCAGCCTGGGCCACAACTGGCCTTGGTTCAGGCGACGAACCTGCGGTGTGTGGTGAGCACGCTCACCCCGAACTCACCAGGGAGTTGCTGCCGACAGCTTAATTATGCTACCCATCCCATGGGCGAATCTCAAAGCCTGCGCACGAGTACCTCCACGAGACCCGGCCTGGCGAAGGTTTTGTGACCGTCGCTGCCGCTTCACCGTCTTGCCGATTGCCACGGTTGGGACGATTCTCAGCACCTTTGTGGGGGAGGGGACCGTCACCAGTGCTACCGAGCCCACACCGACGCCGGCTGAAACACAGTGAGCCTTTTTCAGTATCCGTTGCACTCACGGTTCTGGAGGACGTGGATGGCCTTGGCCAGGTGACCGGCCCGGTACGGGCAACAACGTAGCTTGGCCAGGATCTTCGAGCTTTTCAGCTGGGCGTTGGCTCGTTCGCTGGGCCCGCGGAGCCGGGCGTGGGAGCGGTTGGCGTCTTTGCGGGACGCGGGCTTGTCCTTGCCCTTGTAGGGGGTCTTGATGTGCGGTCCGGCACCGTCGTAGCCCTTGTCGGCCAGTACGAGTATCCCGGAGGCGGCCAGCGCACGGACCAGGCCCCAGATCCGGGCGGCCTTCAGGTCGTGGACGGAGCCGGGCAGTGGTCCCGACACCCACACGATGGTCCCGTCCGGGGAGGCGATGACCTGCAGATTCATGCCGTGCTTCTTGTGCTTGCCCGAGTAGAAGGGCCGGTCGGCCCGCACCCGGTCGATCGCGATCAGCGTGCCGTCCAGGACCAGGTAGAGCAGGCCGTCCTTCTTGGCCTTCGCCAGCGCCCGGGTGAGCTTGGGGGATCGGGCCGACAGCAGCGTCACCGTCTCCTCGACGTAGCGCCAGGCGGTGCTGGTTCCGACCCGAAACCGGCGCCGAGCTGTGCGAACGTCTCGCCCTTCTTCAAGTACGCCAAGGTCATCAGCGCCTGCATGCCCGCTGTCAGGGCTCGGCCCTTGCTGCCGGTCTGCTTGCGGTGTCAGCTGACGACTCCGGTGACGTACTGCAGGGTCTGACGCGACAACGGCAGCGAAGAACGATAGAAAAGCATGTGAAGCCTCTGGTGGGGGCGGTGGGTTGTGAGAGATCACCCGTCCTACCAGGGCTTCTTCACGTTTCAGGGCCGCCACACCGTCCGCGATCATGCTGTGATCGCCCGCACCACGGATGCTGCTGGAAAACGTTCACTGTGAGACGGCGTTGGATGCGCTGGACAATCCCGGTGGTGACGCGGTCGGTGGATTGACGGCGTCGCCGCCCAGATGCCGAACAGTACCCACTTCACCTGGACTGCCTGGGGCGACCCAGGACCATCTTCCGCGAGCGCAGAACTATGTTCTCAACACAGCGCCGTTAGCGCTGCCGGGGCATGCGTGGGCGCGCCTCGGGCACGCCCTCTCCTCATTCCGTGGTAACTGAGCCACACTCACTCGCGCTCCTTGCATTTTCTAGCCTGCAGAAGCGGATCGATTAGGGATCTTGGTGTGCCTATGAGTGGCGTGTCGATTGATGATTCTTTCGCACGGTGTTATGCCCATAGTCGCAGGCCGACCGGGCGATTCGGCCGATGCGCGGGCGCCGCCGTCGCGCGATCTGCGCCTGGTCGCAGAGTCCCAAAAATAGCCCCTGGGCTGAGATCTGGGCAGGTAGGACCCACTTCTAGACCTATTATGCCCGAAAGTGCAAATAAAAGATGCCCAAAAGTGCACATTTATAGTGCTATTCTGTTTGTAGGGCGGCTGGTCGGGTGATGAATCGGCAATCGCCCCAGGAGAGAGTCTCGTATAATGTGGGGGAGAGCAGGGCTTGTTTTTTCTCCCCGGACACCTTAGCGGGATCGTCCCGGTGGCCGGCCGGCTCGTAACTTCGAGTCGAGCGTCATGCACCTGACCGTCCTTCCTTCGGCCGCGACGAAGGCAGAGGCACAGAAAGCATGTCGAGACAGGAGTTGCCCGGCCAGCCGGCTTCTCATGCGCTGAGCGACGAAGGGGTCATTCTCGCTCTCTGTGTCCCCGGTCGGTGCCACGTCGTGGGGCACGGGGGTCTGTGCCGCGAGATCTCCGGTGTGAGGCAGATGGTGGTGCCTCGGCCCCTGTGCTCCTTGGACCGTGACGGCCTCGTCGCTCGTGAGGTCACGCCGGCGGCACCGGTGTGGGTCGAATGCGAGCTCACCGGCCACGTCGGCTGGAGCCAGTGCCGCCTTCTCCGCGATGAAGGTCTGGGCCGAGACCCGCATCTTGGCGGTCCGCGAGGCCCACCGGCGACATGAAGACGACGCAACGGCGGTTCCGACCCCGGGGGACGGCACGGGCATCGCCGCCCAGGGCGAGGTGCGGATGGGACGTGAGGAGGCATTCTATGGTCGTGCAGAACCAGGATTTGACCCGGCGAGCACTGATGGTGGACAAGCAGGTCAGCAGCGACACTCTGCTCTATCACCTGCCAGATGATTGGTTCACTATTTTTACCCTTTTGCGAGGATCGTGTCGGATTGAGGGCCAGGATTCATCTGGAAAGCGATGTATTACATTTGCGCCGGGTGACATTTGTCGAATTGCACCTAATAATCTGATACGCCTCAGTCCGGTCCGGCCGTCGCATCAACCCTTTGAAATCGCCTGCATGCGAATACCCGCGGAGCTTCTCCGGTCCGAGATGGTTGCACGATCCGATATTGTTGCTCAAGATCTGTCCACACTGCACACGCTACGTTTGTTCGATCCTCATATCGCATCAATGGCGTCCGTCTTCCTCAGCGCCCAAGACACCGGCATAGATGATCACTATGCGACGAGTGCGGCGCGCTATCTGGCTGCGTACCTGCTCCTGCCGCAACGTGTCATGTCCACACGCAGTGGGTGCTTGAGCCCGAAACAGCTGCGCGCAGTGATCGTGTACATGCACGAGCACTTGGCCTCCGGAGTCACCCTCGATCAGCTTGCCAAGGAGGCCGCGCTCAGCCGCTACCACTTCATTCGACGGTTCGCCGCCTCCACGGGGAAAACTCCGTTGCAGTACCTGACCGAACTCCGTATCGATACGGCACGTCAGCATCTCGCGGTGGGCGCCGAGCCCATATCGCAGGTCGGCAGACGCTGCGGCTTTCCCAGTCCGGAGAATTTCGCCAGGGTTTTCCGTAAGCATGTGGGGTGCTCGCCAACGCAGTACCGGCGACGGGCGACACGCGACGGATGGCGCCCGGAGACGGAACTCTCGGTGTCATCAACCTGGCTTAGCGCCGCGCGTCATCCCTAGTGCCTTTCGACGCCAGAAGCGACATTTGGCGCCAGCTTGCCGGGGGCGGCTGATGCGGATTCGACTTCCGCTTTGCTCGAAGGGCTCGGCGAGGCGACCGTTGTATCGGTCGCGTCCTTTGAGTCGTGGCGTTCGGTTCGCTGAACCTCGATCTTGCGGCGAGGGCGCTGCCGGCATTGTTTGAGCAGCAGCGGAAACGGCGAGGTTACGCTTCGACTGCAGGCGGCCCCGGGTCGTGGCGCGTGGCAGGCCCGGCGCCTATACCTCGGATGATGCGCCCTTATCGCCTGCGAGGCTGCAGTGACGATATCGAAAATTGGAGCGGGCCATCGCGTTTGGTTATTACGGGCGAGACGAGAAGAATCGTCACTACCAACGGTATCGAACAAATGTAAGTTTGAGGGCATGTGGCTTGGTGTATTGGAGGGTGAGTATGTGTGAGAGACAGGATGATTCGGATTATGTCGCTGTCGTTGAAGTGACTGAAGAGTGGGGAGTTTCTGTGATTTCTGTCGGGTGTGGTTGCGACAAGCCGAGCGCCGGTCGTTGGTTCGGTGGCAGTTGTTTCAGAGAACGGTCGGGTGTGTCGACCGAGCTTCAACCGACCAGCACGGCATGACTGAACAGCGCGCCATCAGAGTGGTCATCGCTGATGAGCAGGAACTCGCTCGCGCGGGAATCAGGGCAATGCTCGGCGGTGAGCAGGAAGTGGAGATCGTCGGCGAGGCCGAAAACGCTCCGGAGGCACTTGACGTCATAGGCGGTCAGCGGCCCCACGTGGTGATGGTGGATTCCACGTTGCCGCCGATCGGTGGCGTGGATCTCTGCCGAAGACTCCTCGAACGGTCGCCGGCCTCGCCGGCCGGGGTTGTCGTCATGGCCGATGCGCACAGCGACGAGTTGCTTCTGCAGGCGGTACGCGCGGGAGCACGCGGCTACATCCTCAAGAACTCCCCGGTGTGGTCGTGGTCGACGGCGTTGCGATCGGTGGCCTCCGGCGAGGCGTTTCTCTCCGAGCAGATCACCAGCCGGGTGTTCAGCAGGTTCATCCTCGTGCCCGGCTATGACCCCGGGAACCTGCCCAAGGAGCTGAGCAGGCTCAACGACCGGGAACTCCAGGTCTTCAAGGGTATCGCCAAGGGATTGTTCAACCGGGAGATCGCGCAGTTGCTCGCCGTCTCGGAGAGCACCGTCAAGGCGTCCGTATCCAAGATCATCAGCAAGCTCGGGGTGCGCAACAGGGTGGAGGTCGCGCTCGTCGCGTTCCACCTGGGCCTTGTCGCTCCCGTTCGTTCCGTCGATTCCAGACGTCGGTCGCGTCTCAAGCACGGTCGGCCGCGTCAAGGAATCAGATAGGAGTAGCTCTGTGTCAGCACCGTGGACGACTCCCAGTCAGGGGCAGCAGCGCCTCTGGATCGCGGAGGAAATGGCATCCGAAGGTGTTTATAATGTTCCAGTCGGGTTGCGCATGCAAGGAGATCTCAACGAGGGGGCCTTGCTCACGGCGATTCACGGAATCGTATCCCGACATGAGTCGCTTCGTTGTTTATTGCGACTGGACGACGAGGGGCGGTTATCCTGCGTGATCCAGGAGCCGGCCTCGTTCGGCGTTGAGCAAGTTGACCTTACGGGCATCGATGACGCGACGGATCGGTTGGCGGAGTTCGCGGTCACGTTCTCGCGGCGGAGGTTCGTCCTGGCGGGCGAGGTCCTTCGAATCGCAATGGTCAGAATGGCGGCGAGGGATTACGTTTTACTGGTCGTCGGGCATCACGTCGTCTTCGATGACTGGGGTGTGGCACTGTTCTTCCGGGAGTTGGAGGTCGGCTACGCGGCCGCGTGCCAGGGGAGCGAGCCTGACCGATTGCTCCCGCCGCTCGACCATGGCTACGCGGAGCTCGCCGCCGCGGAACAGTCGGGCATCAATAGCGGGTACCTGGAGCGGCAGACCGCGTACTGGTCGGACCGGCTCGCCGGCGCACTGCCGTGCGAACTGCCCCTCGACCGACCACGGCCGATCGTGCCGACCGGATCGGGTGTTCCGCTGTTCTTCTCCATGCCGGACCCGTTCGGCACACATCTGATGAAGATTGGACGCGAACACGGAGCCACCGGCTTCATGACCGCCGTCGCGGTCTTTCACGCCTTGCTCCGCCGCCGCACTGGCCGCGAGGACATCACGGTGGGCACTCCCGTCTCGGGGCGCACCTCGGCCGAACGAGAGCGTCTGATCATTAATATGGTGAACATAATCGCCATTCGATCCCAGTTGCCAGGAAAACCACGGTTCGTCGATCTGCTGGGTGAGGTCCGTAACGCCGTTCTGGGGGCCTTCGCCAATCAGGACGCGCCCCTGGGTGACGCGCTCGGCCGCCTGCGTGCACGGAATCCTCAGGGAAGGCCGGCGGACATCAGGCTCCTCTTCGAACTCCAGAATACCGACTCCCACATGGGCGCCTTCCTCGGCGTCACCGACGACCTGCCGGTATTCGCCGGGCTGCACACCTCTGCCTACCTGATTCCCGACATGACCGTCAGGTACGACCTGGAGATGAAGATCGCCGTCACTGGATCGGGCAGGCTCGAGGGGCTACTGGTCTATTCGCCGGACATTTTCGAGGAGGACACAATGCGAGCGTTGATCGATGAGTTCCAAGCGATCATCCGTGCGGTCGTGCGAGATCCCTTCATCGTGACCGATGAAGCGCAACTGTCCATGGGGGACGGTTAGCGCCTATCGCTGGAGACGGCGGTTCTCGTCGGTCAACCCACCTCCCTGCGGAATCGACTCTGCCGTCGCCGACCCAGGCTCCACCGAGACATGGCACCGGTGTAGTCCAACACTTCCTGGTGCATGACCGCGACACCGATGACCTGGCCGCGCCCGTCTCGTCGAGACGGATCAAATGACTCCCGGCTTGGCGAGGCGGGCCGTCCGGCTGATTTTCGGGAACGCAGGATGTGACTGGGCGCTGCTGCTGGTCGGGACGACGTGTGCGGGCGCGCCTGCGCCTTTTCTCCGGGCTCTGGTGGCCGTGCGGGAGACGTCCTGCCGAGGGCGACCATCGGATCATGGTCGTCCTCGCCCACACCGGTACGCCGTGGGCGTCAACCGGGTCATGTGGAGAGAACGGCACCCTTGCTCCGCAACCGATCGGCCAGCTCACGCAGGGAGGTCTGGCTGGTCACCTCCTCGTCGTCAATGGTGACCTTGAGCTGTTTCTCCAGGTTGTCGCAGACCTCGGCCGTGGTCAGCGAGTCGAGGCCGAGGTCCGCGAAGCTCTTGTCCGGCGCGATCTCCCCTTCGACCTGGAAACTCTCCTGGAGCAGGTCGCGCAGGTAGTCATAGATCATGGTGTTCTCCCTACAGTTCCGATTCGACCGTGGTGATCTCCGGCCATACGAGTCCCGCCGATCCCCACGTGAGCCCGGCTCCGAAGGCCGTGAGCACCACGCGATCATCGGCTGCGAGCTTTCCGGTCGCCTGTCCGCGCGCCAGCGCGAGTGGAATCGACGCGGCGCCGGTGTTTCCGGTCCGCTCCAACGCGCACACCGCCCTGTCCTCGGGCAGCGAGAGCCGCTGCGCCACGGCCTGGATGATCCGCTGGTTGGCCTGGTGCGGGACGAAGGTGTCGACCTCGCCGAGCGTCCAGCCGCACCGGTCGAGCACCCGCAGCGTCGAGGCCGTCATGTGCTCGATCGCCTGGAGGTAGACCCGTTTGCCGGACATCGAGAGGTGGCCGCTGTTCCGCTCCGGCACATGGATCAGTTCGCTGCCGGTGCCGTCGCTTCCCCAGTCAACGCCGAGCAGCGCCCCCTGCTCGTCTCGCTGGCCGCTTCTCAGGACGGCCGCTCCGGCGCCGTCGCCGAACAGCACGGCCGTGGCGCGGTCCGTCGGATCGACGATGTTCGTGAACCTCTCCGTGGCCACCACGAGGACGTCGCCGGACACGCCGGTCGCGATCAGGCCGGCCGACATCGTCAACATGTAGATGAACGCACAGCACGCCGCGGACACGTCGAACGCCGGCACGGCGCCGAGCCCGAGCGTGGTGGCGATCTGCGGCGCCAAGGGAGGCAGCGGACGATCGGGGGTCGACGTCGCCACCACCACCGCGTCGACCTTGGACAGCCCGGCCGCCTTGAGCGCGTTCTCGCCCGCCGTGTGCCCCATGTCGCGTGCCGACACGTCGGCGCCGGCGATCCGCCGCGCGGCGATCCCGGTCCGCTCGCGTATCCAGGAGTCGCTGGTGTCCAGGCGCGCGAGGAGCGCCGAGTTGCCCACCTCCGACCGGGGCAGGCAGGTACCGAGCCCCGCGAGCACAGCCGTCCGGTCTCCGATGGTCATCGGTCCCCCCGCCGCGGTGCCGAAGCGATGAGACTCCTGATCCGCAGTTCCGTCCAGTTTTCCTCGATGTAGGCCATGCAGTCGGCTCGGCTGCCCGGGCCCCTGACCATCCGCCAGCCGGCGGGCACGTCGGTGAAGCCCGGCCACAGCGAGTGCTGTCCCTCGTCGTTCACCAGCACCAGGAACTCGCCGGCCGGGTCGTCGAAACAGTTCATTCTCACCACACCTTCCCGCGTCATCTCCGGGCGGGCCGGAACTCGTCGAGCAGCTCGGCGGCGAGCTCGGCCACGGTCGGGCAGCCGAGGAGGACCTGCATCGGTACGTCCATCCCCAGCTCGGCGACGATCGACTTCCTGATCCTGATCAGGGCCATGGAGCTGCCGCCCAGGGCATAGAGGTTGTCGTCGCGTCGCACCGTCGGGACGTTCAACGTGCTCGCCCAGATCTCGGCCAGTCGCCGTTCCAGCAGCACGGCCTCTTCGTTCGAGGCTTCGGGCGTCCCGCGGGCGCCGTCGAGGAGCGGCCGCGGTTCGCGAGGCAGCCGTGCGCGGTCGATCTTCCCGTTCGTGGTGAGGGGAAGCTCGTCGAGCAGCGCGTACTGGGCCGGCCACATCGTGCTAGGCAGCTTGGCCTCGGCGTGCGTCCTCAGTTCGGCGGCCGTCGGCGGGGTCCGGTGGTCGGCGGGCCATATGTAGGCCAGCAGGAACTGCGCCGGTTCGGCGCCGGCGACCGCCACCGCCGCCGACGCCACCGACCGATGGCTCATCAGCACCTGCTCGATCTCGCTGAGCTCCATCCGCACGCCGCGGAACTTGACCTGGTGGTCGCGCCTTCCGACGAACTCCAGCCGGCCGTCTTCGGTGCGCCGCGCGTGATCCCCGGTCCGGTACACGCGGGCCCCCGGCCTTCCGGAGAAGGGGTCGGCGACGAACCTGCCGGCGGTGAGCGACGCGAGCCGGGGATATCCGTTGCTGACGCCGAGGCCGCCGATCAGCACTTCGCCAACGGTCCCGTCGGGGACCTGGTGGAAGTCGTCGTCGACCAGGTAGATCTCGACCCCGGACACGGGGTCGCCGAGCGAGATCGGCCGATCGGTGTCGGCACGGGTGAGGTAGGTCGACGTGGCGATCACGGTGGTCTCGGTCGGCCCGTACACGCTGCGCACCAGGAGGACGCCGCCGTCGAAGAGCCTCGCGACCAGGCTGGGCGGAACGGCCTCACCGCCGAGGGTGACCAGGCCGACGCTGCTCGGCAGCGGCCGGTCGCGTGTCACGGCGCTCAGCACGCTGGGCACTCCGTTGACCTGCGTCGGCCGCAGGTGTCCCGGCAGGTCCAGCATCTCCACGTGATGGTTCAGCACCAGCACCGAACCGCCGGCGGCCAACGCCGGAAGGATTTCGGCGATGGAGAAGTCGAAGCAGAGCGAGGCCGCCGCCACGCTGCACTCGAAGGTCTCGCGCGGACAGCTGTCCACGGTCCAGCGGACGAAGTTGTCCAGGTTTCGATGGGTGATCCAGCACCCCTTCGGCTGGCCCGTGGTGCCCGAGGTGTAGATGACCAGCGCGGTCGACGCCGGATCCGTCGCGCGGAAGGGCAGGTCATCCCCGTGGTCGGCCATGCACACGTCGGCGTCGATCAGCGTCCACGGCCCCGGTGGCACGGAATCGGCGCAACTCTGGTCGACCAGCACTCGCCGCGTCCCCGAATCCGCGAGCAGGAAGGCTATCCGGTCCGCGGGATGGGCCGCGTCCAAGGGCAGGTAGGTCCGGCCGGAGAGCAGCACGCCGAGCAGAGCCGCGATCACTTCGGGCGTGCGCCGCAGCAGCAGCCCGACGGGTTCGTCGACCGGAACGCCCATGGCGTCCAGCCGCTTGGCGATCGCACCCGCCTTGCCGAGCAGCTCACGATAGGTGAGTTCCCGGTCCAGCGAGCGAACCGCCACCGCGTCGGGATCTCGGGCCAAGGCCGACCGCATCAGGTCGGCGATGGTCTCGGTGCTCCGCGCGGCCATTCAGGACGCTCCGTCGGCGTAGGCGGTCTTCTGGACCAGTTCCAGCCACCGTTCCCAGAGCCGTCCGATGTCGTCGGCGGGTATCTGGTCGCGGTGCACGATCTCCACATACACCTTGTCCTCCATCGGGACGACGTCGAAGAGCAGATCGAACATCGCCTCCACGGTGGACGGCAGGTTCACCTGGACGCCCAGGTCGCCCATCGTCGGAGTGGGCATCGGGCGGTTCAGGTTGAACACCACGGAGGTGAGCCGCTGCCGGGCGAGCCAGGGGTCGTCGAGCGTGCCCCGCTCGACGAGCTCGCCGAGGACGTCCTCCAGCGGCAGGGACCCGTGGGCCAGGTCTTCACCGAGAAGCCGGCTCAACCGCTTGAGGTGCGCCGGGAAGTCGGTGTCGGTGAGCCGGCTGCGCACGGGAACGTAGCTGACGTAGTGCCCCACCAGTTTCTGTTCCGTCGCGCTTCGGCACTGGTCGACCGGGGTGCTGACCACCAGGTCGTCATGGCCGGTCACCTCGTGCAGCGCGGCGGTGAACGCGCTCAACGCCGCCATGAACGGTGTGCAGCGCAATTGCGTGCACCGATTCACCAACGCCGCCCACAGGTCCGAGCCGAACTCCAGCGCACGCCGGGTCCCAGGGGCGCTCGCCGGCCGGTCCGGGGCATTCCATGGCGCCGCGGGGGACGCGTCCAAACGCCGCTGCCAGTAGTCCAGCGCCTGTCGCCGTTCATCGGCCGCCACTTCCCGGGACGCCGGCAGCGACCGCGCACCCCGCATCGACACGGGGGCCAGCCCCCGCGTGGCGCGTGTGTAGCCCGCGGCGAGGTCGTCGAGCACGGCGACCATGGAGGTGCCGTCGAACACCATGTGGTGAGCCGAGACCAGCAGGTGATGGTGGGTGTCCGAATGCCGGAGCACGGTGGGACGGAACAGTGGCCCCTCGGTGAGGCCGAACGGTGTGTTGGCGTGCTCGTCGATCACGGCCTGAAGATCATGCTCCGCGGACACCTCGCGCACGGGTGTCGTGCCCTCGGCGCCGTCCGCCAGGACCAGTTCTCGTCCGTCGGATGAGCAGACCGCGCGCAGTGCCGGGTGCCGGTTCCGCACCGCCGCCAACGCGGCGTCCAGCGCCGGCAGGTCCAGCTCGCCGGTCAGCTCCAGCACCGCGGTCTCGTTGTAGACCACCGAATCCGGCTTGAGCCGCCGGTCGATCTGCCACACCTCGCGCTGCTGGGCGGACATCAGCCAGCGGTCCGCCGACCGTACCGGGGGCGGTGTGGTGACACCGTCCAGGAACTCCGCCTCCCGCAAGGCGTGGAGACCTCGGTCCACCGCGTCGATGAGGTGTTCGGCGTCGCCGTCGGTGTGCGCGGCGGACATGAAGAACGTCCTGCCCTCCCACATGTAGATGCCGTCCGCCAGCAGGCTGTGGTAGAGCATCTCCAAGGGCAGCGGGTGATACAGATTGGACATCCCGCGGTACTGGAACCGCCACAGCGAGCCGATGGACGCGAGCGAGTACGGCACTTCGTGCTGAGCGAACAGGTCGCCCAGGGCGTTGACCGTTCGCGCGGTCCTGTCGTTCACCTCGGCGTAGAGGGTGTCCTGGTGCTCTTCCAGGTATTCCAGGCTGGCGTTGGCCGCCGCCATCGCCAGCGGGTGCTTCTGGAACGTCCCCCCGAAGAACGTGGTCTCCGCCGTCGGACCGCTCTCGTCGCCATAGTTCCAGCTGCCGCCGTCGAGCCCGTCCATCAGGGCCCGCTTCCCGGCGATCGCCGCCACCGGGAGGCCCCCGCCGAGCACCTTGCCGTAGGCCGCCAGGTCGGGCATGATCCCGAACAGCCCCTGCGCGCCGCGGATGTGCATGCGGAAGCCTGTGATCATCTCGTCGAAGATCAGCACCGTGCCGGTGTCCGCGGTCAGCCGGCGCAGCCTGCGCAGGAACTCGGCCGGCTGCGCCACCGGGTTGCGCGCCTGAATCGGTTCGCTGACGACCGCGGCGATCTCGTGGCTGTTGGCGGCGATGTAGTCCAGTGCGGCCTGGTCGTCGTAGGGCAGGACGACCACGTCGTCCAGTGCTCCGGGAGCCACCCCGTCCACGATCGGGCTCACGCTGCCGAGTTCCTCGCCGCCCCGTCCGAGGACACCGTCGGTGATGCCGTGGTAGGACTTCTCGAAGTAGGCCACCTTCCGCCGGCCGGTCGCGAGCCGGGCGAGGCGCATCGCGCCCATCACCGCCTCCGATCCGGTGTTGCAGAAGGTGACACGGTCGTGCCCGGTGATCCGGCAGAAGGTCTCGGCGACCCGGTAGGTGAGCTCCACCTGAGGTCCCAGGGTGAACGAACGCGACAGCTGCTCGGCGACCGCGTCCTGGACGCACTGCGGGTTGTGGCCGAGGAAGTGCACACCGAAGCCGACGCAGTAGTCGATGTACTCGCTGCCGTCGGGGTCCCAGAAGTGCGATCCCTTGCCCCGGTCGATGACGATGGGGAAGTTGAGCTCTTTCAGCTCGGGCCGGAAGTTCCCCCATGGGCGGCTCTCCACCATGCGGGCGCGATGCAGGCCGGCGAGCTTCTTCGACTGCGGGCTGCGCTCCTCCATACGCCGCACCAGAGAATCCACGTAGGACTTCTGCTTGCTGCTCAGCCGCTTGTCGGCCGCGGCCTTGGCGGGGGCCGCGGACCTGGGGGCCGAGGGCGCGGCGGAGGGTGCGAGGGCGGCCGGTTGGGTGCCCTGCCGTGCCGGCTCCTTGGCGGGCGGGGTCTCCTGGACCTGGACGGCGGGCGGACCGCCGAGCAGGGCCAGCTGCTGCCGCATGATCGCGAGTTGGTCCTGCACCACCGCGTCGAGGCCCGCGCGGGCCGGCGCGGCGACCTGCCGCACCACCGTGTCGAAGCCAGTGGGGGCGGCCGGGACGGTGACCTGCTGAGCCGGTGCGGCCGGGGCTTCGGGCTCGCCGGCGGCTTCCTCGGGGAAGGCGCCGGACTCCGCGAGCGCGGCAGCGAGATCACCGATGGACTGGTACTTCTCGAACAGGTCGGTCGCCTTGAAGGACGTCCCATGGCGTTTGTTCAACGTGTTGACCAGCTGGACCAGCAGGATGCTGTCCGCGCCCAGTTCGAGGAAGAACGACTGCGACGTGATCTGGTCCCGCGGGTGCTTCAGCACCGTGGCGACCTCGTCGGCCACCGCCGCCAGGGCCTGTTCCTGTGATACTGGCAACTTGCTACTCCTGACTGATTCCAGTGGTGGGTCGATACCGGTGGGCCCCTGGTCGTCCACTGCCCAATGGCGGGCGCGCTGCCAGGGATAGGTCGGCGTGCTCGACAGGAAACGCCCGCCGGGGTCCACCGCCTGCCAGTCGAGGTCAGCGCGGCGTACGTACAGCTCGGGCAGCACGGCCCGCGCGGACGCGATGCCCTCCCCGTCCTCACCAAGCGCGTGCAACACGCTCGCCTGCACGCCGACGGCGGCCGCGCTGGTGTGCACCGGGCCGAGCAGCACCTGCTGTGGGCTGATTTCGAGAAAGCTGGTGAATCCCATCGTGGCGGCCTGCTGCACGGCGGAGCGGAACCGCACCGGGTTGACCACGCCCCGGCCCCAGTGCCGCGCGTCCATCTGCGCGGGGTCGAGCAGGGCACCCGTGATCGAGGAGAACAGCGGGAGGGATCCGGGGCCGGTCGCGGCGCCGGCGCCACGGCGCGCGAGCTCTTCGCCCACGGGCGCGAGATCGGGGTGATGGGAGCCGAACCGTATCGACAGCAGCCGGGCCCGATAGCCGTCGGCCTCCAGCTGGGCGGCCAGCCGCTCGATCGACTCGGTCGGGCCGGACAAGGTGACATTGCGCGGCCCGTTGTCCACCGCCAGCGCGACGTCCTCCGGGCAGCGCGACAGCAGCTCGCTGATCTCCTCCGGCGCGGCGGCGACCGCCACCATGCGGCGATCGGTGGCGGCGTGCTGCATGACCGACCCTCGGGCCGCGACCAACGCCACCGCGCCGTCGAAGTCCAGCATGCCGGAGACGTGGGCGGCGGCCGGCTCTCCCGCGCTGTGCCCGATCACGGCGGCGGGCCGAAGGCCGAACGACGACCACAGCTCGACCAGACCGCTCTGCACGGTGAAGTGCAGAGCCTGCGCGATGTCCGTCCGGGTCAGCGCCACCTCGTTGACCTCAGGACCGCCCTTGCTCAGCAAGTCGAACAGGGAGACGCCCAAGAGCGGGGAGAACGCTTCGGAACAGCGGTGAACGTGCTCGATCACGGCGGGTTCCGAGAGGAGCGCCGTCCCGAGCCCGCTCGTCTGCGGCCCCAGTCCCGGGAACACGAAGACGGTGTCGCGCCAGACCGGCGCCTCCTGTGGGTCGGGTGCCCCTCCGTCGTCCAGGAACGATTCCACCGCCTGACGCAACTCGGCGCCGTCCCGTCCGCTGAACGCCATGCGCACCGGGTGGTGGCCGCGCCGCGCGGAGGCGCTGTAGCACAAGTCCCTCGCCGTCGCGCCGTCGTCCTTGGACAACAGGGACAGGTAACGCCCCGCCAGCTCCCGCAGCGGCCGCTCGCCCTTGGCCGACAGCGGCAGCACCAGCGTCGCCGGCGCGGGCGCCGACGGCCGGTGGGACACGGGTTCCGCCCGCTGGACGATCACATGCGCGTTCGTGCCACCGAACCCGAACGAGCTGACCCCGCCCACGCGGCGGCCGGGTTCGCCGGACCAGCTCATGTTCCGCTGGGCGACCGCGAGCCGCGTCTGGTACGCGGCCAGGCGAGGGTTGAGTTCCTCGGTATGCAGGCAACGCGGGATGGCCCCGGCTCGCAAGGAGGCCACGAGCCGGATGATGCCGGCCATCCCCGCCGCCGACTCGGCGTGCCCGATGTTGGACTTCACCGAACCGACGTAGCAGCGAGGACTTCCCGCGGGCGCCTTCCCGTACGTGGCGGCGAGCGCGCCGAACTCGATCGGATCCCCGAGAGGCGTACCGGACCCGTGCGCCTCCACATAGCCGACCTGTTCGGGACGCACCCCGGCATCGGCCAACGCGGCACGGATGACCGCCTCCTGAGCCGGGCCGTTGGGCGTGGTCAGCCCGTTGCTGGCCCCGTCCTGGTTGATCGCGCTGCCCCGGATCACCGCGTGGATCTCGTCGCCGTCGCGCTGGGCCTGGTCCAGCCTCTTGAGCACCAGCACGCCACAGCCGTCCGCGCGGACGAAACCATCGGCCCCCGCGCCGAATGAATGGCATCGTCCGGTCGGGGACATCATGCCGGCCTTGGACGCCGATACCAGGTTGTCGGCCGCGAGCACCAGGTTCACGCCGGCGGCCAGCGCCAGCGAGCAGTCCCCCTCGCGCAGCGCACGCACCGCGAGGTGCACGGCCACCAAGGAGGACGAGCAGGCGGTGTCCACGGCGATGCTGGGGCCGCCCATGTCCAGCAGGTACGACACACGGTTGGCCACGATGGAACCGGCGTGCCCGGTGACGAAGTGCCCGCCGAGTTCGGTCAGTCGACGGCCGAGCAGCCGGCCGTAGTCGCTGCCGCTGACACCGACGTACACCCCGCCGCCGGCCAGCAGGCGGCTCGTCGGCGCCACACCGGCCAGTTCCAACGCCTCGTACACCGTCTCCAGCAGAATCCTCTGCTGGGGATCCATCTGTTCGGCCTCGCGGGCCGTGATGCCGAAGAACTCCGCGTCGAACAGGTCGATCCCGTCGACGGCACCGATCCAGCGGGTACTGATCCGGCCCGGCTCGGTCAGGTCGGGCGAGTAGAGATCATGGAGCCGCCGGGAGTCCGGCATCTCGGTGATCGCGTCGACACCGTCGACCGAAAGCCGCAGGAGGTCCTCGGCGCTCCGCACCCCACCGGGGAAACGGCAGGCCATGCCAATGATCGCGATGTCGCCGCCGGCGCGGGCGGCCGCCTTCGCGTCCACCGCCTACACCGTCTCTTCCGAACGGCCCAGCGCCTGGGTGAGCCCCTCGACGGTGGGGTGGTTGAACACCAGGGCGACGTCGATCGGCCGGCCCATGACCGCCTCGACTGCGGAGGCGAGCCGGATCGCGTCCCCGGAGGTCAGCCCGTAGTGCGCGAACGGCCGGTCGTCGGCGATCTGTTCCGCGGGGACGCCGAGTATCCGGGACAGCGTCAGCCGCACCATCGGCCGGACCAGACCCGCGGATGTGACCGGCCGCCCATCGGGTGCGCTCCACACGGGTTCCTGCCGTTTCCCGCGCAGGTGAGCCAGGATCTGCCCGTCGAGGGCACCGGTTTCCAGCAGGCGCCGGTTCTCAGCGCGCTGGATCTTGCCGCTCGAGGTCTTGGCCAGTGATCCCCTGCGGACCACCGCCACCTCGGCGACCGGCAACCGGCGCCGGTCCCAGACCACGTCCCTGACGCGTTCGGCGAACCGGTCGGCCGTGGACGCGGCCAGAGTGCCCGCGCTGATCTCGACGACCACCGCCGCCTGCTCCGCGCCGTCCCGGTCGACGGCGAAGGCGGCACACGACACGGTGGAGAGCGAGGGATCGCAATCCTCGACGACGGACTCGATGTCCTCCGGGTGATAGTTCTGCCCCTCCACGATGATGAGGTCTTTCAGCCGACCGGCGACGTACAGCTCCCCGTCGTACCGGAACGCCAGGTCGCCGGTGCGGAGGAACTCGCCGTCGCCCTCCTGGCCGGCGATGCGCCCTTGGAAGGTCTCCCGAGTGGCGTCCGGCCGGTTCCAATAGCCCAGCGCGACGCACGGGCCCCTCACCCAGAGTTCACCGATCTCGTCGTCGGCCAGCTCGCGCATGGTCGCCGGATCGACCACTCGGACGTCGACGCCCGCCATCGGCGACCCGCAGCTCATGATCGGTACGGCGTCGGGACCGTCCTGACCGACCGGGACCACTTCACCGTTGCGCAGTGCCGTCGCGGACAGCCACCGGGCCTTGGGGTGTTCGTCGTCCCGCGAGCCGCAGACCGCGAGGGTCGACTCGGCCATTCCGTAGGCCGCGCACATCGCTCTCGGATCGAAACCGGCGGGCTTGAATTTTTCGGCGAAACGCCGCACTGTGTGCTCACGCACCACTTCGGCGCCGTTGAGGGCCACCCGCAGACCGGACAGATCCAGCCGGTCCAGGCCGGGCGCCGTGTCGCGCAGGCACAGTTCGAAGCCGAAGTTGGGACCGCACGTGTGCGTGGCCCTGAACCGGGAGATGGCCTCCAGTAACCGCCGAGGACGTCTGACGAACAACGCCGGTGACAGCAGATAAGCCGGAACCCCGAGAACCCACGGGAGAATGACGCTGTACACCAGACCGAGGTCGTGATGGAACGGGGCCCAGGAGGCCACCACCCCGTCGTCGTGCATGGGCCAGGTCCGGTCGATGAGTTCGGCCTCTGTGATGAGGTTGCGATGGGAGACCATGACACCTTTCGGGTGCCCGGTCGAACCGGAAGTGAACTGGAGTAGCGCGGTGTGCCCCGCGTCGAGGTCCGGGGGAATCCATTCGTCGGCCAGTTCGAGCGCGATATCGTCCGTTTCGACCAGAATCAGGTCTCGCAGTTCCTCCGCGTCGGGAAAGCGGCCGCGCAGTTCTCGAAGCGCCGGTCCCGTGGTCAGCACGACCCGTGTCCCGGCCGCGTCGGCGATGCGACGGACCCGCTCGAGGTCGTGTTGAGCCTGCGGCATCTTCACCGGCGCGGCGGCGACGCCCGCGTACAGGCATCCGGCGAAGGCATTGACGAAATCAAGGCCGTACGGGTAGGCGAGGACGATATTGCTCCCGGTGAGACCTCGCCGCTCGAGGTGCACGGCGCACGCCCGAGCCGAGCGGTCGAGGTCCGCGCAGCTCGCCTGCTCCGCGACCTCCACGCCGCCGGACAGGAATGCGCAGAGCAGGTCGTCCGGAGAATCGGCTGAACGCCTTCGCAGGAGGTCGACCAGCGTTTCCGCGGCCCACTCGGATTTATTGATGTGACTCATCTCCGGAAACTTCTCCTCACTCGGCCGGACACCCGTGCGAATCAAAGCTATGAACGCGGGTCGCGGATCGTCAACGCTCTGCGACCAACGACGAACGGGAGCGCGCCTTTCGTATCGGCGCCAATAGACGAAATGACAACCACCGGTGGCACGATCCGCCAGTTCGCTTGACCGTCGCGGGGACCGGCGTGATTATGGGGCCACTTTCCCCGTTTTCATCGGTTCCGATGGACGGTGGTCGGCCAATTCCGGGAGATGCGCATGTTCACGCCCCCCGACGCGAGCGGCCCGTGGTTCTGGATACCTCGTCCGAGGTCGGCGCCGCGGTACCGGCTGGTGTGCTTCGCGCACGCGGGCGGTTCGGCGGCTTCCTTCTCCGCTTTAGCCACCGCACTTCCGCCGGACGCCGAGTTGTGGGCGGTTCAGCTGCCCGGCCGGTTCGTCCGCTACCGCGAGCCGGCGCCGACCGGCCTGCCGACGCTGGTCGTTCAAATAGCGGACGCTATCCGGGCGGCCGCCGGATCGGACGTGCCCATCGTGCTGCTGGGACAGAGCTTCGGCGCCCTGCTCGCGACCGAGGTCGCGAGGCAACTCGAACCAGACCGGCCCGCACTGGCATTGATGCTGTTGTCGGCCCGGCCACCGCATCTGTTCTTGCCACTACCCGCGGTCTCCCATGAGCTGGTGACCGATCTGCTGCTTCGTACCGACGACGGCGCGCGGGAAATCCTCGAATGCGACGAGCTCCGCGACATCGTGCTCGACGCCGTCCGGGCCGACATCGAGCTGTTGCGCCAGCTTCCGCAGTCCGAGCGGCCCGCGCTCAGGTGCCCGGTGCACGCGATGGTGGGTGCCGGTGACAGCCAGGTCAGCGCGGCGGAAACGTCGCAGTGGCGGCGGTACACGGAGTCGGTCTTCACCTTGGACGAGTTGCCGGCGCCGCATCTGATCGCCTCGGCGTACCCGGCCGGCCTGAGCGACATCATCACCGAACTCCTTCGATCGGACATGGCGCGGTGCCGGTACGACCATCCGGCCCGTCAGACTGAAGGGCGATAACGTGCACCCGAACACCATCCCTCTACTGGCCCCCCTGCGCGGGGTCCGCGAGGACGACCCCCGGCCGGCGATCATCGCGGCCGATGGCGTGCGCACCTACGGCGACCTGCGCCGCCGCGTGACCCGGTACTCCGAAGTGCTGGGCTGCCTCGGCCTGCGTCCGTACGAGGCCGTCGCGATAGGCGTCGAGTACGGGCCCGACGCGGTGGCCGCGATCCTCGCCACGCTGGAGGTCGGCGCGGCCTTCGTGTGGCTGGACGGCGGCCAGCCGGCCGCGAGGAACCAGAACGTGGCCCGCGGCTGCGGCGCCAGGTACCTGATGACCGACAGCGGTCAGGGGGGCAGGCGGCTGGTCGCCGACCTGGCCCAGCTGAACCTGGGGCAGTTGCGGATCGGCGACGACTCGACGGCCTTCGTTGAACGCGTCAGCCGCGCCCGCGGCGAGGCGACGCTGCCGGCGGACACCGCGACCGTGGTGTACACCTCCGGCTCGACAGGGACGCCCAAAGGGATCGTCCTGACACGGAGCGGCATCGACCAGTTCACCGAGTGGTACGCCGGCCAGGTCGGCCTGTCGCCGGACGCGAGGCAGTTCCAGTGGGCGCAGTTCACCTACGACGCGGCCTCCGTGGAGATCTTTTCCACGATGCGCAGCGGCGCGACCCTGGTGATGCCACCGCCAGAGGTCAAGTCGGACGTACGCGCGGTGGTGGAATGGATCCTCCGCCACGACGTGACCCACATGGTGACCGCGCCCAGCCTCTACCGCGCGCTCATAGACGCCGCGGACGGCACCGGAACGGCCGTGCTCGACAAGGTGCGCGCGCTCACCGTCTCCGGCGAGGAACTGCGGCCGGCGCTGGTCGCCAAGATGCGCGCCGCCTTCCCGCGGGCCGATATCTACAACATGTACGGCCAGACCGAGAACATCGCGGCCACCTTCCACCTGGTCACCCCGGAGGACGAGCACTCGCCCGCGGTGCCGGTCGGGCGTCCCCTGCCGGGACGCGAGGTGGTGTTGCGCACCGCCGACGGCGACGATGTGACCGATGGCGAGCTCGGCGAGGTGTGGGTGCGCAGCCGGTTCCTGACACCCGGCTACCTGAACGAGCCCGAGTTGACCGACGCCGCCTTCTTCCCCGATCCGTGCGGCGAACCCGGGGTCCGGATATACCGGACGGGCGATCTGGCCGGCCTGCTGCCCAACGGCGAGCTGGTCTTCCACCGGCGGGTCGACCATCAGATCCAGCTGCACGGCGTGCGGGTGGAGCTGGGCGAGATCGAAGCCGCCTTGCTGGACGTCGCGGACATCGTCAACGCCGCGGTCGTGCCGAGAGAGATCGACGAGGGACGATCGCAACTGGTGGCCTATCTCCAACGCGGCGCCGGTGCCGCGATGTCGCCGGAGCAGATCAAGGCGGCGCTCGCGCGACGGCTGCCGCGGAACATGGTTCCGGCGCGTTTCGTCGTGCTCGACGAGATGCCGCTGACCACGTTCGGAAAGATCGATCGGAGGCGTCTGCCCGCCGTGGAGTCCGACGCCGGGGCTCCCGGCGCCGGGGCTTCCGGCGGAGCCGATGCCGCCGCCGGCAGTGCGACCGAGAGGCGACTGGCCCTCATCTGGTCGCAGATCCTTTCGGTGCGGCCGCCGGGTCGCGAGGCGGACTTCTTCGCGCTCGGCGGCGATTCCCTGACCGTGCCTCGGGTCCGCGACGCCGTCCTGGCCGGCTTCGGCGTCCGGGTCCCGCTGAGCGCCTTCTACGAGTGCCCACGACTGGACCAGCTGGCCGAGCGGGTCGACATGTTGAGACCACAGGCAACGGTGGGAACGCCCTGAGGCCCCGTAGCAGCCCGCCTGCCCCAGGGCACCCGCGCCATGACCACGGGACGTCCGTTCTCAGATCCTCCAGGCCCAATTCATTCCCATGCCCCGCGAGCCGGTTGCAATGGCGTGGTGTGCGCACGCAGGTCATTGAGGCCCAACCGGTTCTCGGGCCCGAAGTTCCTCGCAACATCCGTCACGGACTGCGCAATTTTGATCAGGAAATATCTTTTCATCTCCCCTAGAGTTCCTTCTAAGGGACGTTGCTCCGTATCTCGAAACAGCCGATCGCGAATGACGGCGGTCTGGTGTCCTGTGCAATTCTGGGAGAGGGAGACCGGTGACAGAGGGAAGGGTTCACGTCTACGTCGGACCAACGTGTCCGGCGAGTGAGATACTCCAGCGGTTCCCAGACGTGGTGATGCATCCGCCTGCGTCTCATGGGGACTTCTTCTCCTCGGAAATAAGGTCCGGAGACGCGGCGGTCGTCGTCGACGGTTTCTACCATCACAGGCTGGGCCTGCGGCACAAGGAATACCTGCACGCGCTGGACCGGGGAGTGTCCGTGATCGGCGCGGCGAGCATCGGCGCCCTACGGGCTCTGGAACTGGACGCCTTCGGAATGCGGGGCCTCGGGGTCGTCTACGAGCTCTACCGTGCCGGGGTGTTCGACGGTGACGACGCGGTCGCGGTGGCCCACGAAGACGAAGCGCCGTACTCGACCCTCAGCGTTCCTCTCGTGAACCTCTACACGGCGGCAAAGGCCGCAAGCGCGGTGGGAGTTCTGCGAGAGCGTGACGTGGACGAGGTCATCTCCGCGCTTCGCTCCGAGTACTACCCCTCACGCACACAGCAACGTGTCCTCCACATCATGCGCCGGGCCGGCTGGCCTGATCTGGCGGATTGGTACGAGCGGCAGGTGGCCGACGATCCGCTCGTCTTCGACCAGAAGCGCAGGGACTGCCTCTCCGCCGTCGACGCGGCACGCCACCTCGTCGCCGCCGGGGCCGTCGGACGGGTGACGGGGGCGGAGGGCGCCGACTGGAAGACCATGTTCCTTCGCACATGGGGCAACCATTTCGCTGGTCTTACCGGGACTCCTCCGCTGGGTCGGCGTCTCGCGTACCAGCAGATCTTCAACCCCCATTACGCACGTGTCTGGGAACGCTATCTGGAGGAGACCTACAGGCGTGACCACCCGGGTTTGACCGGAAGGCCCGGGCACGGCCTGGAGGACTCCCTTTCCAAGAAAATCGGCGTGCACGAATTCCCGCTCCAGGCGGTGCAGGCGAAGAAGGACTGGCTCTACGACTTCCTTTGCCCGATGCCCGACCTGAGCGATCCGTTCGAGGTGGAGCTCCTGCTGAGTGCGGAGGAGCCGTCGGACGTCGAAGCCGTTGCCCGACATCTTCGGCAGACGCAGGAATTCAGCAGCCGGAACACCGGCCCCGCGGGCGGGGAAATCTCTACCGTGCTCGCCGAGGACGCCAGCAAGATTCTGCTGTGCAAGATATGGAGGATTCCGTCCGAGGAGCTCTCACGCGAGTACCGCAGCCGCGGTATTCCCAACATCAAGACGGCGGTCCGGATGCTTCAGCCGTTCATCGTCGGAGCCATAAGGGAGCAGAGACACCTACGAGCGGAATCGGCATGACAAGGAAAATCGTACTTCGGGGAACGCATCGCGCCGCATCGGCCGAAGCGACGTGGTCGCGCATCGAGCCGCTGCTGGGGGACTTCGGCATCACCCGTGTCGCGGACGTGACCCACCTGGACCACATCGGCATCCCCGTGATGGTCGCGGTGCGCCCCCTGTCGGAGACATACGGCACCTCCCAGGGCAAGGGCGCCACCCCGCTCCTGGCCCGGATATCCGCGGCGATGGAATCGATCGAGATGTGGCATGCGGAGAACTTCGAATGTCCCCAGTTCGAAGCGACCGCGCACGACCTCGACCTGCCCTATCCGATCCGGGCGCTCAACGTTCCGCCGCTGAACCAGCCGCTCGAACGCGTCCGGCTCAGCTGGACGCGCGGACGCACGGTGGCCGGTGGGGATCCGGTGCCACTTCCCGTCCAGTTGCTGCGTCTGTCATCGGTCGGCGGCACCCTGTGGGAACCTCGTGTGTTCAGGACCACGTCCAATGGCCTCGCGTCGGGCAACTCCTTCGCTGAGGCATGCCTGCACGGCATCTACGAGGTGATCGAACGCCACGCGCTGGCCGGCCTCAGCTCTTCCCGCCCGGACTCCCGCGTGCAGGTCGACCTGTCCACGGTCGACGACGACCACCTCGTGTCGCTGCTCGACCGGCTGGCCGACGCGGGCACGCAGTGCGAGGTGGCCATGATCCGCAACGATCTCTCGATTCCCGTGTTCGTGGCGTTCATCTGGTCCCCTCTCTACCCGCTCGTCGCGGCGGGGTCCGGTGCCCACATGGACGTCACCGTCGCCATGAGCCGTGCGATAACCGAGGCGGTCCAGACACGACTCACAAGGATATGCACCACTCGCGACAATCTGCCGTCCGACTACCAGCCGCCCCATGTAGCCGATCCCTTGTTGTCCGCGGTCTCAGGCCGGCCTCTCGCGGACGTGACCGAGGGGTACGGTGCCGCCCACGATGATCTCGGTAAAGAGCTTCAGGAAGTCGCGGACAGGGTCGAAAGACTGACCGGGATGCCACCGGTGGTCGCCGACATGTCCACCCGGCCTGAAGTCCTCTCGGTGGTCAGGGTGGTCTGCCCCGGTCTCGACTACCCCGGTAGAGGTGGGAACAGCATTCCGAGGGCCATGCCGTCCGCGACGCTCGCCTGAGCCGCGCCGGGATTTTCAGCCACATCCGCTCTGTAACCGTCCGAGGTGATCCCGTGGGTGACGTTCATATCGCTCTGCCGTCGTCTTTGGCGCAGTTCACCGGAGGCGTCCGACATTTTTCTGTGCAGGGAGGAACGGTACGTCAGGTACTGGAGAACATGCAGGACGCGTTTCCGCTCCTCGCCGGGCGCGTCGTCAATGAGGATTTCCAGCCCTTGCCTTTCGTCCGTGTCTACGTCGGTGATGAGGACGTACGCAACCTGGGTCCGGGGGATTCGGCCGTTGCGCCCGGTAGCACAGTAATGATCACGGCTGCCGTCGCCGGCGGCTGAAGCGCGACGAAGGGAGTTGCCTAACGAAAAGCTCAGAAGGCGAGACTCGACCCAAGAGTTCAACTACAGAAAGAGTCCTGAATGGAAACCGCACCGCAGGTCATGGCCGGCCATCTGCTGAGCGAAGTGGAGCCCATCCACGGCACCCTGGACGTCCTGGCGGACAGGGACGCGAAGCAGCAGCTCGACCGGCTCGTCGACTACCTCATGGACCCCGAGCCGACCGAAGCCTTCAAGACGGTCGGCATGTCCACCCAAACCCACACCGGCACCGACACGGGCCACTCGAGCACCAACACCGTTCCCGACGCGGACAGTGACAGCGAGTGGCAGTGGGACGACGAGTGATGTTCCCTTCCGGGAAACATCCTGAAATGGCCTCGTGCACCCGGTGATCCCGTCGTGCATGTGATTCTCAGGGCCTAGGGAGCCGGGGCGGGTCTCCGTGCGATCCCGGTGGCCCGCTCCGGTTCTCCTGCTCGGCAGTGAAGTCTTTCGATCGAAGAGATAAGGGTGACGTCATGGGCAACGCGACGATTCTGGTGGTCACGGCCAGGTGGGACAGCACAGCTTACGCCGCCGCTGAAATCCTACGCAGGAACGGTCGGGAGGCGGCATTCTTCTACCCTGAGGACCTTCCGCAGCGGGCGCAGGTCGATTCGGTCTTCCGGCAGGGGAAGTGGTCCAACATTCTGCACACCGAGGACGGATCGATCGACCTCGACGACATCAAGGCCGTCTGGTGGAGGAAGCCCTACGTGTCCCGCCCGTCGGACTCGCTCTCCCGGGTGCAGTTCCCTTATGCCAGGCGGGAGAGTGAATACGCCATGAAGGGGCTGTGGGAGCTGCTCCTCAACGATCCCGAAGTCTATTGGATGAGCAACCCGCACAACATTCGCCGGGCCGGCAACAAGATGATTCAGATGACCAGGGGCGCGGTCCACGGGCTCGTCTCGCCGAAGACCATCATCACCAACGATCCGGAGGCCGTGCGCAAGTTCTACGACGAGTGCTCGAAGAGAATGGTCTTCAAGTCCATGACGGGACCGTTTCTGCTGCCCGGCGAGGTGGAGGAGGAGTACACCGCCGAGACCTTCGTACCCGGCCTGCCGCTCGTCCGCCCGTTCACCGACGAGGACATGGAGCACGTCGACAGCGTGCGGTACAGCGCCTGCATGTTCCAGGAGTTCGTGGAGAAGAAGCACGAGTTGCGGGTCACCATCTTCGAGGACCAGATCTTCACCTGCCAGATCGACTCCCAGAAGAACGACCTCACCCGGTACGACTGGCGTCGTTCGGACTCGCTGCCCGACGCTACCGCCGGTGAACTCCCCGACTCCATCGCGGACGCCTGCCTCAAGCTGCTCGACGAGTTCGACCTGCGCTTCGGGGCTTTCGACTTCATCGTGACGCCCGATGACGAGTACATTTTCCTGGAGGTCAATCCGAACGGCCAGTGGCTGTTCATCCAGGAATGGGTGCCGCAACTGCGCGTCATGCAGGCCTTCGTCGACATCATGGTGCGGAACTCCTGACGGAGACCCCGTAGTTCCGCCTCGCCTTCCGTCCGATGTCGTAAGGTCCCCAGTGAAGACTCATCCACCGCCTGGTACCTCCTCCTCGGAGCGGCTTCTCTTCGGCGGCCCCCTGCTCTACGCCAACGGTTCGAGCACCCACGAGGGCGCCTTCGCCCGGCTCGGCCTCTGGTCGGTGGTGCGGACCCTGCCTCCGCTCGTCCGCACCACCGTCCGGCTCGCGCGTGAAGCCGACGCGCCCGCCGTGCGGATGGTCGCCGGCGCCGAGATCGGGCGCGGTCTGGCACAGGCCGTCGGCCTGGTCGCGGTCAACACCGCGCTCGCGGCCGTCCTCGCCGACGGCGACGCGGCCGACCGGCTCCGCCATGCCCTGCCGTCCCTCGTGCTCGTCGCGCTCACCGCGGTACTGGGCGCCTTGCTCACCGCCGCGTCCACCTACGGCTCAGGACGGCTCGAACCCAAGGTGGAGCGGGCGGCCGCCGAGCAGTACCTGACGTGCGCCTCGCGGGTGGAACTGGCAGCGATCGAGGACGACCGGTTCCGCCGGCTGCTCGACACCGCCCAGTTCGGTGCGCCCGCCGCCCGCCGGATGGTCGACCACTGCACACGTGTGATCACCGCACTGTTCTCCCTGGTCGCCGCCGCGAGCGTGCTGACCGTGCTGCATCCGGTACTGCTGCCGTTGCTGGCTCTGATGATCGTCCCGCGCATGTGGGGAACGCTGGTCATCAGCCGCCGCCGCTACGAGAGCTTCCAGACCTGGGTGCAGCACACGCGGGCCGGCCGGGTCTTCAGCACCGAGCTCACCGCCGTCGAGGCCGCGTCGGAGATCCGGGTCCACGCGGTCGGCCCCTTCCTGCTCAAGCACTTCCGCGACATGTCCGCCAACGCCGAGGCCGAACAGACTCGGCTGGCCACGCTGGACGCGCGCACCGGCCTGTGGGCCGCGGCCTGGACCGGCCTCGCCGCCACCACCACCTATCTCACACTGGGCGCCCTCGCCTGGGGCGGCGCCATGCCGATGTCCGTCGCGGGGACCGCCCTGCTCGCCCTGCGCACCGGCACGGCCAGCCTCGGCGGCATGGTCCAGGCGATCAACAACCTCTATGACGAGAGCCTGTTCGTCGGCGACCTCGACCGCCTGCGCGTCCAAGCCGCCGACTGGGCGATTCCGGCCGGGGGTCTGGACGTGCCGCGGCACCCCCGCCACATCACGTTCGACAAGGTCACCTTCCGCTATCCGCCGACCGAGACGACGACACTCCCGGCGCTCGACGACGTCTCGCTCACCATCCCGACAGGGCGGATCACCGCCCTGGTCGGGGAGAACGGCTCGGGCAAGTCCACCCTGGTCAAGCTGCTCGCCGGCCTCTATCTCCCGAACACAGGCAGCGTCTCCTGGGACGACGTCCCCACCTCCCGTGCCGACCGGCGGCAGGTGTTCGAGCGGATCGCCATGGTGGCCCAGGACTTCAAGCGCTGGCCCTTCACCGCCCGCGTCAACGTCGTCATCGGCGACTCCCGCGCCCCCGACGACGACGGCCGGCTGAAAGCCGCCGCCGACCAGGCGGGCGCCACCCCGGTAATCCAGGACCTGCCCCGCGGCTGGGCCACCCTGCTGGCCCGGGGATACCAGGGCGGCCACCAACTCAGCGGCGGCCAGTGGCAGCGCCTGGGCATCGCCCGAGCCCACTACCGGGACGCTCAGGTCCTCATCGTCGACGAGCCCACGGCCGCACTCGACGCCCGTGAGGAACAAAGGGTGTTCGACCAGATCCGTGAGCTGGCCGAGGGCGGACAAACCATCATCCTCATCACCCACCGAATGGCGTCCGTACGCCACGCCGACCTCGTGTACGTGCTCGACCGCGGCCGGCTCATCGAATCCGGCACCCCCGACGACCTATTGGCCCTGCCCCAGGGCCATTTCCGTGCCCTGTACGAAATCCAGGCCGCCCAGTTCACCCGAACCTCCGACCGTCCCCAAACCACAAACCCAGCATCACCCACGTGGTGACTTTAGGATGACCAGCCTCGCCCAGCAGTACACGCGGTCCGTAGCCTTCGATCACAACGGCGCTACAAGGAATGTCAAGCTCTACATCCAGGATCACGAGCGTGGACGAGCTGTTGAAAACGGCTATGCCGCTGGGTCGGCAAGCAGCACAGCGAACTCCACCCTGACGCTGTGTGCTGCAACCACACCAGTGACCTGCTCGAAGAACGCGCTCAGCAGTACGAAACCTGGTGGCGCTCCGCCCAGAGACGCTGGGAAGGAACCCTAGAGCTGGACCAGGTTTTCATCGCGGTCTGACCCGCCGCGACATTCTCGGCGCAACCTAGCCGCACCTGAAATCGCCAACCACTGACACAAAAGCGTCGGGCCCCGCAAGGAGGATCGGACCAGATTCTGGCGTTAGGTCCGCGAGGGAGCTGATCGAACGTGAAGTCTGACGCCTCAGCCGACCAGCGGGCGCAGCGACAAGCCGCCCGCGACCTCCCGCCGCCCCGAACCCCGTAACAGCGCGACGCCGGGATGACCTGACCTGCGGTAACGTCCCCGCCGCGAGAACGGACCCAAGCCGGACCACGGGCGGACTCGCCCCGGACCCGGGGCGGACCCGGGCGCGATGTGCTGCACCCATGACAGCACTCCTCGCACAGGTGGTCGCTGCGCTCCACGCGGGCGTAGCCGTGCACGTAGCCCGCGCCGGTCGACCCGACCGCGGTTCGCCCCCCGCCGGTCCGGGGAGCAACGCGCGAACGACCAGCGCCGCCCCGCCGAGCGTGGCCCCCCGCTCGCGGCGCGGCGGCCGCCGGTCGATAAGGGGCACGGCCGGACTACGCCGGGAAGGATCACCTCGCAGGTCAGACGGTCGGAGTGGGTGGGGCCATCTGGGGCCGCCCGCGTCTGGCATCCGGGGCCATGCCGGCGACCCTCCCGCCGGACTGTGCAGAGCAGCGCACAGTGATGACCTCTTTGTCGTCGGGCGTACGGCCGGCGATGGTGAACGCGCCCTTGATGGGGCCGTCCTTCAGGACCGTTCCCGGCTCTGCAGAGGGCGTCGGCCGTCCTCGGCGGCCTTGCGCCTGCGGTCTGCATGCGCTGCGACCGGTTCGCCGTGCCCGTTCCTGCATGAGCTGCCAGTGCTGGGCCACCTCGTCGAGCGCGGCCGCCAGGACGGGCCGCTGAGGCTGGGGGGCAGCGCGGCCTCTAACGATCCAGCCCCGTCTACCGGCATGAACGCACGGCCTCGTCAGTGAAGCGACGCACTGAAGAATGCCCCTTGACGAGTCCGATGCTGTGGTCGTTTCCGTCGACCGCCAGAGTGCGTACGTTCGGGGAACCCGCATCCTTCAGGCGCTTGGCCAAAGTCACAGCATTGCTGGATACGTTCCTGTTCCCCTTCTCGTAGGCTATCCACAGAGAAGCCGGGAAAGAACTGGCGGCCAGCGCGCTTACTTGGCCCGCCTTCGTCTCAATGGAAGAAGCTGGCGAAATGGCGACAGCGGCACACACGTCACGCCCCATTACCGGAGCACTCTGCTCGCGCGGGGAAACTGCCTCACGCGGGCCCGTGGGAGTTGAGGCGGACAGTGCTATGGGGGCGCCCATCGACGACCCTATAAAGACAAGGCGATGGGCGCCGTGACTCTTCAGCCATTTTCCGGCCGTAACCACATCTCCGGGGAGTTTTCGTATATCTTCTTTCCCTGGACTGGCTCCTGCGCCTCTTTGATCGACAATGAGAACCCTCGATCCGGTCGCGGCGGCCAGCCTTCTCCCTTCGCCTAGCCAGTCGCAGAGAGTTTGGGATGCGCCGTAGCTGATAACGACGCCGACCGACATGCCTTCTTGGCCAATAATCGCTGCACCTAGACTAAAGCCGTCTTCGGCCTTGAGAGTGAGGCGACGAGCGTCCGATGGAATCGATTCGCACTGAGCTTCGAGTTTGGCATCTGCCGCAACGCTACGGTGTTCTTTATCGGAACATGCGCTCATCGCGAAAGCGGCGCAGGTTAGACCAGTCAGAGCGAGGGCGCGCATTTTCATGAAGGACATGCTAGCGCTTTATGAGGATCGCTCGTGGCATTACCGTGAGGGACAGGCGTTGGCGGCATTGGCAAGCCCGTCGACCGACATCCGTCCGTGTTCCTGGAACAGTCCCTTCGCCTTCCTGATAGCCATGACGCCAATGTCACGGCTATCAGGACAGTGCTGCCGAGCCGCCCACCGGCCAGGCTCGCAACCCCATGGACGAGTTCTTCGCCGCCGGCCGCGACACCGGCACCCACCCGCGTCCCACGTCCGGAGTCGTCAGCGGTCGAAGACAGCCCCGACGAACTCGGCGACCTCGGCCGCGCTGGCGCGGAAGTAGCGCCCCGAGGTGGCCACCGAGGCGCGCCCGAGCAGGTACCGCACCTGCGCGGTGCCGTGGGTATGGCGGAGGACGTACGGCCGCGGCCCCGCGAGCCCGGACGACCGCGAGCACGACCTGCGGGAGGCCGGAGATGGTCAGGGGGCCGCGCCGGTCCCAGCCACAGCGACCCGTCGACGCGGCCGCGCCCGGCGAGCTAGTCCAGCAGCGCCGCGCGCGCCGGGAGCGGCACGGTGCGCACCTGGCCGCCCTTGCCGTTGCAGGCGCACGCCGCCGGTCCGCGCGGTCACCGGGACGTCCTCCGTCTCAAGGCGGGCGTACTCCTCCACCCGGGCGCCGGAGTACAGCAGGACTGCGACGATCGCCCAGTCCCGGGCCCCACGCCGCCGCGCCGCCCCCGGCCTGCCGATCGTTCAGCGCGACCGGTTCCCCGGGCGGCGTCACCCGCAGCTGCTTGATCGTCAGCCGCAGCCCGGCACGCTCCGTACATCAGCGCCGGCGCGGCCCGCGCCTGGTCGACCTTGGAGACCGAGGCCCGAGCGTCCACCAGGTCCGCGCGCCACGTGCTCACCGCGGCGTCGGCGCCGACCACGTCCCGGAAGGCGTCCGAGCGCTCCTCCGCGCCGCCTTCCTCCACCGGCCACGCCACGAACGCGCGGCAGTGCCGCCGGTACGCCTCGACCGTGTTGGAGCTCAGGGCCCACCGGTCGAGATGCTGCTAGACGTCGGCCAGAGCCCGCTCGGCGGCCGCCACGGTGCCCGCGACCGCGGCCGCCGTCCACTCGGCCGAGATCGCCGTGGCGGCGCCCGCCACCGTGGTGTACCGCTCGGCGTCCGGTCGCAGCGCGATCACTCGACCCCCGGAACCGGCCCGGCTGTTACCCGTGTCCGCCATGGCGACCGCCCCTCGCGTCGTCAACCACGGACTTTCGTCCCCGCCATCGAGGGCGCCAGGACGGCCGTTCATCGGCGGCATGAGGTTCTCGGGCAACCCCGTCCAGGACCTGAAGCCCGCAGGGCTGCAGACCCCCGGCTTCTGCCGAAGATCCAAACATGGGGGAGTTTCTGGGGTCGCCCTACGCGCGGGCGCGTGCAGGTGGGCGAGATGGTGGTGGGGGTGTCGGGAAACGATGGTCGTGATCCGGATGTGGCCATGGTCGGCGGTCCAGGGGTGGACGCTCGTTGACTGGTTTGCCGTGGAGTTGATGAGGCGTGTTCGACGGCGGTGGCAGTACGAGCTGGCGCGGCCGGCCGCGCGCGGCGCCGGGGTGGCGTTGGCCGGGCTGGGCCTGGCCGGACTGGCGGTGGCCTACGGGGTGGCGTTGTGGAAGATGCCCGGCTGGATGGGGGTGACCGATCCCAAGGATCGGCATAACGCGCGGCTGCTGGTGGTCTCGGCCGGTGGTGCGATCGTGGTGGCGATCTCCCTGCTGTACACCGCGCGCAACTACCGGCTGTCGCACCGTGGGCAGGTGACCGACCGGTTCACCAAGGCCCTGGAACGGCTGGGGTCCCCCGACATCGACGCCCGGCTCGGCGGCATCCATGCCTTGGCCCATGTCACCGCTGATTCCCGCGCTCATCACGATGACGTCGTGGAGGTGTTGGAGGCCTTCGTTCGCCGCCGGGCGCCGCGGGCCCGCCTCGACGGTCGTGAACCGAGCTTGTCGCGCCGGCCGTCTTTGCCTGGGCGGCCTGCGGCAGATGTCCAGGCCGCCCTGACCGCGCTGGCCGTACGACCCCGCCGCCCTGAGCGTCGCAGCTTGGACCTCAGTGGCCTTCATCTGGCCGGCGCCCGGCTGAACGGCGCCGATCTGCGCACTGCGGACCTGCGCGGGACGAATCTGGAAGGCGCGGATCTGAAGGGCGCGGACTTGCGGGATTCCGGCTTGGAGGATGCGAACCTGCGCGGTGCGAGCCTGCGTGGTGCGGATGTGCGTGGTGCGGACTTGCGATCTGCGGGCTTGAAGCACGCGGACGGGATACGCGCGGAAGCGGAGATGCCCGCGCGTCGGTCGAGCGAGCGCGTGCAGGACCCGCGCCGCGCCGAAGCAAGAAGGGACGCATTCCTCCTAGTGGGGATGGACCTGGAGGGCGCGGACCTGCAGGGGGCGAACCTTCAAGGTGCGGACCTGCGAAGGGTGAGCCTGAAGCGAGTTCAGCTGAGGGGCACGAACCTTCAAGGTGCGGACCTGCGGGACACAAGCCTGCGAGGCGTCTTCCTGTGGGAGGCGGACCTGCGGGGCGCGAACCTTCAAGGTGCGGGCCTGCAGGGCGTGTTCCTGTCGCGCGTGGACCTGCGTGGTGCCGACCTGCAGGGCGCGATCCTGATGCGTGTGAATCTGCGGAGCGTGGACCTGAGGGGCGCGGACCTGCGGAACATCCGGGGGCAGTCGGAGGAGTCTGTTCGGTCCACCGCGAGAGTGAACGCGCGCACCCGATTTTAAGGATGGCGGTCTCAGGGGGTCGTTGCATCGACCTGAGCGCAAAGGGCAGCGTAAAGCGCGCTCGGTGCGCGATAGCCGTGGATTCTGCGGGGACGGTCGTTGAGCTCGGTTGCGATCCGGTCCAGGTCGTTCTGGTCAAGGAGCCTGAGATCGGTGCTTTTGCCCAGGTATTGGGGTAGCGGTCCGTTGGTGTTCTCGTTGGTGCCGCGCTGCCAGGGGCTGCCTTTGCGGCAGAAGTGAACCGGCATGCCCATCTGGGCGGTGAGCTGGGCGTGCTCGGCCATCTCCCGGCCCCGGTCCCAGGTGAGCGATCCGCGCATCGGGGGCGGCATCTGCTCGATGGCACGAACCAGATGCGGACGCACCTGCTGGGTCTTGATGCCGTCGGGCAACGCGACCAGTCGGACGACGCGGGTGGTCCGCTCCAGCAGCGTTGCGACCGCGGAGGGACGCCGGCCCATGACCACGTCACCTTCCCAGCGGCCGGGCACGAGCCGGGTCTCAACCTCGGCGGGGCGCCGGCTGATGGGCACCATGTCCCGGATCTGCCCGCGGCCGCTGGGGCGGCGCACGACACGCGGATGTCGCATGGTTCGCCCGGTGCGCAGCTGCCCGGTCAGCTTCCGGTTCAGTGCCCGCCGCGGGTCGGACAGCGACATGTAGATCGTCTTGTGTAAGACCCGCATGCCGAGATGGTCGGGGTAGACCAGCGGGCGATCTGCTGCGGCGACCGGCGGCACTCCAGCCGCTCCTCGACGATTCGGCGCAGCGGCGAGTGGACGGTCAGCTTGGCGGGCTTGGGACGTCGCGCCAGGCGGGCGGCGCGGGCCTGGGCGTCCAGGGCGCGGTAGCGTTCGCGGCCGCCGTCGCGGCTGATCTCCCCGGCCACCGTCGAGCCCGGCCGGTTCAGCCGGCGGGCGATCGCACGGCCCGACATCCCCGCCGCGAGGCCCCGCGAGATCTCCTCCCGCTCGTACAGCGTCACATGCCCGGCGGCACGACGCTGGACCTGGACCCGCACACCTCCGCTTTGAGTCGGGAACCGCCGCACGTGCTGCTGCTTGACCCCCACATTGCGAGCGATCGCGCTGATCGGCTCGCCCTGCTTCCACTGCCGCCACTGCTCCCCCTGCTGACCGGACGACCAGGCCGGATGGCGTCCGGTGGCGAAGGCCGGCTTCGATCACGCGATGTGCGCCATCTGCGTGTGGCGCTCGGTGCAGGCGCACGGCGACACCAAGACCCGGAAGTCGCGCCGGACACTGGAACTCCCGCAGCGGGCGGCGGAGACACTGCGCAGGCACCACGTGCTGCAGGCCTCGCAGCGGCTCAAGGCGGGGGAGGCGTGGAAACGCACCGGCTTGGTGTTCTGCTCGGTGGGCGGAGGGGTGTGCCCCTCGAGGAGATCGCCGAGCTGTGCGGGCACTCCTGCCCGGCCGTCACCAGGGGCTACCGGCATCAGTTGAAGGCGTTGATCGCCAAGGGTGCCGACGCGGTGTTCGGGCCGGGCGGGTCGGCGTCGGTTGGGTGACGGTGGCTCCCCTTTTGGCTCCCCTTCGACCTTCAAGATCGAAAAAGGGCTTCGGAGCGATCTCCGAAGCCCCTCTGAGCTGGTACTTCTCTGTCGGGACGGCGGGATTTGAACCCACGACCCCTTGACCCCCAGTCAAGTGCGCTGCCAAACTGCGCTACGTCCCGGTGCCTGCCGCAGCAGGCGTGATTACTGTAGCGCAGTCTGAGAGGTCGTGCGTACCGGGTTACGGTGCCGTGGCGGGGGGCCGGTCTGGTAGGCATGGCCGGTGTTCTCGTTAGTGACGCGGGTGGGGCCGGCTGTTGTGGCCGGGGTCCTGGTGTGCGGGTGTGAGGGGGGCGGGTCGCCCTCTTCGAAGCCCTCGGTGTCCGTTGGTTCGCCTACGGTGAGGCCTGGGCCGGAGCGGTCGGGGAGGCCGGTTCCGCGGCCGTCGGCGGGGGCCGGGGTGCGCGCCGCGTGGGTCGTGTTCGATCTGAAGGCCGGGCGGGTGCTCGTGGAGCATCGGGCGCGGGAGACGTTCCGGTCGGCGTCGGTGGTGAAGATCCTGCTGGCGCTGGACTACATGCGCGAGCACACGGTGTCGGCCGCGGATCGGGAGACGCTGGGGCTGATGCTGCGGTCGAGCGATGACAAGGCCGCCACGGGGTTCTGGAGGCGGGGCGGGCAGGCGCGGATCATCGAGCGGATGGTGCGGCGGGCGGGGTTGCGGGACACGGCGCCGCCGCCGCGGGACAAGCCCGGGTTCTGGGGGTACACGGCGCTCAGCGCGGCGGACGTCGTCCGGACCTACCGGTATCTGGTCGGCGGGGCACCGAAGGCGCATCGGGAGTTCGTGCTGGCGCAGCTTCGGAGGTCCACGCCGTGCGGGACGGACGGGTTCGACCAGACGTTCGGGATCCCGCGGGCGTTGAAGCGGCCGTGGGCGGTGAAACAGGGATGGTCGGGGTTCGGGAACGTGCCCGCGGTGCCGTGCCGTGGGGGAGGGATGGTGCGGGCGGCCGATCTCGGGATCGGGAGGCCCGTGCTGCACACGACCGGGATCGTGGGGCGGCACGTCGTCGTCGTGCTGACGCTGCAGCCGGTGGGGACGTCCTTCCGGGCCGGGTCGGCGCGGGTGACGTCCTTGACGCGGCAGGTCTACGCCTCGGCGGTGCGGTAGGGGCGCAGGCCCCGCGCGCGGTAGTTCGGCAGGGCGTTGGGGTGGTCGAGCGTCGAGGTGTGCAGCCAGACGCGCCGGGCGTCGGGGAGGAGTTCCCACGCCTTGCGGAGGACGAGGGTGAGCGCGTGGCCGCCGACGCCGCGGCCGGTCCATTCGCGGAGCAGGCCGAACGTGGTGATCTCGACGTCGTCTCCGTCGATGGCGTAGCGGGCGAGGCCGATGTCCTCGGTGAGCCTGAGGACCCAGGAGTGGTGGGGGCCGTTCAGGTAGGCGGCCCATTGGTCGTCGGTCCAGGAGGCGCTCTTCCACTGGTACTGGACACCGATGCGGCAGGTGAGGTCACGAGTGACGGATGGGGCGGCGGGTTCCATGGTGATGGGGGCGGGGCGGCCGGGGACGAGGTCGGCGGAGCTGGTCATCTCCAGGTAGGTAATCGTCGTTTTCACATGATCACTGTACGAGCGTCCGGGCGACCCGGTCCACGTCCTCGTCGGTGGTGCGCCAGTTGCTGAAGGCGGCGCGGATGCCTGGGGTGCCCCAGAGGACGGTGGGGGTGACGAACGCCTCGCCGGAGGCGGCGACGTCGTTCATGACCGCCTCGGGGGACCGGCTGTCGTGGGCGAAGCAGACGACGTTGAGGCGCACCGGGGCGAGCAGCCGCCAGCCCGGGGAGGCGGCGAGGATGCCGCCGAGGCGGTGGGCCTGGGCGATGTTGCGCTCGACGATCGCCCGGTGGCCCTCGCGGCCGTAGGCGCGGAGGGTGAACCAGGCGGGCAGGGCCCGCAGGCGGCGCGAGTTCTCCGGGGTGAGATGGACGGGGTCGGCGGCGCCGGGGGCGCCGAGGTAGGCGGCGGAGTTCTTGAACACCTGGGTCTGCAGGTCGCGGCGGCGGGTGAACTGGACGGCCGAGTCATAGGGGACGTTGAGCCATTTGTGGAGGTCCACGCATACGGAGTCGGCCTCGTCCAGGCCGGCGACGAGGCCGGCGTGGGAGGGAGAGAGGGCGGCGAACCCGCCGAACGCGGCGTCCGCGTGGAGCCAGAAGGGGTGCCGGTCGCGCAGGGCGGCGATGGCGCGCAGGTCGTCGAAGTCGACGGTGTTCACGGTGCCGGCGTTGGCGACGACGATCGCGGGGCGGCCGCCGAGGGCGGTGAGGGCCTCGTCGAGGGCGTCCGGGTCGACGGCCTCGCGGCCGGGGAGGGTGGGGACGGCTTGGAGCCGCCTGCGGCCGATGCCGAGCATGGAGAGCGCCTTGGCGACGCTGGAGTGCGGGGCGCCGGACAGGACGGTGATCTCGCCGAGGGCCGCGGTGCCGTCCTCGGCCGGGGAGACGCCGGCGCGTTCGCCGAGCCACTCCCGGGCGATCGCCAGGCCCGCCGTGGTGGACATGGTCGCGCCGGAGACGAACATGCCCGTGTGGGACGGGAGGGCGAGCAGTTCGGCGAGCCAGCCGAGGGTCTCCTGCTCCAGGTCGGGGGCCGTGGAGTCGAGCAGGGAGGTCGGGTTCTGGTCGAGGACGGTGGTCAGCCAGTCTCCGGCGATGGAGGCGGGGGTCGTGCCGCCGGTGACGAAGCCGAGGTAGCGGGGGCCGGCGCCGCCGGAGAAGCCGGGTTCCCAGCGCTCGGCGAAGTCGGCGAGGGCGCCCTCGAGCCCGGCCGCCGGGGGCAGCGGCCGGGCCGGTGGCGGGACGGGCTGGACGGCGGCCGGGCGGCCGTCCAGGCCGTCCAGGAGGCCGGCGGCGTAGCCCGACAGCAGCCCGGGCAGCCGGGCGAGGTCTTCGTTCATGCTGGTGACGCTAGGGGCGGTGGGGGACCCCTGTCGCGATCCAATCGGTGGAAGTGGACTGGCGGGTGTGGCGGGTGTGGCCGGGATGTTCCGGGGAAGAGTCCCGGGAACCGGTCGCTTCCGGCTCGAACGGAAAACCCGGTTAAAGATATGGACTGCTTATGAGATGGGGACGAATACCTCATCGTCGGCCTTAGTACCTTTTTCTCCCGGGGCCATCGCAACGCCGAATGGGGGACTGGGTGGCGGAAGCTGAGGGGGCTCCGGCTCCGGGCACGCCCGCGGAGCCGGGTATGCACGCGGCCGTACCGGACCTTGAGGACCTGCGGGGGGCCGCGCACGACCGCGCGGTCCTGGCCGAGGCGCGGGTCGTGCTGGCCCGGCGGCTCGGCGTCCCGCCCGGCGAGGCCCTGCAGCATCTGATCTGGCTGGCGCGCGACCTGGACCTGGAGCTCGCCGAGGCCGCGGCGCTGGTGGTGGGGGGCCAGGACCTCGAGGAGGGCGCCGGGCGGGTGGGCGCGGTGGTGGCGGGCCGTCACGCGCCGCGCGCCGAGGGCGCCGACGCCCGGCGCACGGTGGTGTCGGGGGCCGAGGACGTGCTGCGCCGGGTCACGGCGGAGGACACCAGCGGTGACCCCGAGATCCTCGCCGCGGTCCCGGAGGACCCGACGGCGCGGGCCGTCCTGGACGTGTCCCTGGACGGGGCGGCGCACCTGGTGCCGGTGCGGGGGAAGGAAGGGCGGGTCGCCGACTTCCTTTACGCGGGCCTCAACTCCATCGCGCGCGACCTCTTCGGCCGGGGGGCGGACGAGCTGACCGGGCAGCGGCTGCTGCTGGCCGAGCCCGGCGTGGCGATGAGCGGCCTGTTCGAGGCGTTCGTCGAGGTGCACGAGACCGGGACGGCCATGGAGCGGCTGGGGGTCAGGTACTCGACCGCCCAGAGCGGGCTGTCCCGCACGTCGCGGATGAGCGTGCGGTGCGTCTCGGTGCCCACCGGGATCTGCGTGACGTGGCGGTTCCATCGGGGCGAGGACCGGATGGCGCGGCGGCTGGAGCGGGTCGAGCGGCTGGCGCTGCTGGGGTTCGGGGAGTGGGACCTCGCCACCGGCGAGGCGAACTGGACGCCGCAGATGCTGGCCAACTACGGGCTGCGCCCCGACGAGGTGCCGCCAATGCCGCACGACCTGCCGAAGGTGGTGGCGGGCGACGACCTGCCGCTGGTCGAGGAGGCCGTGCAGACGCTGTTCTCCCGCCGCGAGCCGGTGGAGGCCGAGCACCGGGTGATCGGCAAGGACGGCGCGGCGCGGCACCTGTGGGTGTTCGCCGAGCCGGTCCTGGACACGGCGGGGCTGCCGGTGTCGATCAACATCGTCTCGCAGGACATCACCCGGCGGCGCGGCGTGGAGCGGGCGCTGGCCGAGACGCGCCGGCAGATGCTCGAGCAGCAGGCGCAGACGGCGCAGGAGCGGCGCGTGGCGGTGACGCTGCGCCGGGCGATCCTGCCGGACGAGCACGAGCTGGAGCGGCTGCCGGGGCTGGGCATCGCGCTGCGCAGCCTGGCGGCCGAGAGCACCGCCCGGATCGGCGGCGACTGGTTCGCGACCCAGGCGATGCCCGACGGGCGGGCGATGTTCGCGATCGGGGACGCGGCGGGGCACGGGCTGCCGGCCGCGGCGGCGATGGCGCGGACCCGCAACGGGCTGCTCGGGCTCGCCTGCACGGGGGAGCCGACGGGGCGGCTGGCGGGCTGGCTGAACGACCTGGTGGGCCGGATGGACCCGCCGGCGACGGGCACCGCCGTGATCGGCTGCTTCGACCCGGGCCGCCGCGTCCTGGAATGGACCTGCGCGGGCCATCCGCCGCCGATCCTGGTGCGCCGCGGGCGGGCGGCGCCGCTGCAGGTCGTCCCGGACCCGATGCTCGGCGCGCTGCCGGGCTGGGAGTACGCGACGGTCGGGACGCGGCTGCGGGCCGGGGACCTGATCTTCCTCTACACCGACGGCCTGGTGGAGCGCCGGGACGCCGATCTGGACGAGCGGATCGAGCGGCTCACGGCGATCCTGCAGGAGGCCTCGGCCGGCCCCGAGCCCGTGCTGGACGAGGTCCTGGCGCGGATGGAGCACGACCGCGCGGCGGACGACACGACGCTGTTCGCCCTGCGAGTCGAGTGACGCAGGTCACGCGGCCATCCGAGTGATCACTCTCCGTGACCCGGGTCTCATCTCGGGTCCTTGGAGATCGTCCCGGGTGCCTCCGGCTCCGGACGTCGGCCGTCTTTGCCTGCCTCTGAGACTGGTCGCGAAGGTAAAAATGGACGCCCGGCCGAAGTTGTGGAGGCCCTGTGGCGCGGGCCCTGCGGACGGACGGGCGGTGCGCCGCCGCGCCGGGCCCAGGGTGATCGGGAAGACCCGCCCGGGGTGGTGTGTTGGGACCCCATTGGAAGGGCTTTGAGCAGGCAAGAGAGTGTTTTGTGCCTGATTTGCTTTTCTTGAGAAGGTTGGTACCTTCTGTCTGAATCACGCAGCGCGTTCCATGCGTTGCCGCCGGTCGCGTACTCGCGCGGCCGAGGATCGCGGAGCGGCCACCGCCCGCGACACGCGCCCCGCGGGGGCGCCCCTCTCAAGATCAGTCGCTGAGACACATCCGAACAGGCATCGCGATCCGCGCGGTGCCAGGCCGAGTCCGTCCAGGTCCACCCGACCGGACGGAGCCGGGGACCCAGGTTCCAGGGGTGAATCGGCGCGCTCCCAGAGCGTGCCGTAGGGCAACTTCCATGCCCGAATCCGTCAGCTAACCCGGTAGGCGTCATGGGAGACAAGGAGATTCCCCGCATGACCGGTCTTTTCAATCGACTTTCCCTGAACAGCCTCACCCCCGAGGACCGGGCCGTCGGCGTCGCCGTAGGCGCCGTGCTGGCCGGAGCGGTCGGCCTCGCGGTCTTCACCCCCCTCGCCGGTGAGAACGCCGCCGCCGGGACCCCGGCCGAGGCCGCGGTGGTCTCGCACCATGGGAAGGCGGCGTCGAAGACCCGGCACGTCAAGAAGCCGTCGGCCACCGCCGAGGCCCGCCGTGAGGGCTTCAAGGTCGCCCCGCACCGGGTCAAGCCCGCCGAGGTCATCAAGATGGCCGAGTCGCAGGTCGGCATCCACGAGGGCAAGGGCGGCCAGACCAAGTACACCCGCTGGTACGTCTCGACCCCGCACGCCAAGCAGACCGCCAAGCGCGACGGCGGCCGGGTCAGCGACTACAACGGCGCCTCGTGGTGCAACATGTTCGTGTCCTGGGTCGGCGCGCAGGTCGGCGCCAAGAACATGGGCTGGGACGCCTACACCGTCGGCCACGCCACCTGGTTCAAGCAGAACCACCGCTGGGGGCAGAAGGCCCGCCCCGGCGCGGTCGTGTTCTACGACTGGCAGAACGGGTCCAAGGGCCGCATCGGTGACATCGACCATGTCGGCTTCGTCGTGAAGGACAACGGCGACGGCACCATCAAGACCGTCGAGGGCAACACCGACGACGCCGTCAAGAACAGGGTCCGCAGCAAGTCCATGGTCGTCGGCTACGGGTACCCCGACTACCGGAAGTGACCCCACGCCCCACGGGGGCGTCACGGTCCGCGCACCCGCGGAGCCCACGGAAGGCGCCCGGCCTCACGGCCGGGCGCCTTCCGGCGTTCCGGGCCGTGGCCGCGCGGCGCTCGGTGGCCGCCACCGCCGAGTGATCACCAATGTCGGGTCATGCCAATCATTGACAGGCTTTGATCGGTCTTGGACCTCCGCGCGGCGTTCCGGGAAAGGAATCCCTGGCACGCCGGAGAGCGGAGGGGAGGCCCATGCGGGTGCGCCCGGATGTCAGCGTGGTGGTGATCGCCTACAACGACGCGCGGCGGCTGCCGCGGGCGGTCGCCTCGACGCTGGAGCAGTCGCTGGGCGGCGTGCAGACCGTCATCGTGGACGACGCGAGCACCGACGGCACGGGCCGGGTGGCCGACCACCTCGCCGCCGCGCACCCGGACCGGGTGCGGGCCGTCCACCTGCCCGTGAACTCGGGGGGCTGCGGCCGTCCGCGCAACGTGGGGGTCGAGCGGTCCGAGGGCCGCTACCTGATGTTCCTCGACAGCGACGATCTGCTGGACCGGCACGCCTGCCTGAACCTGCTGGCCGCCGCCGAGGAGACGGGCGCCGACCTGGTCTCGGGGCTCTGCGAGAGGATCTTCCTGGACGAGCCCGAAGGTTCGAAGGAGCGCGTCCGCCCCTGGTATCCGTGGCTGTACGGGCACAGTGCCGTGTACGGGTCGCTGGCGGAGAACCCCGACCTCCTCTACGACACCCTGTCGACCAACAAGGCGTACCGCCGGGGCTTCCTTGAGGACAACGGGCTCCGTTTCGTCGAGAACCTGCACTATGAGGACCTTCTCTTCACGGCCGAGGCGTACCTGGCGGCCGAGCGCACCGCGCTGATCCCGCACCGGGTCTACCACTGGCTGGTCAAGGAGCGGACGCCGGCGCCGTCGATCTCCAACCGCCGGGCCGACCCGGCCAACTTCGCCGACCGGCTGGAGATCCACCGGCGCATCGACCTGCTGTTCGCGCTGCGCGGCGCGCACGGGCTGCGATCGATCAAGGACGCGAAGTTCGTCAACCACGACCTGGTCCTCTACCTGCGGGAACTGCGCGACCGGGAGCCGCGGCACCGGGCCCGGTTCCTGGAGCTGGCGGCCGGTTACCTCGCCGAGCTGGACCCGCGGGTGTTCGAGACCGCCAACCCGATGCCGGCGATCGCGGCGTTCCTCGTCCGGGCGGGCGACCACGCGGGCGCGCTGGCAGCCGCCGACTACGGCCGTGTCCGGCACCCCGAGCTCAGGTCGCCACTGGTGGAGCGGGACGGGCGGATCTTCTGGGGCGCCGGGCCCGTCCGCGGGGCGGGGGCGCCGGTCCATGCGGGCGCGGGCCGCCGGGTCCTCGACGTGACCGACTTCGGCTTCCATGAGCGGCCGGTGGGGGAGCTGCGCCCGGCCAACACCGTCACCCGCCTGGAGATGCGCGGCGGCCGTGCCCGCATGGCCGGGCACGTGCTGAACCCGCTGGGCCGGATCGCGCCCACCGCGAAGCTGACCGCGACGCTGGAGTTCCACGACCGGCGGCGCCCGCGCCGGAGACGGCGGACGGAGGCGGTGATCGAGCACCGGGGCGACCGGCTGGCCTGGCGGGCGGACTTCGACCCCCGCGATCGCCTCCGGCCGTTCGGTTTCGCCGATCCCGTCTGGGACGTGCGGCTCCGCGTGCGGGCGGACGGCGAGGAGATCGTCACGAGGCCCGGGGACGGTGCCGGCGCGGCGCCGCTCGGCGGCGTCGCGCTGCCGGTGCGGCCGCGGCTCACCCGCCTGGCCGCCGGCCGGTTCCGCTCCTACGCCACCGAGGGCGGGCATCTGGCGTTCGTCCTCGAGCCGGGCGGCCCGTGGGGTC